>NZ_JBICMK010000009.1:0-30917 GCF_043106315.1 Pseudomonas sp. FYR_5 | reverse complement strand
AAAGAAAGCGACCTTAGGGTCGCTTTTTTTATTTCTGCTTCATGCAATCGTCTCCGCCCCTCTGCAACAAGGGGCTAGCTGCGGCACTCTTCTTCCCGCAGCGTCAGCACCTCAAACCCGTCCTCGGTCACCGCCACGGTATGCTCCCACTGCGCCGACAGGCTGTGGTCACGGGTAATCACCGTCCAGCCATCCTTCAGCGTGCGCGTCCCACGCCCACCCTGGTTGATCATCGGCTCGATGGTAAACACCATGCCCGGCTTCAGCTTCATGCCCATACCACGTTGGCCAATGTGCAGCACCTCTGGCGCTTCATGCATCTGCTGGCCAATACCGTGCCCGCAATACTCGCGCACCACGCTGTAACCCGCCGCCTCGGCATGGGCTTGCACGGCATGGCCGATATCGCCCAGCGTGGCTCCGGGGCGCACCTGCTCGATGCCTTTCCACAGCGCGTCATAGGTAGTGTCGACCAATCGCCGGGCTTCTTCGCTGATCTTGCCGATGCCATACATCTTCGACGAATCGGCAATGTAGCCGCCCTGTTCCAGAGTGATGTCGACGTTGATGATCGCGCCTTCCTTGAGCACCTCATCGACCTTGGGGATGCCGTGGCATACCACGTGGTCCACCGACGTATTGAGCGAGTAAGGGAAACCGTACTGGCCTTTGCTTGCCGGCCGTGCCTTGAGCGTATCGACGATGAACGCCTCAGCGCGGTCGTTGATCTGCATCGTGGTCACACCGGGGCGGATGAAGCTGTCGAGTTCGGCGAACACCTGGGCCAGTAACTGGTCGGCGCGGCGCATCAGGTCGAGTTGGGCGGGGGTCTTGAGGATCACCTGGGACATGGGGGGAGGGTAGTTGCTCATGCTGGAAATTGCCCCAGCATAGCGCCAGCGTGTACCGGCTTGCCACCGCATGGTGCGTAACCTGTGCAGGCCTCTTCGCGGGCGCGCCCGCTCCCACAGGTACGGCGCCGCTCTCAGGCCTTGCGATATCCCTGTGGGAGCGGGCATGCCCGCGAAAGGGCCGGTATAGCTGGCCCATAAATTGCTGATCTACCCTCATCCCGGGCTGTCAACGTCGACAGCCCTCACCACTTCACGACAAAGGCGCCGTGTTGTCCCGCTTGCATAAGCATGCCGGGGCAGCCGGCGCCTTTTTGCGTTTTCCACAGGAGCCCGCCCATGGCCAACAGCGAAGTACGCAGCGTCTGCCCCTACTGCGGCGTGGGCTGCGGCATCGTCATGAGCGTTGCCGATGGCAAGGTCGGCAAGATCAGCGGCGACAAGCTGCACCCGAGCAACTTTGGCCGCCTATGCACCAAAGGCCTCACCGCACACCTGCCACTGAGTGCCAGCGGGCGCATGACCGACGCCTACCTGCGCCAGCAACGCAGCCAGCCGCCAGTGCGCACCAGCATGGATCAGGCCATCGCTGCCACCGCCGAGCGTCTGCGCGGCATCATCGACCAGCACGGCCCGGATGCCGTGGCGCTGTACGTGTCCGGGCAAATGTCGCTGGAGGCCCAGTACCTGGCCAACAAGCTGGCCAAGGGCTTTATCCGTACGCGCCACATCGAGTCCAACTCGCGCCTGTGCATGGCCAGCGCCAGCAGTGGCTACAAGCTTTCGCTTGGCGCCGATGGCCCACCTGGCAGTTACCAGGACTTCGAGCACGCCGACGTATTTCTGGTGATCGGCGCCAACATGGCCGACTGCCACCCGATCCTGTTCCTGCGCCTGCTTGACCGGGTCAAGGCCGGCGCCAGGCTGATCGTCGTCGACCCGCGGCGCAGCGCAACCGCCGACAAGGCCGACCTGTTTCTGCAGGTGCGCCCCGGCAGTGACATGGCCTTGCTCAACGGCCTTTTGCACCTGCTGCATCGCAACGGCCACACCAACCCCGATTTCATTGCCCGCCACACCGAAGGCTGGGACGAACTGCCGACCTTCCTCGACGACTACACGCCCGAGCGTGTAGCCGCCATCACCGGCCTGGCCGAGGCCGATATCATCAAGGCCGCCGAATGGATCGGCAGCGCCAACAACTGGATGAGCTGCTGGACCATGGGCTTGAACCAGAGCATTCACGGCACCTGGCACAGCAACGCCATCTGTAACCTGCACTTGGCCACGGGTGCCATCTGCCGCCCCGGTAGCGGCCCGTTCTCGCTGACCGGCCAGCCCAATGCCATGGGCGGCCGCGACATGGGCTACATGGGCCCCGGCTTGCCAGGCCAGCGCTCAGCGTTGGTGGAAGATGACCGCGCGTTCGTCGAACGACAGTGGCAACTGCCACCCGGCAGCCTGCGCAGCGAGGGCGGCGAGGGTACGGTGGCCCTGTTCGGGCAGATGAAAACCGGTGAAGTGAAAGCCTGCTGGGTCATCTGCAGCAACCCGGTGGCCAGTGTCGCCAACCGCCAGCAAGTGATCGACGGCCTGCGCAAGGCCGAACTGGTCATTACCCAGGACGCCTTCCTCGACACCGAAACCAATCGCCACGCCGACATCCTGCTGCCGGCCGCGCTGTGGGCCGAAGGCGAGGGCGTGATGATCAACAGCGAGCGCAACCTGACCCTGATGCCCCGCGCTGTCGAGCCGCCCGGGCAAAGTTTGCCGGACTGGCAGATCATTGCCCGCGTGGCGTGTGCCATGGGCTATGCCGACGCCTTCGACTACCCCAATGCCGAAGCGGTGTATGAGGAAATACGCCGCTTCCACAACCCCTCAACCGGTTATGACCTGCGCGGTATCGGCTATGCCGAATTGCGTACGCAGCCGCGCCAGTGGCCCTGTGCGCCGGGCAGCCAACAGCAGCGCAGCCCGCTGCGCTACCTCAACGACGGCAGCAGCCAGGCGCTACTGCTCGATGCCCGGGGAGGGCGGCCGGCACTCGCCTTTCCCACCGCCAGTGGCAAGGCGCGTTTCTTCGCCCGGCCCTGGTTGCCGGCAGCGGAATTGCCGGACGATGACTACCCCATGGTGCTGAACACTGGCCGTGTGCAGCACCAATGGCACACGTTGACCAAGACCGGCAAGGTGCCGGCACTGAACAAGCTGGAGCCCGGCCCCTACCTTGAGATTCACCCCGAGGATGCTGCCCGGCTGGGTGTTGCTGAAAAGGACCAGGTGGCCGTTCGTTCGCGCCGGGGTCAAGCCGTGCTGCCGGCACGCATCAGTGACCGGGTCATGCCGGGCAACTGCTTTGCGCCGTTTCACTGGAATGACCTGATCGGCGAGCACTTGGCGATCAACGCCGCGACCTGCGATGCGGTCGACCCGCTGTCGCTGCAGCCTGCCTTCAAGCACTGCGCCGTAGCCCTGGAGCGGGTCGCAGGTGAGCGCATCGACGCCCTTGATCTGAACACTGCCACTGTAGAGCCTGTCCGCATGCCGACCGCCACCCTGTCCCGTCTGCTTGGCCTGCACACCCTGCCGGTTCCGGTGCTGGCCGAAGCAGAGCGCCATTACCTGCAAGGTTTCCTGCTGGGCCTGGAGCAGGCCCGCGCCGAGGGCGTACCCCGCCTGCCGGCAAGTGCACCGTTGGCTGCCAGTCGTCGTTTGTTTGTCGACGGTTTGCTGGCCGGGCTGTTCGCCCAGCCTGCAACTGCGCCCAGTGCGGCACGGACCGCGCCATGGCATCAGGTGCTGTGGGCCTCGCAGACCGGCAATGGTGAGCAGTTGGCCGAACGCTGTGCCGCGCGCCTGCGCGGTGCCGGTCTGAACGTGCAACTCAGTTGCCTGGAGGCGGTCAGCCCAAGCCAGTTGCAGGGCGCTGCCAGTGTGGTGTTGATCGCCAGCACCTTTGGCGATGGCGACGCGCCCGACAGCGGCGCGGCCTTCTGGCAGGCCTTGCAGGGCGAGGAGGGCACCCACTGTGACGGGCTGCCCTATGCCGTACTGGCCCTGGGCGACTCCAGTTACGACCAGTTCTGCGGTTTTGGCCGCAAGCTCGACCAGCGCCTGGCCGAGCTGGGAGGGCGGCGCCTACTGCAACGGGTGGACTGCGAGCCAGACTTCGACGAAGCCTTTGCCGGCTGGCTCGAAGCGTTGTTGCCTGCACTGGGCAGTGCCGCGGCGCCACCATCGGCGAGTGAACCTGCACCCGTGTCGGCCTTCAGCAAGCAGCAACCCTGGATGGCCACCGTGCTGGAAAACCGCCTGCTCAATGGCCCCGGCGCCAGCAAGGAAACCCGCCAGCTGGTCTTCGACCTGAGCGGCAGCGGCTTCAGTTATGCGGCCGGCGATGCCCTGGGCGTATGGCCGCGCAACTGCCCGGCCCTGGTAGAAGAGCTGCTGACGCTGATGCAGCTCGATGGCCAGGCGATGGTCGAGCTTGAAGGTCATTGCGCCATGCCATTGGCCGAAGCCCTGCAAACACACCTGGAAATTGCCAAGGTCACTGCGCAGCAACTGCAGGCATTTGCCAGCGATGCGCCTGACCTGCAGCGTTTGCTGCAGCCCGAATGCAAGGCCGAGCTGCAAGACTGGCTGTGGGGCCGGCAGTTGGTCGATGTGCTGCGCGCCTTCCCTCAGCAATTGTCGCTGGCCAGCTGGCTGGAACTGCTCAAGCCATTGCAGCCGCGGCTCTATTCGATCAGCTCCAGCCCGCTGGCGCACCCAGGTCAGGTGCATCTGACGGTATCGACGGTGCGTTATGGCGAACGCAAAGGCGTGTGTTCAAGCTTCCTTGCCGACCGTGCGCAGGTGCAGAAGGTGGCGATCTTCCCGCAGGTGTCGAAGCACTTTCGCTTGCCCGAGGACGACAACGTGCCGGTGATCATGGTGGGCCCTGGTACCGGCATTGCACCGTTTCGTGCGTTCCTCGAGGAGCGAGAGGCACGGGGGGCAAAAGGCGACAACTGGCTGTTCTTCGGCGAGCAGTACGCAGCGACCGATTTCTATTACCAGGAGCAGTTGCAGGCCTGGCAAGCAGCGGGGCACCTGCGGCTGGACACGGCGTTCTCGCGGGACCAGGCCGAGAAAATTTATGTGCAGCAGCGCATGCTCGAGCAGGGTGCGCAGCTGTGGCAGTGGCTGCAGGCGGGGGCGTATTTCTATGTCTGTGGCGATGCCCAGCGCATGGCCAAGGATGTGGATGCGGCGTTGCGGGTGATCGTCGCCGAGCATGGCCGGATGGATGCGGCGGCGGCTGCGGCTTTTGTCGAAGGCTTGAGCAAGGCCAGGCGTTATCGGCGCGATGTGTACTGAAGTGCTCCAAGATGGGGTGTTGTGCACCTTGAATGTGCATTGGCTGGGCGGGCCCAGCGCAAGTGTAGGAGCGGGTTTACCCGCGAAGAGGCCGACACAGGCAACCCAGGCAAGCCACGCATCCCAGACAACCCGATTGGCACGCTCCCTGCTTAGCCTCGGATATAACAAAGCCCACTGATCAACGGCGATCAACCCGGGCCCCCTACCGTGATGAATACAGGCAAAGGCGCCTGGAGCTTCGGCTCCAGGCGCTTTTTTTTTGATCGAGGATCGGCTTATGAAGGCAACAGCGAGCAGCGGGCAACGAGAGCGACTGGTCATCGTCGGCAACGGCATGGTCGGCCACCATTGCGTCGAACAACTGGTCAGTCGCGGCGCCCTGCAGCGCTTCGAGGTGCGGGTATTCGGCGAAGAGCGCCAACGCGCGTACGACCGCGTGCACCTGTCCGAATACTTCGGCGGCAGCTGTGCCGAAACCCTGGCCCTTTGTGAGCACGATTTCTATGACGCCAATGGCGTGCTCCTGCACCTGGGTGAGGCTGTGCTGGAGATCGACCGTGAGCGCCGCGAAGTCGTCACTGCCGAAGGTCGCTATGGCTACGACCAACTGGTGCTGGCCACCGGCTCCTACCCCTTCGTGCCGCCAATCGAAGGCTCCAGCGGCAATGCCCGCCTGGTCTACCGCACCCTGGACGACCTCGATGGCATTCGTGCTGCCGCAGCCGGTGCCCGCCGAGGGGTGGTGGTCGGCGGTGGCCTGCTTGGTCTGGAAGCGGCCAACGCCCTCAAGTCGCTGGGGCTGGAGGCCCACGTGGTGGAATTCGCCCCACGGCTGATGCCGGTACAGCTAGACGGCGAGGGCGGTGCCGCGTTGAAGGCGCAGATCGAAGCGCTGGGTGTGGGGGTGCACCTGTCGTGCGCCACCCAGTCGGTCAGTACCGGTGAAACCTACCGCTACCGCATGAACTTCGACGGCGGTGAGCACCTGGAAACCGACCTGATCGTGTTCTCCGCCGGAATCCGCCCACAGGATGCACTGGGCCGGGGCTGCGGTCTGGACATTGCGGCGCGCGGTGGCGTGGTCATCGACAACCACTGCCGCAGCAGCGACCCACGCATCTTCGCCATCGGCGAGTGCGCCTCGTGGAACGGCAGCGTGTTCGGCCTGGTCGCCCCGGGCTACAGCATGGCGCGCAACCTGGCCGGGCTGCTGATGGGCGAGGCGGCGGTGGCGTTCACGGGCGCCGACATGTCGACCAAGCTCAAGCTGCTGGGTGTGGATGTCGGTTCGATCGGCGATGCCCACGGTGCCACCCAGGGCGCGCGCAGCTATCGCTTCATCGATGAAGCCAACAGCGCTTACCGCCGTTTGGTGGTGGATGCCAGCGGCAAGCACGTGCTCGGCGCGGTGCTGGTCGGCGACAACAGCTATTACGACACCCTGTTGCAGTATGCCCAGAACGGCATCGCCCTGCCGGCCGACCCGGCAGCGCTCATCTTGCCGCAAGGCGGTGGTGCGCCGGCTCTGGGCGCCGATGCGCTGCCCGACAGTGCGACCATCTGCTCCTGCCACAACGTCAGCAAGGGGGCGGTGTGCGCCGCGATCGACAGCGGCTGCAGCGACCTCGCTGCGGTCAAGGGCTGCACCAAGGCCGCGACCGGCTGCGGTGGTTGCGCGGCCCTGCTCAAGCAAGTCTTCGAGCACGAGCTGACGGCCCGCGGCGTGGCGGTGGACAAGAGCCTGTGCGAGCACTTTGCCTACACCCGGCAGGAGTTGTACGGGTTGGTGCGGGTGGAGGGTATCCGCACCTTCAGCGAACTGCTCGAGCGCCATGGCAAGGGCCATCTGGGGTGTGACATCTGCAAGCCGGCGGTGGGCAACATTCTCGCCTCGTGCTGGAACCAGCCGATCATGGACCCGGCGCTGGTGCCGCTGCAGGACACCAACGACACCTTCATGGCCAACATGCAGAAAAACGGCACCTATTCGGTGGTGCCGCGCATTCCCGGCGGTGAAATAACCCCCGACAAGCTCATTGTCATCGGCCAGGTGGCCAAGAAATACGACCTGTACACCAAGATCACCGGTGGCCAGCGCATCGACCTGTTCGGCGCCCAGTTGCACGAGCTGCCGCTGATCTGGGGCGAACTGATCGAGGCCGGTTTCGAAACCGGCCACGCCTACGGCAAGTCGACCCGCACGGTGAAGTCGTGCGTGGGCAGTACCTGGTGCCGTTATGGCGTGCAGGACAGTGTCGCCATGGCCCTGCGCCTGGAAGATCGCTACAAGGGCCTGCGCAGCCCCCACAAGCTCAAGTTCGCGGTATCGGGTTGCACCCGTGAATGCGCCGAGGCGCAGAGCAAGGACATCGGCGTTATCGCCACCGACAAGGGCTGGAACCTGTACGTATGCGGCAACGGCGGTATGCGCCCACGGCATGCCGAGCTGTTCGCCACCGACCTGGACGACGAAACCCTGGTACGCCTGATCGACCGCGTGCTGATGTTCTACATCCGCACGGCCGACAAGCTGCAGCGCACCTCGGTGTGGCGTGAAAACCTGGAAGGCGGGCTGGACTACCTGAAGCAGGTGATCATCGACGACAACCTGGGCCTGGCCAGCGAGCTGGAAGCACAGATGCAGCATGTGGTCGACCAGTATGAATGCGAATGGGCCAATGCCCTCAACGACCCGGAGAAGCTCAAGCGCTTCCGCACCTTCGTCAACGACCGACGCGGCGACCCGGACGTGCACTTCGTGCGCGAACGCGAGCAACGCCGGCCCGCTGCACCACTGCACCTGATCCCAACTGTCGAGGAGGCTGTCTGATGAACCTGGCCAATGCTGCTGTGAACACGCAGGAAAACTGGCAGACGGTGTGCCAGGCACAAGACCTGGTGGCCGACTCCGGGGTCGTGGTTTGGGTCGATGGGGCCCAGGTGGCGTTGTTCTACCTGCCGGGGCAGGCGCAGCCGCTGTACGCGGTGGAAAACCGCGACCCGCGCTCCGGCGCCAACATCATCGGCCGCGGGCTGGTGGGCAGCGTGCAAGGTGAGTTGGTGGTGGCCGCGCCGCTCTACAAGCAGCACTTCAGCCTGCTGAGCGGGGAGTGCCTGGAGGATAGCGCGCAGCGGTTGCGGGTATGGCCGGTACGGATGAAGGGTGAGGCGGTGGAGCTGGCGGTGGCCTGATACCCCTTTGCTGCCTGTGCCGGCCTCTTCGCGGGCAAGCCCGCTCCTACGGAATCTGCACCGCCTTCAAATACGGCGCTGCACCTGTGGGAGCGGGCTTGCCCGCGAAGAGGCCAGCACAAGCCGACTAGATAACCAACCCCTGCGGCGTGCGCCCGGCAAACACATCCACCAGGCTGGCCACCACCATCTCGCCCATGCGCGTGCGTGTCTGTACCGTGGCACTGGCGCGATGCGGTTGCAGCACCACATCTTCACGCTCGAACAACGCCTCGGGCGCTCGCGGTTCATCGGCAAACACATCCAGCGCCGCGCCAGCGATCTCGCCAGCCTGCAGCGCGGCGATCAACGCAGGCTCATCCACCAGCTTGCCGCGTGCGATATTGATCAGATACCCCTCGCTGCCCAACGCCCGCAGCACGTCGCGGTTGATCAGCGCCTCGCCCTTGTCAGCCGCCGCCGCGAGGATCAGCGCATCGCTGTCCTCGGCCAACTGCAGCAGATCTGCCTCGAACCCGTAGGGCACATCCAGCGCCTGTAGATCGGTGTAGCGGATCGGGCAACCGAAGGCTGCCGCCCGCTGTGCTACCGCCCGGCCGACCCGGCCCATGCCAACGATGCCCACGCGCATGCCCGACACCTGCCGGGCCAGTGGCAGCGGTGCCAGCGGCGTGGTGCTGGTGGCCCAACGGCCGGCGCGAACGAAGCGGTCACCGGTGCAGATACCCCGGCACAAGCCGATCAGCAGGCCGATGGCAAGATCGGCGACGTCCTCGGTGAGCGCACCGATGGTCGCCGTCACCTGGATGGCGCGATCGCGGGCATAGGCCAGGTCTACCGCGTCGGTGCCGACGCCATTGACGGCGATCACTTCGAGGTTGGGCAGGCGCGCCATCAGCGCCTGGCTGATGCCGGTGTGGCCGCCGGTAATCACGCCGCGAATGTTGCTTGCATGCTGGCTGACGTAGGCCTCCTTGTCGGCCTGTTCGTAGTAGCGGTGTACGGTGAACAGCTGTTCCAGGCGCTCACGGATCTGCGGGATCAGGATAGGGCTCAGTTGCAGGACTTCTGGTTTCATCGGTCACTCCATCATAAACAGGGATCAGCCACGGCCAACGAATGGCATGTTGCTGGCCATCACGGTCATGTTCAGTACGTTGGCGTCGAGCGGCAGCGCTGCTATGTAGCGCACCGCATCGGCCACATGCCGCACGTCGAGCATCGGCTCGGCGGCGATCTCGCCATTGGCCTGGCGCACCCCCCGGGTCATGCGCTCGGACAACTCGGTCAGGGCGTTGCCGATGTCCAACTGGCTGCACACGATGTTGTAAGGCCGACCATCCAGCGCCAGCGCCTTGGTCAGGCCCAGCACCGCATGCTTGCTGGCGGTGTAAGGTGCGGTGAACGGGCGTGGGGTGTGCGCCGAGATCGAGCCGTTGTTGATGATCCGCCCGCCTTGCGGCTGCTGGCGGCGCATAAGGCCGAAGGCGGCGCGGGCGCACAGGAATACACCATCGACGTTGGTGGCGATGACGTTGCGCCAGTTCTCCAACGGCAGCTCGTCGACGGGTACAGCGGGGGCGTTGATGCCGGCATTGTTGAACATCACATCGAGGCGGCCATGCACCTCCTCGATGGTGGCGAACAAGTGCGCGACGCTTTGCTCATCGCGCACGTCAGTGGGAACGGCCAAGGCCTCACCGCCCGCTGCTAGCGCTTGCTCGACGACGGCTTGTAGCGGTTCGGCGCGGCGCCCGGCGAGGACCAGGCTGAAGTTGTCCTCGAGCAGGGCGAGGGCGACGGCACGGCCGATGCCACTGCCAGCACCGGTGACCAGGGCGACTTTCTTGTTTTGGCTCATCGATAGGCTCCAACAGGTTCAGGCGGCGTTGGCGGTATGCCCGGCAGGGCGAGGGCCGACGTGCAGGTGCAGTTCGCCGATACCATCGATGCCTGCGTGAAGGGTGTCGCCCGGGTTCAGCGGGGCCACGCCGGGCGGGCTGCCGGTCATGATCAGGTCGCCCGGGCGCAGTGGCAGTTGGCGAGACAGCCTGCTGATCACTTCGGCCAATGCCCAGGTCTGCTGGCTGAGGTGTGCCCGTTGGCGCTCTTGGCCATTGACCTGCAGCCATAGCGACGTGTCCAGCGGCCAGTCGCATTCGCTGGCGGGGACGATGGCGGTCATCGGTGCCGAAGCCTCGAACACCTTGGCGGCTTCCCACGGCAGGCCCTCGGCCTTGGCCTTGCGCTGGTGATCGCGACGGGTCATGTCTAGACCGGCGGCAAAGCCGAACACGTGCTCCAGGGCATGCTCGCTGGCGATGTTGGCGCCGCCTTTGGCGATGGCCGCGACCAGCTCGATTTCATGGCAGAACTCGTCGGTCTGCGGCGGGAAGGGCAGTTCGCCCAGTGCCTCGACCACGTTGCTTGCCGGTTTCATGAAAAACACAGGCTCCTGCGGCGCCGCGCCGTAGGATTCCGGCCATGGATAGTTGCGGCCGAGGCAGAACACCCGGCCGACCGGGAAGCGCGCATCGCTGCCGCGGATCGGCAGGCTGACGATGGCCGGCGGGTTGAACAGGTAGGTCATGGGTGGATCCTCCGTACTGGAGTGGACAGCGTATCCAGCGGCTGGCCGGCAAAGTTGGACGAAAACGGGGTTGGGTTGGACTATCCAAGGCACCTGTACCGGACCTTTCGCGGCTAAAGCCGCTCCTACAGGGATAGCGTCAAACCCAGGGGCAATACCGTCCCCCCGTAGGAGCGGCTTTAGCCGCGAAGAGGCCCGTAGCGTCAATACACTCCCAGGCTCAGCCCGCAGTCTTCAGCTCGATGCGATACAGCTTCCCAAGCAGCAGCGAGTAAGACAGTGTGCCCATCAACGCCACCCCACCGATGAACCAGAACGCCATGGCGAACGAGCCACTGGCGTGCACGATCGCGCCGATCACGATCGGTGTGACGATGCCGCCGATGTTCGCCGCCAGGCTGGTAATGCCGCCGGTCAGGCCGATCAGCTCTTTTGGCGCCACTTCCGACACGGCAGCCCACGACGACGAGGCTATGCCCTGGGCAAAGAACGCCAGGGTCAGCACGGCGATGCACAGCACATTGGAGTCGGTGAAGTTCACCAGCACGATTGACATCCCCAGCATCGAGCCCACCACCAGCGGCAGCTTGCGGGCAAACGACAGCGAGTAGCCCTTGCGTATCAGCAGGTCAGAGACGATGCCCGCCAGGAGGATGCCGACCGTGGCACCAATGAACGGCATGACCGCGAAGATGCCGACCTTGATCAGCGTCAGCTGGCGTTCTTCGATCAGGTAAGTGGGGAACCAGGTAAGGAAGAAGTACAGTGCCGAGGTGCTGGCGAACTTGCCCAGGCAGATCGCCCAGACCTGGCGATAGCGGAACAGTTCGGCAACCTGGCGCCAGTCGAAGCGCGTACGTTCCTGGCTGCTCTTCACCAGGCCACCGCCGTTCTCGATGTAGGCCAGTTCTTCCTTGCTTACCTTCTTGCAGTTCAGCGGGTCGCGGTACAGCACCAGCCACACGACGCCGAACAGGATGCCGACCAGACCGGTGCTGTAGAACACGTGGCGCCAGTCATAGGTGGTCGCCAGCCACAGCAGCGCACCGGTGAACAGCGCGGTGCCCAGGTACTGGCCACATACGTAGATGCTGCTGGCCATGCCGCGCTCGCGGGCGGGGAACCATACCGTAACCGCACGGCTGTTGGCCGGGAAGGCCGGGGCCTCCATGGCGCCGACCGCCAGGCGCAGGCCGAACAGTGAGGCGAAGCCGCTGGCCAGGCCCTGGGCCACGGTGACCGCCGACCAGCTGATCAGCGACACGCCATAGGTCAGGCGCGAGCCGAAGCGGTCGGCAATGAAGCCAGCCGGTACCAGGGCCAACGCGTAGGTCCAGGCGAATGCGGAGAAAATCAGGCCCATCTCGACCTTGTCCAGGCCCAGGTCTTTGGCCATGAACGGCGCTGCGATGGAAATGTTCACCCGGTCGACGTAGTTGATGATGGTCGCCACCAGCAGCAGCGACAGCATGAACCAGCGGCGGCGGGTAGGCAGGCGCTGGGCGGGGGCCGCGTCCAGCGTGTACGACGACGCGGCGCGGGGGGTAGGCGTGCTCGACATGAGTCGACCTCGTTTGTTGTTGTTGGTAGAGGTTGGGCTGCAGTCCCTTTTCTAAGGTGGTCGTACAACGCGGCGAATGCAACGGGGTATTTAGACCGTTTTTTTCATTGGAGGCGGGGCAGTGCTGTGCTGTCCAAGAAATTTATCAGCCAGGGTTTCGCCCGAAATATTGGCTGAATAGCGCATTCTCAGAGGGCTGCGTGGATTCTCGGTTGCGCAGGTTTTTGCATAAGGGGTTAAATTGCAGAGTTTAGACATCGTACAACTTAAAGCGCCCGTATCCCGGAGATTGCCCATGCCCCCCAAGCGCGAGGTTCCGACCTATGTCATGCAGCAGCGCAGCGAGCTGATGGATTTCTACATCCGCGACCAGCGCGGTCGCCCCGCCGAGACCGCGCCGCATCGTCATGAGTACTTCCAGATCCAGGTCAATCTCGGCGGCGACACGGTGCAACACATCGGCAGCGTGCAACGCCCATTCAGACGCAACACCCTGGCCTTCATCCTGCCGCACCGGGTGCATGTAATACCGCATCCGGCAGACAGCGACTTCGTGGTGATCAATTTCTCCCAGACGTTCCTGCTGCCGCACCTGGCCTGCGACCCAATGGACCTGGAGGAAGTGTCGATCCTGCAGGCGCCGGAGCTGTCACCGTTCCGCTTTCAGGAGCATCTCGACTTCCACCTGAGTGACCCGGACTTTGCCGAGGTACGACAAACCCTCGAGCGCATGCGTGCGCTGGATGCCAACCGCCGTTTCGGCACCCGCGAAATCCTCAAAGGCCTGTTGCTGCAACTGATCGGCCAGGTCTGTGGCCTGTATGCCGAGCCGCTGCGCGAACTGGCCGACAGCAACGCGGCCCAGCTCAGCCGCCGCGCCGCGCTGGGCCGCATGAGCGACTACCTGCGCCGGCATATCGACGACCCCGATCTGAACCTGCAGAAAGTCGCCGCCGCCACCTACCTGTCGCCGACCTACCTGACCCACTGGCTGCGCAAGGAAATCGGCAAGACCTTCAGCGAGCTGGTGCTGGAGCGGCGCATGCACGCCGCTCGCAACTACCTGCTCAACGGCAGCCGCCCAGTGGGCGAGGTGGCGCGGCTTTGTGGCTTTGCGGACGAGGCCTACTTCTCTCGACGTTTCCGCCAGATCCACGGCCTGCCACCTGGCCAGTTCCGCCGCCAGCAACGTGATCCGGATACGCCGCAGGTAGCGATGCGGTAAGCTTGCTGCCATGAATCTCGACACCCGCATCAAATACCGCCACTTGCTGTGCTTCCTGGAGATTGCCCGGCAGGGCAGCCTGGCCAGGGCGGCCGATATCCTGTCGATCAGCCAGCCGGCGATTTCCAAGACCCTCAAGGAGCTTGAGGACCTGCTCGAGGCGCGCCTGTTCGAGCGTAGCCGCCAAGGTGTCGAGCTGACCCCAGCCGGCACCCGCTTCATGCGTTACGCCGGGCCCAGTGTGCAGGCGCTGCGCGATGGCGTCAGCAGCCTGCGCGGTGAAGCGCGGGCGCCGTCGCAGGTGCGCATTGGCGTGCTGTCCACGGTCGAAGGCCTGCTCATGCCCGAGGTACTGTGCCGCCTGCATCAGCGCCATGAAGCGCTGGTGATCAGCGTGGTCACCGGGGTCAGCGCGCAGTTGCTTGGCCAGCTTCACCTGGGGGAGCTGGAACTGGTGGTGGGGCGCATGACCGACAGTCCGCAAATCCAGGGGTTGTCGTTCGAGCACCTGTACAGCGAGTCGATGAGCCTGGTGGTGCGCCCGGGTCACCCGCTGCTGGCCAGTACGCCCGTGGAGCGAGGGCAGGTGGGGCGTTATCCGCTGGTGCTGCCGCCGGCCGGCACCACCATCCGCCAGCACGCCGACAGCCTGTTCGTGCAATGCGGCATCCAGATGCCGGCGCAGCGCCTGGAAACCCTGTCGCTGGCCCTGAGCCGGCGCTACCTGCTGGGCAGCGATGGCCTCTGGGTGGCGCCGCGTGATGCTGTGCTGCTCGACCTGCGCCGTGGCGAACTGGTCGAGCTTGACCTGGGTGTGCGTGAGCCGGGAGGGTCGGTGGGGATTTGCCGCAATGCCGCCTTGCCGATGAGTTTGCCGGCGCAGTGGGTGGGTGAGGTGCTGCGGGAGGTGGCGGGGGAATATCGGGAGGGGCGTTATCCTTGAGGTTTTCGGTGGCCTGCCTGCCCTGGTGTTTCCGACCTCAGAACCCGCAGAAATAAAAGGCCACAAAAAACCGGCAAACCCGGCACAAAGGGTCAATACTGGCCAATGGCTGTAAAGCCTTCGATGAAGAAGCTTTTAACGACTGAACTTCCTTACGAAAACCCGCTCCTATGCCGGTAGCCATTGGTCATGGCCGCCTGCTAAGCTCGCGGCTTTACCCTGATTGCCCTCATGGCGCATGAACAAGGAAATAGCATGAAACAGCATCGTTTGGCGGCTGCGGTTGCCCTGGTAGGCCTGGTACTGGCTGGCTGCGATCAACAAGCCAGCAGCCCCGAGCTGAAGACTCCGGCGCAGAAAGCCTCCTACGGTATCGGCCTGAACATGGGCAAGAGCCTGGCTCAGGAAGGCATGGAAGACCTTGATTCGAAAGCAGTCGCCCTCGGCATCGAAGACGCCGTTAGCAAGAAAGAACAACGCATCAAGGACGAAGAGCTGGTAGAGGCCTTCACCGCATTGCAGAAACGCGCCGAGGAGCGCCTGGCCAAGGCCAGCGAAGAAGCCGCCTCCGCCGGCAAGAAATTCCTCGAAGAAAACGCCAAGAAGCCAGGCGTGGTTACCACTGCCTCGGGCCTGCAGTACGAAGTGGTCAAGAAGGCCGACGGCCCGCAGCCCAAACCGACTGACGTGGTCACTGTCCACTACGAAGGCAAGCTGATCGATGGCAAGGTATTCGACAGCTCCGTCGAGCGTGGCAGCCCGATCGACCTGCCGGTCAGCGGTGTGATCCCAGGTTGGGTCGAAGGTTTGCAGCTGATGCACGTCGGCGAGAAGTACAAGTTGTTCATCCCGGCTGAACTGGCCTATGGCGCACAAAGCCCAAGCCCGCTGATCCCGGCCAACTCGGTACTGGTGTTCGATCTGGAACTGATCGCCATCAAGGACCCGGCCCAGTTGCAAGGCGCCGAGCCGCAAGCCGAAGCCCCTGAAGAAGCACCTGCCAAGTAACATTGGCTGGTTGTCGAAAACGCCCCACATTGATGGGGCGTTTTCGTTTGTGCCGATTGGACGAACCAGCAACAGCTGATACTGTCCGAAGAAATGCAGCGTGAAGAAGTAGGATGTTTCTGACGCAAATCGTTTGCGGCGCAGGTAGCCATGGCGTGAAACGACTGTGTAAAAAACGCCCGATCTGACTGGGCCCCTTGCCTGGCAGGCACCTGGGGTCGGAAACCTCGCCCTGTTCACAAGGTTATCCACAATAAATGTGGATAACCTTTTCCTCTCGGAGGCTCCATGAGCGCACCCTGGAATTTTGCTCGTTTCCTGCCTTTGGCCGAGCGCCTGCTCAGCCGCGGGCGGTTGCCGGCCTTGCTGTTCGCGGTGGCGCGCAAAGGCCCGCGCCTGGGACAACTGCGTGAAGATGTGAAGCTGCTGCAGTCGCTGTGCCTGGCCTGGTGGAGGGGTGAGTACCGCGCCATCAGCCCCAAGGCGCTGGTCACTGTCGTGGCTGGTCTGCTGTATTTCGTCAGCCCCATCGATGCTATCCCGGACTGGTTGCTGGGGGTGGGTTTCCTCGATGACATCGCGGTGCTGGGCTGGGTGCTGAAAACCGTGGCCGACGAGTTGGCGCGTTTCAAGGCCTGGCGCGATAACCAGGCACCCGAACGGCTGCGCGCGGTCGAGCGCCTGCCGGCTACCCCGGAAGCACTGCGGCTGGAGCGCAACAGCTAATCAAACTGGCCTGAATATCACCTCAACTGCACAGACCTCGGAGTTGGTAATATAATTGGCATAAGGGTTATGCCTACGGATTACATGCTGTAATCCTTTTTAAAGGGGTTTGTAATGGGTATTCAGGTCATCAGCCGGGACGGTCAACCCGAGTACGCCGTCGTTCCCTGGGAGCAATACCAGGCGTTGCTCAAGGCTGCAGGGCAGGCACCTGCCGAGGCGGTTTCCGGTGAGGCGCAGGGCGTTGTTGCCAGTGCCCCCCTGCCAGCCTTCAACGAAGTCGCCCAGATTCGCCAGGCCAAGGGCATTGCCCCTGAGCAACTGGCGCGCAATGTCGGGGTGAGCCCGGCGTATCTGGCCATGATCGAATCGGGTGAGCGCCAGCCAGATGCTGCCATCCGCCGCGCCCTGGCCTGGCATCTGGGGGTGGCTGGCTGGAGCGAGCCATCATGAGCCAGGTCAGGATCAGCCGTCAGCACTGGGATAACCTGCTGGGTGAGCTTGACCTGGCCCGTCGTCAACGTCACCTGTTGACATACCGCGCACTGATCGAGCGCTTGCAGTTGCCCAGCCCGGCCATGCAGACGCTGACTGCCGCGCTGGAATACCTGGCGGTGCTGGATGCCCGTGCCGAGCAGCCATTACGCAGTTCGCTGGTGATCAGCCAAGGCGCCAGCCGTTTGCCGCGTACTGGCTTCTTTGAGTGTGTCGAGCGCCTGGGGCGGTTTACCGGGCCGGTCGATGGCATGGAGGCCGCCTCGTGGCATGCCTCTGAGGTGGTTCGGGTGTTCGAGTACAGCTATCCCGAAACGGCCTGAAGCGTTACCCATTCCAGCCTATTCGCTACAGGTGGTGACCCTGAGCGAGAGGGCCGGGCCTGCTGGCCAATTTCCACCCGTCGTTCTCCGTTGCCGCCGCTACCGTATTCGCGGGTAAACCCGCTCCTACGCAGATCGGTGGTGGAGACGCATCTGGGGTCGGACTCAGGCCGTCGTGTAGGAGCGGGTTCACCCGCGAAGAGGCCGGCCCTGCTGGCCAATATCCACCCGCCGTTCACCGTTGCCGCCGCCACCGTATTCGCGGGTAAACCCGCTCCTACGCAGATCGGAGGTGGACACGCATCTGGGGTCGGACTCAGGCCGTCGTGTAGGAGCGGGTTCACCCGCGAAGAGGCCGGCCCTGCTGGCCAATTTCCATCCACCGTTCACCGTTGCCGCCGCCACCGTATTCGCGGGTAAACCCGCTCCTACCACGGTGGTGGGCACACATCGGGGGTTGGAATCAGGCTGTTGTAGGAGCGGGTTCACCCGCGAATAGGCCGGCACAGGCAGCGCATCCCTGTGAATCAACCCGCACCCCCTGCCATCGGCATCCACCACTTCCAATGCCTCCAGGTGCTGGTATCGGCCAAATAGCTCCAGCAGCTGCCCGATCGTGGCATTCAAGTGCACTGTCGGTTGTTCAGCCAGTGGCACCTGCGTCAGTGCTGGTAAAAGCCCGCTGTCGCGTACCCCCATCTCCTGTGGCCGCCCTAACAAGTAGCCCTGCACCAGGTCCACGCCCATCTCCACCAGCACCGCCAGCTCTTCCGCCAGCTCGATGCCCTCGGCAATCACCTGTGCCTTCGATGCCCGGGCGATCTGCAAGATAGAGCCAACAAACTCGCGCTTGAGCGGGTCACGGTGGATGCCGTCAATGAAGTGCCGGTCGATCTTCACGTATTCGGGGCGCAGCTCCGACCACAGGCGCAGGCTGGAATATCCCGCGCCCAGGTCGTCGATGGCAATCGAGAAGCCCATGTCGCGATAGTGGTGCAGGGCATTGGACAGCAGCTGGAAATCGTCGGTGGGCGTGTGCTCGGTCAACTCGATCACCACCCGGCTGGGCGGCAGGCCAACCTGTTCGAGCAGTTTCAGGGTCAGGCCAGAAGGGTAGTGCGGCTCCAGCAGCGATTCGGGCGAGATGTTGAGAAACAGTTTGCCCTGCAGTTGCTGCTCGCTGAAGCGTCGGCAGGCGCTTTCTCGGCAAGCGGCTTCCAGCTCGGTCAGGCGGCCGGCCTGGCGGGCGATGGTAAACAGGTTGAGCGGCGCATGCAGCGGGCTGTTGGACGGACCACGGCTCAGCGCCTCATGGCCGAACACCCTATGTTCACTCAGGCACACGATAGGCTGGAACAGACTGTGAATACTGCGTTGAGCCAGGATGGCACTCAAGGCACTGAGCTGTTCGGCAACGGTCATGATGTATTCCTGAAAATGAAAAGGCCGGGCATCTACATGCCCGGCCCCCATATTTCACGACAGCACGATGACTGTTTGATGACAGGTCGCATTATTCTGCCATCATTGCTGAGGTGCCTTACTTCTTGGCCACCTTGGTGCTGGCACTGAGGTAGTCGATCAGGATGCGACCGGTTTCCGCAAGGTAAGCGTCGTCTTCCGGCTTGGTGTTTTCATCCTCGACCGGCAGAGCGTCTTCGTCCTCTTTCTTCAGCTCTTTCAGCGGTTCTTCACCCTTGGCCTTGCGGCGGATGTTTTCCAGCGCCAGTTGCTTGGTCTCGATGCTGTCGTGGCGGGCGCGGCGTTCCTGTTCGTTGAGGCTGACGGTTTTCTCGTTCATCAGCTTCTGGGTCAGGGCCAGGCGGTCGCGGATGTAGGTGAACTCGGCATCCTTGTCGCTGCGTGCCTCATGCTGCGCCTTGAGCTGGGCCAGGAACGGCCTGAACGGATCGGCTACAGGCTTGACCACCGGGCGGATGGTGTCCCACGGCATGGCCTCTGGCAGGGCGCTCTCGCCGATTTCCTTGGTGTCGATGATCGATGGGTAGTCGATGTCCGGCAGTACCCCCTGATGCTGGGTGCTCTGCCCGGAAACGCGGTAGAACTTGGCCAGGGTCAGCTTCAGCTCGCCATGGTTGAGCGGCTGGATGGTCTGCACGGTGCCTTTGCCGAAGGTCTGGCCACCGATGATCAGCGCGCGGTGGTAGTCCTGCATGGCACCGGCGAAGATCTCCGATGCCGAGGCCGACAGGCGGTTGACCAGCAATGCCAGCGGGCCCTTGTAGAAGGCCCCCGGGTTTTCGTCTTCCAGCACGTCGACGCGGCCGTCACTATTGCGCACCAGCACGGTCGGGCCTTTTTCGATGAACAGGCTGGTCAGCTCGGTGGCTTCCTGCAGCGAGCCGCCGCCGTTGTTGCGCAGGTCGATGACCACGCCATCGACTTTTTCTTTTTGCAGTTCGGTGAGCAGCTTCTTCACGTCACGCGTGGTGCTCTTGTACTCCGGGTCGCCCGCACGGTAGGCCTTGAAGTCCAGGTAGAAGGCTGGAATCTCGATGATGCCCAGCTTGTAGTCACGCCCGTCCTGCTTGAGCTTGAGCACCGACTTCTTCGCCGCCTGCTCTTCAAGCTTCACCGCTTCACGGGTGATCGACACAATCTTGCTGGTCTGGTCGCTAGGTGCATTGCTGGCCGGGATGATTTCCAGGCGCACCACCGAGCCTTTTGGGCCACGGATCAGCTTGACCACTTCGTCCAAGCGCCAGCCCACCACGTCGACCATTTCCTTGTTGCCCTGGGCTACGCCGATGATTTTGTCGGCCGGGGCCACCTGCTTGGTCTTGGCTGCCGGGCCTGCCGGCACCAGGCGCACGATCTTGACCTGGTCGTTGTCGCTTTGCAGCACCGCACCGATGCCTTCGAGCGACAGGCTCATGTTGATGTCGAAGTTCTCGGCGTTGTCCGGCGACAGGTAGTTGGTGTGTGGGTCGTAGGACTGGGCGAAGGTGTTGATGTAGGCCTGGAAGATGTCCTCGGCACGGGTCTGATCCAGGCGCGCGAGCTGGTTCTTGTAACGCTTGATCAGGGTTTCCTGGATCTGCTTGGGTTCCTTGCCGGCGATCTTCTGGCGCAGCACTTCGTCTTTCACGCGTTTGCGCCACAAGTCGTCGAGCTCGGCCTGGTTCTTCATCCACGGTGCGTCCTTGCGATCGATCAGCAAGGTTTCCTTGGTGGTGAAGTCCATCTTGTCCACGCCCTTGTTCAGCTCGGCCAGGGCGAAGTCCAGGCGTTGCTTGACGCGGTCGAGGTAGCGTTTGTAGATGGTGAAGCCCGGGTCCAGGTTGCCGCTCTTGAGGAAATCGTCGAATTGCCTTTTCCATTTATCGAATTCGGCAATGTCGGCAGCGGTGAAGTAGCTGCGCGCCGGGTCCAGCAGCTTGATGTAGCTGTCGTAGATAATGACCGAACGGGCATCGTCCAGAGGTGGCTTGCTGTAGTGGTGGCGCTTGAGCAATTCCACCACGTTGAGGCTGGCGACGATCTCGTCGCGGTCGGGCTGCAGGCTGTCCCACTTGTTGGCGGCCGCCGCATTGCCGCCGAGCGTGAGGCTGCCCAGGCCGATCATCACAGCCAGTGCGGTGCTTGGAAGGAAATGCTTCATGCTGATTCGACGTGGAGGCAATTGATCACGCATAGTAGGCCGTCTTTTCCGTTGCCGGTTCCATGGAGCCGGGCAAATACTGCAAAAGGCCTGAGGTAAGCGACCTCAGGCCCAGTCATGATTCAACTATGGAGGCACTGTGAAGGCATTGCAAGGCGTTGACGGACATGTGGAGTGGGTCGAGGCCGAGCGCCCGACCTGTGACGCGGGCCAAGTGCGCATTCGCGTGGCCGCAGCGGGGCTGAACCGCGCCGACCTGCTGCAGATGAAAGGTTTGTACCCGCCACCACCAGGTGCCAGCCCGTACATGGGACTGGAGTGTTCCGGGGTGATTGAAGAGGTGGGGGCTGGTGCCGATTGGCGCGTGGGTGACCGCGTTTGCGCCCTGCTGGCCAGCGGCGCCATGGCCGAGGAAGTGGTGGTCGATGCCCGTCACGTCCTGCCGGTACCCGAAGGCCTTGGCCTGCATGAGGCGGCAGCGCTGCCGGAGGTGTATGCCACCGCCTGGCTGAACATCTTCCAGCTCGGTGTGGTGAAGGCTGGCGAGAAGGTGCTGGTGCACGCCGGCGCCAGTGGCGTTGGCTCGGCCGCCATCCAGCTGTGCAAGGCGTTCGGCAGCCCGGTGTGGGTCAGCGTCGGTTCGCAGGATCGTCTGGCCTACTGCCAAGCGCTGGGCGCTGCGGGTGGTGTGGTCCGTAACGAGAACCTGGACGAGCTGGAAGGTTTTGGCCCGTTCGACGTGATTCTCGACCCGGTGGGCGCTAGCTACGGTGAGCTGAACCTCAAACTGCTGGCCCGCGACGGTCGCTGGGTGATCATCGGCCTGATGGGCGGACGCAAGTTTGAGCTGGACCTGGCCCAAGTGCTGGGCAAGCGCCTGGAAATCACCGGTTCCACCCTGCGCAACCGTGACGACGGCTTCAAGGCCGAGCTGCTGAGCGAACTGCAGCAGCACGTATGGCCACTGTTTGCCGAGGGGCGTTTGTCGCCGCAGCTGGTCGATACCTATCCGGTGGAGTTTGCCCAGGCGGCGTATGCCGAGCTGGAGACCAATCAGGTGTCGGGCAAGCTGGTGATGGTGATCGACCCGAGCCTGGTGTAAGCCGGCCAGGCCCCTTCACGGGTAAACCCGCACCTGCATTGAGATCGCCACAATTTGAACACTGTGCGATGTAGGAGCGGGTTTACCCGCGAAGAAGCCGGCACAACCCACAAAAACCTTCAGCTCCAGCTCAGAATCGGCCACCCATTGATCTCGGCATGCTCGCGCAACACCGCATCCGGGTTCACCACATGCGGATGATCCACCTTCAACAGCAACGGCAAGTCATTCCTCGAATCGGAATAGAAACTCGCGCCTTCCAGGTTTTCCTGCTCCTGATCCAGCCACTCCAGCAAGCGAGTGATCTTGCCCTCACGATAGGTCAGCACCCCGAGGGTCTTGCCGGTGTACACCCCGTTCACTGCCTCCAGCTCGATGGCCAGGTACTCATCCACGCCCAGTCTCGCGGCAATCGGCCCGACCAGGTGCGTACCCGACGCGGAAATGATCAGGATGCGATCCCCACGCTTGCGGTGCTCGGCAATGCAGCGGCAGGCGTCACCGTAGATGATCGGTTCGATCACTTCTTCGACCCACGGTGCCACCAGGTGCTCGACTTCTTCCAGGGTACGCCCGGCAATCGGCTCCAGGCTGAAGGCCATGTAGTCCTCCATCTGCAGGTGGCCCCTGCCATAAGCTTCCATCAGTTCATGGTCGCGGCGCAGGAAATCCTTGCCGTCGACCCAGCCCAACCGGGCCATCTGCTCGCTCCACAGTGAGGCGCAGTCGCCGTGGATCAGGGTTTCATCCAGATCGAAAATTGCCAGTGCCATGGTGTTGAGTCTCCTTAAGCCACTTCCCGCAGCGCAGTGGGGTCGATCGACACGCTTACCCGTTTCCCGTCCGCGTGCAGGTCGGCCGGCGAGCGGTTGAGCACATCGACCACCAGCTCCACTTCGCGCACCCGCACCCGGTAGCGGATCACGTTGCCCAGCAGGCTGTGGCTGCGCACCTCAGCGTCCAGCTCGCCGTGCTCGCCAAGGGTGATCGACTCCGGGCGGATCGCCAGGCGGCTGGCCACCGGGCGCTGCAGCAGGCGGCTGGCGCTGTCGGCGTCGAGCAGGTTGTAGTTGCCGATGAATCCGGCGGCAAACAGGTCCACGGGGGCGGTGTAGAGGGTTTCGGCATCGCCGCTCTGGACGATGCGCCCTTGGTTCATCAGGAAGATGCGGTCGGACATGGTCAGCGCTTCCTCCTGATCGTGAGTGACGAATATGGTGGTCAGCCCCAGTTCGCGCTGGATGGCGCGAATCTGCTCGCGCAGGTGCTTGCGGATACGCGCATCCAGCGCCGACAACGGTTCGTCGAGCAGCAGCAGGCGCGGGCGGGTGACCAGTGAGCGTGCCAGGGCCACGCGCTGGCACTGGCCG
The DNA here is from genome assembly GCF_043106315.1 of Pseudomonas sp. FYR_5. NCBI lineage: Bacteria > Pseudomonadati > Pseudomonadota > Gammaproteobacteria > Pseudomonadales > Pseudomonadaceae > Pseudomonas > Pseudomonas sp. FYR_5. The sequence continues at coordinate 7,541 of NZ_JBICMK010000009.1, read as the reverse complement.
CCGGAAAGCTGGTGCGGGTAGCGCCCGGCGAACTTGCCCAGCTCCACCAGCGCCAGCACCTCGTGTACCCGCAGTTGGCTTTCGTCGGCCTTGACCTTCTGCATGCGCAGGCCAAAGGCAACATTCTGCTCCACGGTCATGTTAGGGAACAGCGCGTAGCTCTGGAACACCATGCCGATGCCACGCTTTTGCGGGCTTAGCGGCACGATGTCTTGGCCGTCGAGCAGTATCTGCCCGCTGTCCACCGGGGTCAGCCCGGCAATGCAACGCAGCAGGGTGGACTTGCCGCAGCCGGACGGGCCGAGCAGGGTGACGAATTCGCCGCGTTCGATGTGGCAGTCGATACTCTCGAACACCGGGCTGCCGGCGTAGCTTTTCTGCAGTTTCTGTACGCTGACGAAGCTCATGTCAGGTCTTGTCCTTGTTCAGGCGGTTGGCGACCCAGGTCAGTACCAGCACGAAGGCGAAGTAGGAGATCACCAGCGCGCTGTTGAAGTGGCCGCTGCTGTTGCGCATGTTGTTCAGGTACACCTGCAGGGTCTCGTAGCGGGTGCCGACCAGCAGGTTGGCAAACACGAATTCGCCGAACAGGAACGAGAACGACAGCAGCACTGCCACCATCAGGCCCTGGCGCAGGTTCGGCAGCACCACCAGCAGTGCGGCCTGCCAGGTGCTGGCGCCGAGCAGCTGCGCGGCGTCCATCAGGTCGCGCAGGTTGATGGCCTGCAGGTTGTTGGTGATGGCCCGGTACATGAACGGCAGGGCGATGGTGAAGTAGCAGCCGATCAGGATCCACGGTGTGCCGACCATGGCCATCGGCCCGCTGCCATACAGCTGCAGCAGCCCCACCGACGACACCACTGGCGGCACCGCGAATGGCAGCAGGATGAGGATGTTCATCAGCGCGTCGAGCCGCGGGAAGTGGTAATGCACCACGAACAGCAGTGGCAAGATCAGCACCACCGACAGCAGCAGTGCACCTACGCACACCAGCAGCGACTGGCCGAAGGCCGCAAGGAAGCGCGGCTCGCTCCACAGCGCCGCATACCACTTGAGGGTCAGGCCGCTGGGCAGCAGGGTCGCCGACCAGCTGGTGGCCAGCGAGTAGAGGAGGGTGCCGGCCAGGGGCAGCAGCAGGATCAGGAACAGCAGGTAGACCACGAGGCGGTGGTACCAGCCGCCGGAACGGATGTCAGCGCGCATGGTAGCTCCTTTTCAGCAGCCATTGATGCACCACCGTGACCAGCGTCATCAGCCCCACCAGCACCATTGCCAGGGCGCTGGCCAGGTTCGGATCGAGGCTGATGTCGCCCGCCACCAGGCCGGCGATGCGGATCGGCAGTACGTTGAAGTTGCCGGTGGTCAGTGCGTACACGGTGGCGTAGGCGCCGAGGGCATTGGCCAGCAGGATGACGAAAGTGCCCAGCAGCGCCGGGGCCAGCACCGGCAGGCCGATGTGCCGCCAGTACTGCCAGTGGTTGGCGCCCAGCAGCGCGGCTGACTCGCGCCAGTCTTCGCGCAGGGCGTCGAAGGCGGGGTAGAGCAGCAATACGCCCAGCGGGATCTGGAAGTAGGTGTACACCAGGATCAACCCGCTTTTGGAATAGATACTGAAGTCCTCCAGCAGGCCAACTTGCTTCAGCAGCAGGGTCAGCGCGCCGTTGAAGCCGAGCAGGATGATGAAGGCAAAGGCCAGCGGCACACCGGCAAAGTTGCTGGTCATGTTGGCGAAGGCGCTGACGAAGTCGCGCAGCTTCGAGTCCACCTGGCGCAGCGAGTAGGCGCCGAGGGTCGCAATGACGATGCCGAACACGCTCGACCAGAAGCTGATTTCCAGGCTGCGTTGCAACGCCTGCAGGTAGAACTTGGAGGCGAACACCTTGCTGAAGTTGTCGATGCCCCAGCCGGCTTCCGATTGCAGGCTGTTGATCGCCACCCAGGCCAGTGGGGCGACCTGGAAGATGACGAAGAACACGGCGAACGGCAGCAGGCAGAGCAGGGCCAGGTAGCGGCCACGTATGCCGCCACTCACTTCAGTAGCTCCCGGCAAACCGTCTTGTCGTGCGCGGCGCCCAGCAGCTCGCAGATGGTGCCGCACAGTTCGGTCTGCAGTGGTTTGGCGGCCGGGTCCAGGCTGAAGGCGTCGCCGAAGACGAACAGCGGCACTTCACGTTCTTCAGCCAGCAGGCCGTTGTGCGAACGGTCGTTGTTCATGCCGTGGTCGGCGGTGACCAATACCTGGTAGCCCTCTTCGAGCCAACCGGGCAGGTAGTCGGCCAGCAGGATGTCGACGCTGCGTGCAGCATTGCGATACTGGCTGCTGTCCAGGCCGTGGCGGTGACCCACGTCGTCAACGCTCATCGGGTGCACCAGCAGGAAGTTGGGGGCGTGACGGCGGCGCAGGTACTCGCCATCGGCCAGAAGGTGCGAATCGGGGTAACGGTCGTCCCAGTAGAACAGCCCGTGCTGGATCGGCAGCTTCGGCGCGTGGGTGTGGCGGTCGCGCTGCGGGTCGAAGGGCGAGCGATTGTACAGCTCGCTCATCCAGTGATAGGCCGCCGCCGCGGTGCCCAGGTTGGCCTCGCGGGCGTAGTGAAACACGCTGCGCTGGTTGGACAGGCGGTTGATGTTGTTGTGCACGATGCCGCTGTCGATTGGCGGCACGCCGGTGAGGATGCATTCGTACAGCGGCCGCGACAGCGATGGCAGCTCGCATTCCACGCGGTACAGCGCGGCACGGTCGGCCTCGACGTAGGCGTGCAGGTGGCCCATCGCATGGTGGGCGACCTGGTAGTTGAGGCCGTCGAGCAGGACCAGGATGACGTTGTGTTGCATGTTTTCTCCAGTCATGAACCGCGTTGGCATCTTCGCGGGTAAACCCGCTCCTACATGTATCGCGTATCCCTGTGTAGGAGCGGGTTTACCCGCGAAAGGGCCGGATCAGGCGCTACAAAGCCCGGCCCCTTACTCCATCTCGATGATCACCTGCTCCTGCCACATCTGCGGCAGTTTCTTCGAGGTGGCTTCCCAGGCCTCGGCATTCTTGATCGGTTGGGCGGCACCGTACTGGTCGTTGGGCAGTAGCTTGGCCTGCACATCCGCCGGCAGTTTCAGGTGCTCGGCCCGGATCGGCCGCGCATGCCCCTTGGCCAGGTTGATCTGCCCGGCATCGCTGAAGATGTATTCACGGGTCAGCTTGGCCGCGTTGGGGTGCTTGGCGTACTTGTTGATGACCGTGGTATAGCCGGAAATCACCGAGCCGTCCGAGGGGATCAGCACTTCAAAACGCTTGGGGTCGATCTGTTCACGGTAGCTCAGGCCGTTGAAGTCCCACACTACGCCAACTTCCACTTCGCCCTTTTCCAGGGTCTGGATGGTCGGGTTGGCCAGCGACAGGCGCTTCTGCTGCGCCAGCTTGGTGAACAACTGCAGGCCTGGCTGGATGTTCTGCTCGTCACCTTTGTAGGCGATGGCCGCAGCCAGCACGCCGTTGGCGGCCTGGGCGGCGGTGCCGACGTCACCGATGGCGACCTTGTACTTGCCTTTTTCCAGGTCATGCCAGGTTTTCGGCCGTTCCTCTTCCTTGACCAGGTCCTTGTTGATGATGAAGGCGATGGTCCCGGTATAGGCCAGCGCCCAGTGGCCGTCCTTGTCCTTGGCCCATTCCGGCACCTGGTCCCAGGTGCTTGGCTTGTAAGGCTGGCTGACGCCCTTGGTCACCGCGATCGGGCCGAAGGCGGCCCCCACGTCACCGATGTCGGCGCTGGCGTTGTCCTTCTCGGCTTCGAACTTGGCCAGTTCCTGGGCCGAACTCATGTCGGTGTCGCTGTGCTTGAGTCCGTACTTGCTGGCCAGGTCTTCCCAGGTGCCTTTCCAGTTGGCCCAGGCGTCGGGCATGCCCACGCTGTTGACAGTGCCTTCCTTGCGGGCGGCGTCTTCCAGGGCCTTGAGGTCAGTGCCAGCGGCCATAGCCGTGGTACACAACGCGATGGCCGAACCGAGCAGTGACGCCATGAAGAACTTTTTCATCCGAAGCTCCTTTGGGTGGGTGCCTTTACGATCGTTGTTCTGGGTAAAGCCGTTGCAAGCCTTTGACTGGCACCTTTGGTCTAGGTCAGCAAACCTTGAGCCAAGGTAGGCCGCTTGCGTGACAGTTTGATGTAGGGAGGGGGCCGGTGAGGGCCCTGAAGCTACAGCGTAGACCAGGTAATCGCCCCGGTTCTGCTGGCTTGGCGCGTTTCTGGCAGTACCTGGCACAAGCCTTTGTCACAGGATGTTCATCAGCCCTGCATAGGCTTGCACTATTCTCAATCTGCCCTGTGATGGGGCTGGACTAGTCCAGATAGGTAACCTTTTGATGCAGTCGACGCCCCCGCGTGCGGTAACAGCCATCTGCCATGCCCTGCAGGAGCAGATCGAGCATGGCCTGCTGGCGCCGGGCGGCAAGCTGCCGGCCGAGCGGCGGCTCAGCGAGGTGTTCGACACCACGCGCATTACCCTGCGTGAGGCGTTGGTGCAGCTTGAGGCCCAAGGCTTGATCTACCGCGAAGAGCGCCGAGGCTGGTTCGTTGCGCCGCAGCGCTTGACCTATGACCTGATCGAGCGCAGCCACTTCCATGCCATGGTGCGCGATCAGGGGCGGGTGGCCAGCACCGAACTGCTGTCGGCGAGGCTGCAGCCGGCTTCGGCTGCCATCTGTGCACGCTTGCAGCTGCCGGCGTTGTCCAGCGTGGTGCGCGTCTGCCGGTTACGGCGGATTGACGGGCGGGCGGTGCTGTATGCCGAGCACTACCTCAACCCCCGGTACTTTCCCGGCATTCTCGAACACGACCTGGCGCAGTCACTGACCGAGGTTTATGGGCGCGTGTATGGCATCGAATACGGGCAGGTGTGCTTCGAGATCCTGCCGACAGCGTTGCCGGTGGAGGCGGCCAGTGCCTTGAAAGTGTCGGCGGGCAGCCCGGGCTTGCACATTACCCGGGTCAACAGTGACCAGCATGGGCACTTGATCGACTGCGACCTCGAGTATTGGCGGCATGATGCGATCCGCATTCGTGCCCAGGCTGGATGAGGTGTTGCCTTCTTCGCGGGTAAACCCGCTCCTACGAACTGGCCTCCGTCATCCCACCCCCACCGGCTGTCACCACTTGCACCGACAATCGCGGCGTCGCCAGGTCAAGCCCGGCCTCGTCCAGCTGCCGCTTCAAGGCCAGGTTGAACGCCCGCGACACCTCCCACTGCTTGATCGGCGCGGTCTTGAAGCGCGCCCGCAAGATCGCCGAGCCTGACTCGAAGCTCTCCACCCCCTGCAGCTCCAGCGGCGACCAGATGTTGCGGCGCATCAGCGGGTCATTGCGCAGCTTCTGCCCCACTTCGCGAATCAGCGTGATCGCTTGGTCGATGTTCATGCTGTGCGGGATTGCCACGCGGAAGATCGCGTAGCCGAACTCCCGCGAGTAGTTCTTGATGCTCTTGATCTCGCTGAACGGGATGGTATGCACAATGCCGTCGATGTCGCGCAGGCGCACGGTACGAATGGTCAGCCCTTCCACCGTGCCCAGGTGGCCGCCGACATCCACATAGTCGTCGATGGCCAGCGAATCCTCGATGATGATGAACAGGCCGGTGATCAGGTCGGCCACCAGCGACTGCGCGCCAAAACCGATGGCCAGGCCGATCACACCGGCACCGGCCAGCAGCGGGGTGACGTTCATGCCCATGTTGGCCAGTGCGACGATGACCGCGATGATGAAGATGACCACGAACATCACGTTGCGGATCAACGGCATCATGGTTTGCGCACGGGCGTTGGCCAGCCCCCGGCGCGAGCCCACCAGGGCATGGTGTACGGCGGTGTCGGCAAGGATCCACACCAGCCAGGCCACCATCAGCGTTCCGGCCAGGCCCAGTAGGCGCAGGCTGACGTCATGGCCGTCACCCTCGGCGAAGCTGATCATCGACACGCCCCACACGCGCAGGCCCAACTCGATGAACACCAGCCAGATGAACAAGTGCACCAGCAGGTAGCCGAAGTTGCGCAGGCGCTCGGTGTACACCGCCTGGCGCTTGCTGGCCCGCTTGGGGTTGGCAGTATGGCGGCGCACCAGGCCGTTGAGCACCATGCACACCACCACCAGCACCGTGCACATCAGCGACTGGCGCAGGGCAGTGCTGGTGTCGCCGGCGGAGACGAAGGTGGCGAACAGCGAAATGGCCACCAGGATCAGCGCTGGAATGAACCAGAAGCTGCCGAGGATCTCGATGGTATCGCTGAGGGTGCGTCGGGTCAGGCGCCGCGACAGTGGCTGGTTGCGGATCAGGTGGGCGATCGGGCGGCGGAAGCGCAGGATGAACAACCCGGTGCACAGCGCCGCAATTACATTGGCCAAGGTCGCCAGGGCGTGGGCCAGGTGGGTACCGAGGGCCACCAGCATGCGTGGATCGCTCATCGCCTCGCCAAACGCGGCGAAGCTGCCGATCAGCCACAACGGGCGAAACGCCTGGCGCCGCAGGATGTGCAGGGCACGGTGGCGGTGTGGGCCGTCCAGCAAGGAAAAGGCGATGACGCAAATGGCCGAAAAGCAGGTACCGACCACCAGGGCGTAGGCCAGCACCATGGCCAGCGATTTGCCCAGCGATGGCGGCAGCACGAAACTCAGGTACACCGTGAACACCAGCGCGACCAACCATGGGCCAAGCTTGCGCAAGGCAAAGCGCACCAGGTCCCAGGTACGCGGGTGTTGTGGCAGTTCTTCGCTCAGGCCAAAGCGCAGGCGTAGCCGATGGCCGACCCAGTTGAAGGCATAGGCCAGCACGCTCCACACGGCAATCACTGCAGCAAAACCGAACAGGATCGCCGGCCACTGGTGCACGGGCACCATCAGCTCGGTCAGTTCGGCCTGTGCCTGTTCGATTTCCGCGGCCCAGCGGTGGAATGGACTGGCATCGCCGCTGAACTGTTTTTCAAAGTCGTGCAGGGCACCGCCGATCAGACCGAGCACACCCTGTTCAACACTGGGTTGCGATTGCCGGGTGGCGTCGCGCAGTTTTTTCAGGTCGGCCAGCAGCTTGGCCCGCTGCTGGTCATTTTCGAGGTTCTTGATCACCTCATCCAGCGATTTGCCCAGTGGCTCGGTGGCCTCTGGCTGGGCGGGCGCGCTGCCGCCCAGCAGGCCAGGCAGGCCCGCTGCTTGTGCCGGGGCAATGAAAAGCAAGAGCAGCAGGAACAGGTAACGCAGGAGGGCAGGCACTGGAAAATCTACCTCAGGTCAAACGATTGACCGAGTGTAGAGGTTTATGTCGGCAGTTTCTCGAGGATCTTCCAGCAGGTGAGGCCGAAAATACCCAAGGTGCCGATCCACATCATCAGTACACCGATGTTGCGTTCGCGCATGCTGAAGCCGATGGTCAGCAGCATCAGGAACAGGAACACCGGTACGAACAGTGACAGGAACGGGGACATGGACAGCAATCCTTTTGCAGTGGGGCCATATAACAAGCATAGCGCTTGGCAAGCGAGGCGTGATTGACCTTGAGCATGT
>NZ_JBICMK010000099.1:0-22854 GCF_043106315.1 Pseudomonas sp. FYR_5 | reverse complement strand
CCGGCACAGCCGCCCTGCAATCAGCTCAATGCCGCGGCTCCAGGTCCCCCGAATACAGCTCATCTTCGGACTCTTCCGACCCCGCAATCTTGTGCTCCTCAGCCGCCCAGGCGCCCAGGTCGATCAGCTTGCAACGGTCCGAACAAAACGGTCGGAACGCGTTTTTTTCGCTCCATTCCACAGGCGCGCCGCAAGTCGGGCAATCGACGGTCAATGGCTGGCTCATGGCTGGCCTCCTTTCAAAGTCAGGTAAAAGTGGTGCAGGCGGTCAATCTGCTCATGCAGCGCGGCCAGGCCGCCGTCGTTGACCACCACATCATCGGCATGGCGCAGGCGATCCTCACGGGCCAACTGCGCCTGCAAAATGGCCTGCACGTGCTCGGCACTGGTGTTGTCCCGCGCCAGGGTGCGGGCTACTTGCAGGTCTTGCGGCGCATCGATCACCAGCACACGTTGGGTCTTGTGATGCTGGCCCGATTCGATCAGCAGCGGCGACACATAGACCGCATAGGGCGACTGCGCCTTGGCCAGATAGCTGAAAATCTCCTGACCGATCAGCGGGTGCAGCAGTTGCTCCAGCCATTTGCGCTGCGCCGGATCGGCGAAAATCAGCTGGCGCAGGGCGGCGCGATCGAGCTGGCCGTCGCCCTGCAGCACGCCCGGGCCGAAGCGCTCGACGATGCTGGCCAGAGCCGGACGACCAGGTTCGACAACCCAGCGCGCCGCCTGGTCGGCATCGACCAGGTGCACGCCAAGCTCGACAAAGCGCTCGGCAGCGGCGCTTTTGCCGCTACCAATGCCGCCGGTCAGGCCGAGAATCCAGGGGGTAAAGGCCGCAGTGGTCATCAGTATCCAAGCAGTTGCATGTATGAGGCGTATATTTCATCACCCCAGAGCACGGCAATCCACCCCGCAATTGCCAGATAAGGGCCAAACGGGATAGCCGTGCCCAAGGCATGCCGGCGAAAACGCAGCAGGCACAGGCCAAACAGCGCCCCCACCACCGACGACAACAGCAGCGTCAACGGCAGCACCTGCCAACCCCCCCACGCCCCGATCAGCGCCATCAGCTTGAAATCGCCATAGCCCATGCCCTCCTTGCCGGTGACCAGCCTGAACACCCAGTACACCGTCCACAGGCTGAGATACCCGGCCACTGCGCCCCACAGTGCGTCGGCCAGGGCTACATGGATACCAAAGGCATTGACGATCAGCCCTAGCCACATGGTCGGCAGCACCAGCACATCCGGCAGCAGCTGGTGGTCCGCATCGATCAGGCTCAGCGCCAGCAGGCACCAGGTCAGAGGCAACGCCAGCAACGCCTCTACCGAAGCGCCAAAGCGCCAGGCCACTACCAGCGACAGCAGCGCGCAGGCCACTTCCACTACCGGGTAACGCAGGCTGATGCGGTTTTTGCAGGACGAACAGCGCCCGCCCAAGGCCAGGTAGCTGATGACTGGAATGTTCTCCCACGCACGAATCCGGTGCGCGCAGTGTGGGCACCGGGAGGCGGGCAGGCACAGGTCGAAGCGCGCGTGCTGCGTGGTCGGCAGCCCCAATACCTCTTGCGCCTCACGCTGCCATTGCCGCTCCAGCATGATCGGCAGGCGATACACCAGCACGTTGAGAAAGCTGCCCACCAGCAGGCCGAGCACCGTGGCGAAAGTAAGGAAGTACGCTGGTTGTTCAGCCAGCAAAGCCCATAAAGTCATGTTCAGATCAAACTACCCAACTGGAAGATCGGCAGGTACATCGCCACCACCAGGCCACCCACCAGCAAGCCCAGGATCAGCACGATGGCCGGCTCCAGCAGGCTGGTCAACTGGTCCAGCGCCTGGCTGACCTGTTCCTCGTAATGGCTGGCGGCTTTTTCCAGCATCTGGTCCAGCGTGCCGCTGGATTCACCGATGGCCGTCAACTGCACCAGCAACGGGGGAAACAGCGGTTCACCGGCCATCGCCTGGTTCAGCCCTTGCCCATTGGCCATGCCTTGGCGCAGCCGCAACACCGCCTGCTCGTGCAGGTCGCCACCCGTTACCCGCGCCACCGTCCCCAGCGCATCCAGCAACGGCACCCCGGCGCCGTAGGACGTTGCCAGACTGCGCGCAAACCGCGCCAGCGCGGCCTGCCCCAGCAGCTTGCCAAACACCGGCAAGCCCAGCACCCGCCAAGATATCCACAGGCGCGCTGGCGCGTGCTGCCGGTAAAGCTGGCGCGCGGCAACACCCAGCACCAAGCCCATCACCAGCAGCAGCGGCGCAAACCGGCTCAGCCCTGTGGACAAGTTGATCACCCATTGGGTGAATGCCGGCAACGCCGCGCCCATGCCCGAGAACATGCTCTCGAATTTGGGAATGACCTCCAGCAACAAGATCGCCGACACCCCCAGCCCGGTCAGCAACAGCAGCAGCGGGTAGATCATCGCCTTGCGCACCTTCTTGTGCAGCACCCGACGCTGTTCCAGCATGCCGGCCAGTTGCTCCAACTGGCGGTCGAGCGTACCGGACTGCTCGCCCACCCGTACCAGGTTGCAATACAGCGCATCGAACCATGCCGGGTGACGCTGCAACGCATCCGCCAGCCCCAGGCCCGAGGCCACATCCTGTTTCAATCTTTCCAGCAACGCCGCCTGCGCCGCATCGCAACCACTGCGGCCCATCACCTCGAACGCCTGCAGCAGCGGCACGCCGGCCTTGAGCAACGTCGCCAACTGCCGGCTGAACCCCGCCGGGTCAGCCTTTTGGCGCCGCATCGGCAAGCTGAACGCCAGCCCGCTGGCCGGCCGCAAACTTGCCACCGTGATGCCCTGGCGAATCAGCCCGGCGCGCACATAAGCCGCGCTGCGCCCGGGTGTTTGGCCGCTGACCGGCGTGCCGTTGGCGTCGGTGCCGTGCCAGCGGTAGAGAAGTGAAGATGAAGTCATGCAAAGGTCCTTGTTCAGCCCCGGCGACAAGCCTGGAAACAGCTTGCCGCGTCCCTGCAAGGGCGCGCGTCCGTGATGCTCACTAGAGTAGTTCAGCGAAGATGACGCCCGTGCGGGCAGGGGTGACAAAAGGTGTCTGTTCAGGCCTACTGCGCCGCTGCCGGTTGGGGCGCAACTGACCTCAATGTGTAAGCGAATCAAAAAGGAACTACGTTCATGAAAGGGCAACGCGGTATCACCCTGATCGAACTGATGATCGTCGTCGCGATCATCGGCATTCTGGCGACCATCGCCTTACCGATGTACACCAACCACCAGGCACGCTCCAAGGCCGCGGCCGGGTTGCTGGAGATCAGCGCCCTGAAGACGGCGATGGATCTGCGGCTGAATGATGGAAAGGATGTAGCGGATGTAGCCGCGCTGGGTGGCCAGCCGGCGACGGCGCATTGTGCGATCACGGCGAGCGGCAAGGCCGCGGATGGTAGCGGCAGCATTGTCTGCACCCTGGTGGATGCGCCGGCCAACGTGCTGGGCAAGGCCCTGACCCTGACGCGTTCGGCCAGCAGCTGGGCGTGCACGACCGACATCGAGGAAGACCTCGCGCCCAAAGGGTGCAAGGGGGCTTGAGGGCAGGGCAATAAACCAGCGGAAACAGGGGTTTGCGTTACGGGTGTGAGCAGTGGTACGTTGCGCTACACGCCGGTGTAGCTCAGTCGGTAGAGCAGCGCACTCGTAACGCGAAGGTCGCAGGTTCGATTCCTGTCTCCGGCACCAGAGACCAGTTTCCAGAAGTCTATGACTGTCTACGAAACACCCCGCAAAGCCCGCCTAGTGCGGGCTTTGTTGTTTCTGTCTGTCTAGTTTTGTCTCTGGGCATCTACGCGATTTAGGGATATGGTTAGGGATATCTCGGTTCGACAAGGAAACGTATCCCTATGGCGCGCACAGTGGTGCCTCTCACCGATCCCAAATGTGATGCGGCCAAGCCTCGGGAGAAGGATTACAAGCTGTTCGATGGCAAAGGCCTCTACCTGCTGGTGAAGCCGTCAGGGGTCAAGACTTGGCGTATGAAGTACACCAAACCTGATGGCCGTGATGGTTTAGCTACGTTTGGAAACTATCCGGCGCTCGGCTTGAAAGCGGCCAGGGAGCGACGTGCTCATGCGCTTGAGCTTCTTGCTGCTGGGAAAGACCCCATCGAGCAGGCGCGTTTGGACAGACAGGATGCGGTAAACGCCCGGTCGAACACTTTCCGTTTGCTTGCACAGGAATGGCATGCGGCCTGCGCTCGTAAGTGGACACCTGGTCACGCCTCCACCGTTTGGCGACGCATTGAGTCCCACCTGTTGCCCACTCTCGGTGATCGCCCAGTCGCGGAGTTGAAAACACGAGATCTGCTCGTTCCGCTTAAAGCGGCAGAAAAGCGGGATACTTTGGATACGGCTGCACGCCTACGTCAGTACATGACGGGTATCCTCCGCATGGCGGTTCAGCATGGCCATCTGGATTTCAACCCTGCGATTGATCTGCAAGGCGCCACGGCCACCCGCAAAACAGCGCACCGGCCTGCTTTGCCATTCGAACGCTTACCAGAGCTTCTTCAGCGGATAGATGCCGACAGCGGGCGCGGCCTGACCAAGCTTGCGGTGCAACTGACCATGTTGGTGTTTATCCGCTCCAGCGAGCTCCGCTTCGCTCGCTGGGGAGAGATAGACATGGGGAGGCTGATGTGGGAAATCCCTGGCGAAAGAGTGGCTATTGAGGGTGTGAAGAACTCCCATCGAGGCTCCAAGATGAGCACGCCACACCTGGTGCCGCTCAGCCGACAGGCTGTAGAGGTGCTGGAGAGAATTCGTAACCTCACTGGTCGTTTCGATCTGGTGTTTGCGGGTGACCACAATCATTGGAAACCCATGAGCGAGAACACTGTGAACAAAGCGCTGCGGCGAATGGGGTATGACACGAAAGCAGAGGTATGTGGCCATGGCTTTCGGACAATGGCCTGTTCCGCACTGGTTGAGTCTGGGCTTTGGAGTAAAGACGCTGTCGAGCGGCAAATGAGCCACCAGGAGAGAAACACGGTGCGTGCCGCCTACATCCACAAGGCTGAGCACATACAAGAGCGTAGGCTCATGGTGCAGTGGTGGGCTGATTACTTGGACGCTAATCGCAAGGAGGCGATCACCCCCTACGATTTTGCCCATGGGCGGTTGCCTCATTCATGAAGCAGATTGGGTGAGAAATATCGAACAGGGACATTTGGGTAAATCTGTTTGGAGATGCTCAGCCTCTTCAAGGCCGGTGTATCAGGTGTAACCGGTGTAACGCTAGGGTGCAACGTATTGAAATTATTGAGGAAAGCTTGTTTACACCTTATGCAGTGTCCGCTTACACCCGGGTGTAACACAGCGAGAAAGTGTAACAGCCGGAATGCCCAGCTCTTCCTGCTGGTCGCTCTTCCGTTCGGACACAAAACATCTAAACGGCGCGGAATTCAGCCCACAGCCATGGGGCGCGGGGGGGCAAATGATTGATAGCCAAACATACGACATGCTTTTGAAACGTTACGGCAGCACGTGCTTACCTCTTGAGCTCGTGCGACAGCACTATCTTTCTCACATGGGGATGCCGGCGCTTCTCAGGGAATTTGGCAAAGGGAGGATATCGTTGCGTGTAGTGAAGGGTGAGTGGGGCGGACGCATGCAACGGGTGGTATACCTTCACGACCTGGCTAGCTGGCTCGATCAAGGGGGCAATTGACCCCCTTAGAACTGCGCAGCGGGTTGTAGACGACCACTACCGTTCGTCGGGGGTGAATGTCGTATAGATGTGACGAACGTGCTACGAAGAAGCGAAATGGGGATAACTCCAGTCGGCTAGAAATTTCTCTGTTTCTTTCCCCAGTGAATCGGCATAAATAGTTGGCCCTGTTCATACCAATACAGGGAACTAGCTATGACAACTCGTAGCACTTCAAGCGCCAACCCTCTTGCACCGTCAATTCCAAGAGCTGACCTCGGTGACACGAACCCACTCGGTTTTGATCCAGCAACGCGACTGATCCGCATAACAGATGTGGTCGCCCTGGTAGGTCTTGCGCGTCCAACGATCTATAAGCTGATGAGCCAGCCTGAAAGCGGTTTTCCCCAGCCAGTCAAACTTACGGATAGCACCGCTCGCGGTGCGCCTGTCGCTTGGGTCTTGTCTGAAGTTTTGGACTGGACCCGCGCCCGCATTGCCGCTCGCGACAAGGTGGCGGCATGACACCAATCTTCCTGCCACACACCATCCTCGATGCGGTCGGAGTACTTGAAGGCGCCCGGCCTGCATTGGCCATGGGACGTGATCGCCTACGCGCCTTGCGTGATCGTGCCATTTCTGAGGGCGCGCACGTTCTGCTCTTGGCCTGGCCGTCTCTGGAATGGGTGATGCTGGCCGTCGAGGTGCCATCGGGCGTAGTAATCGAAGACGCGCGGCAACTAATACCCAATCTGCTGGCCAATCCCGCTGCCTTGGAGCACATGCGTTCAGAGTCTCGCAATGGCCAGCATCTAAGTTGGCTGTCTCTGGTCCGCCCCGTCGCCGCTAAGCACTAACGAAAACGCCCCCGGCTGCAACCGGAGGCGTTAGAGGTACATTCGTATGCCCCCTCAATCTATGACGTCGTGCGTGATCGCGCAAGCTTCGCGTATTGCTCTTATCAAATCGAGGCGCTATGCTCCGTCTGTCGCTGCAAATTCAGTGACCGGGTTTGGCGACCCGATATACTTGGCGCATAGGCGCCCCATCCGACAGCAGGCGCTTTTTTTGTGTCTGCCGTTTCGTGTTATGGCGGCTGTGTGTGGGAGGCCTTCGGGCCTGCCGGGTTCCAAGTTCCCGGTTCGCCAACCTGCGCACAGCTGCCACCCAAAATCGTTTGGCGACGATCAGTGGCAGCTCCAGCTAACTTGGAGTACCACACATGCCCGCCCTCAATCCGTCCAAAATCCGCGCCGCCGCCCACCGGGCAATGGCTCTCGCCGCTCTACACGCAAACTCAAGCCTTGCTACCCGCCTCGCACGCTACAACCGACATATGAGCATTGCTCGCTCCCTGGAAACCGTCGGGGGTGCGCAATGAGATCTGCATCTAAGGGACTTGAGGGGCGTCTCCCCGAAGACCTTCTATCTGTATGCGCCACCAATGCTGCCGGTGTGCCAATTGATGCCATCACTGCGGCTTGTTCCCGCGTCGACGCCGTTTTGCACTTACTCATGGCGCAGTTCAATTCCGGTCCGGATGTTGAGAGGCTGTCTGACTCAGTAATAGCGAATGTTATTTGGGACGTCCAAGGCACCGTGGGACTGATTCGGTCGTTGGCTTTGCATGGCGATAGGACCACGTACCAATTGGTGCATGGAGGGGGGAAATGAGCAAGCGCCCCAGCTTCGCCGAAGTAAAACACGCCTCCCTCCAGTCAATCGAGCAAGTCCTTTCTAATTGGTTGCCAGGCGGCAAACGGGTAGATGGTGGCAAGGAATACACAGCCCCCAACCCTACACGAGCTGACAAACATGCAGGCTCGCTTAAGATCAACTTGGCTAAAGGCACTTGGTGCGACTTCGCAACCGGCGACAAAGGCGGTGATCTGATTGACCTGGTGCGCTACCTTGATCGCGGCACCGATGTAGAGGCTTGCAACAAACTAGCGGCCTTCCTCGGCGTTGAGGCGTCCATTAGCACCAATGTCGCACCATCCACTGGCCACGCTCAAAAGTCAGAGTGGGTGCCAGTGCTACCCATTCCTGACCAAGCAATGCAGAGGGTGCTGCAAAAACACAAGCAGCACGGTAAACCCTCCAACGTTTGGATCTACCGTGAGGCCTGCGGTCAGGCGCTTATGGTGCTGTATCGCTTCGACCTCGGCCCGGATGAGAACGGCAGGTCGCGCAAAGTCTTCGCGCCCCTCACCTGGTGTAAACACTCTACTAACGGCTCGCTGGCTTGGCGCTGGCAGGGCTTATCGGAGCCACGCCCGCTCCTGCGCCTTGATGACCTAGCAAAACGTCCTTCGGCACCAGTCGTATTGTGCGAGGGTGAAAAGGCCGCCGATGCCGCTGCCGAGCTGTTGCCCGCGCATGTTGCCACCTGCTGGCCTAACGGGACGAACTCTTGGCAGAAGGCTGATTTCGCGGCGCTAGCCGGGCGTGACGTATTGCTGTGGCCAGATAACGACGCCCCAGGTTTGAAGTGCATGGATGCCTTGGCCGATCACCTTCGGAAGCTTGGAGCTGCCTCGGTTCAGACGGTAGCTTTGACTGTATTCAGGCAACTCCCTGGTATGGACGGTGAGCGCTCCACTTTCGCGCCGGGCGGTGAGTGGCGCGAAGGTGACGATGCGGCGGATGCCCAATCCAAAGGTTGGACAGCCCAACACTTGTCGGAGCTGCAACGCACCGGTGAGCTGTTTGCCCTCGCACCGGTCGCCACGCCCAACCCCACCAAGCAGAGCAAAGCCACTGACCAGGCCAAGCCCCAATCCGAGAAGAAAACCGCCCCGGCCCCGAGCGGCTTTCGTGTCACAAAGGATGGGGTGTTCTATGCCGGTGAGGATGGCGAAGCACGACCGGTTTGTTCACGGCTGGAGATATTGGCTCGCACCCGTGACGAAAAGGGCCATGGCTGGGGCCTGCTGGTGGAGTTCGATGATCCCGACGGGGCTAGCAAGCGCCTTAACATTCCGGCCAGGGCAATGGCGGGCGACTTTGGCAAGGAAGTGCTCGCGCCACTGGTTGATATGGGGCTGCGCCTGGCACCCGTGCGCACTGCTCGCAATTCGCGCAACGACCTACAGAGCTACCTGCAAGGATATGACGGTTCCGAGCGCGCCCGCTTGGTCACTCGCCTGGGCTGGCATGGGGATGCTTACCTAGTGCCGGATCGGCAGATCGGTGCCAGCACTGAATACCTGCACTTCTACGAAGCCGGCACCCAGCTCCCGCCCATTACCCAAGTTGGAACACTAGAGCAGTGGCAACAGCAAATCGGCACGTTGTGCGTGGGGAACAACCGCCTGACATTCGTCGTGTGCGTAGCTTTTGCTGGAGCGGTGCTGCATTTGCTTGGGCATGAATCAGGCGGTTTCCACCTTTATGGCGATAGCTCAGGCGGGAAGACCACCCATTTACAGGTGGCCGCTTCGGTTTGGGGTGGGCCGCGCCTGGTGCGCTCCTGGCGCTCTACGGACAACGCCCTAGAAAGTATCGCGGCGGCGCACTCGGACGGATTGCTGGTGCTCGATGAGATCGGGATGTGCGACCCACGGATCATCGGGGAAACTGTCTACATGCTCGGCAACGGCACCGGCAAGGCGCGGGCCAATGATCGAGGCATGAGCGGGCGCCAAGTTCAGGAGTGGCGCTTGCTGTTTCTCTCCACCGGAGAAAAGACCCTTGCGCAGCACATGGCCGAGGCAAACAAGGACCTGAAAGCAGGTATGGAGGTGCGCCTACTTGCTGTCCCTGCCGATGCCAGTAAAGGGCTTGGACTGTTCGAGGAGCTGCATGGCTTCGACGATGCCGCCGCTCTGTCAGACGCGCTCAAAGCTCGGGTGACCAAGTTTTACGGCTCGCCTGCCCTCGCATTCCTGTCGGCCCTCTGCGACCCGACCAAGTTGCGCGCCTATACAGCCATGGTACGCAGCACCGTGGAGCGCTTCACTGCCGAAGCGCTCCCTGCCAGTGCTAGCGGCCAGGCCCAGCGTGCCGCAACCCGCTTCGGTTTGGCGGCGGCTGCGGGGGAGCTGGCCACCGCCCTGGGCGTTACGGGGTGGCCAGATGGTTTGGCGCTCGACTCCGCCCGCGTATGCCTGAATGCCTGGTTAGCTGAGCGGGGTGGCGCTGGAAACATGGAAGGTGATGCGATTCTCGCACGCCTGCGCCAAGTGATTGAGCGTTTTGGGGAGAGCCGCTTTACACGCTGGGAATCGACCGCTGCCAAGGTAGATGAGCACGGCCCCCGCACTATTGACCGGCTCGGCTTTCGCAAGTCGATGGAGCACGGCATGGGTGACACGTCGCACACGACGACAACCTATTACGTGCTTCCCGAAGCCTGGCGCTCTGAAATTTTCCGAGGCATGAACCTCAATGCAGTGAACAAAGAGCTGCTGAGGCGTCGGGTATTAGAGCCAGGCAAAGATGGCAAGGCTTCCACCTCTGTGCGCCTGCCCGGCCTCGGACTACAGCGCTGCTACGTCGTCGTGACGATCCCTGAACCGGCTGAGAACGAAGCACAGGCCGCCTGAACCACTACCTCTAAACCCACGAGGTAGTGTCGGCAACATATGGCCTTGCCAGCCTCGCACATAACCACTTCCAATCATTAGGTGTTGATCATGAAAGAACTGAAAAAGCAGCGCGACGAATTGATTGCAGAGCGTGACTCTCTTGAAGACAGTATTCCGGACCTTCGAGCCGCGTGGAAGGCAATACCGAGTAACTGGAACCATCATGGCAATTGCATTGGCAGTCCCGAAGGAACGGCGGCTATGAATAGGCTTTCCAGCGCAGAGGGTCGTTTGCGCAGTATTCCTGGTGCTATTGAGCGAATTGAACGCGAGATCAGCTATCAGGAAAGCTTGGCGAATGCGAAGCAGGCCAAGACAAAGGCTCGCCAAGTCATGTCCGATTCAGTTAAGACGGTAACTTCACTGGAGAGCACTCGCACGCTTGTTCTTGAGCGCCTGCAAGCGATCCAAAAAGAATCAAATCTAGCCATCGAGAAGGCACAGCAAGCTGAGATTGAAGCTGCGAACCTCTACGCCCGCAACGTAGCAACCGGTAACAGTGAGGGTGAAAAGGCTGCAAGCACCGCGATGGAGAGAGCTAGCACCTTGCTCATTGAGGCTGATGAACATGCAAGGCGCCAAGAACTGATTGTCGCCGCATTGCAGGCGGAAATTGAGGCGCTCGATGCTCAGATCTCCAAGGCTAAACAGGAGTCTAGCCAAGCTCAGGACAGCGCCCTACGCGCAGCCGCTTTGGCCCTCGGCGATGAATGGAATCGCTTGGCCAAGCAACTTGCCGCTGTGGGCTCTCGAATTCTCGCCGCAGACCATCATCGAGGTAGCGGGAGCATGATGTTTTCAGACCTGTCGATCCCGCTCTTCGGCCCTTCGGCCAGAGAGCTCGACCGCGACGATGTACTTGACGGCGCTAGAGGCATCACCTTAACAGACCTGATCGAAGCATAACCCTGACACAGCCCGCACATGCGGGCTGTTTGTTGTTGCAATTGTTATGGTTAATCCCGTAAAAAGCAGCTAGGCCATGCTCTCGGATGATAAATACAGTCGACACCTGCCGTTTTTGAGCGACTGGTGGAAGGCAGCTAACGGCCAAACCCAGCCACTTAGGATTTGCGAACACAAGGGCCCTTTAGTGAGTTTGAGTTTTTCAGCGCATTGCAACTTTTCTTCGTGTACGTCTCTGCCTGAATATATTGATTAAGCTCTATATTATTTCACTTGGGCTTTGATGACAAAAAAACGTGAAGCTGCTTAAGTTTTTCCAGTAGCTCATCAAAGGTAATGACCTCCACTTCTCTAGAATTTCGGCGAAATAATTCAAAAGACTTTTGTTCGTCTAGGCCCTTTGGAGTGCTGCCGATTATTAGGCAGCAATGAACAGCATAGGCTTCTAGTACTAGATTTCGATCATTGCTTTTCAAAATAGGCAGACTTTTTGCGAGCTGGTATTTTTGATCCAGTATTTGCACCATTGCGCCTGTGAACTCTTTTGTTGCTGAGTATACCTTTCCGCGGAAAGGCGTTTTATTCAAGAGTGGTGTTCCTGGTGTCTTTATTTCAAATATAGCTGCATTATTAGTTTGGCTGTTTCTAGAAATGAAATCAGCAAACTTGCTACCGCCGCCGATCAATTGGCCACCACCAACTGACGCTTGCCCAAGAATCTGTACAATTGGGTAGCCAAAAGCCATGGTAAGTATAAATTTATTTGAATCAAAAAAATCCTGCCATTCGCTCTCTATCGTAGTTTTTTTTAGTTTTTCCTCGTATTTTTTTATCAGAACCTCTAAGGTAACTAATTCTATTTCATCTTGCAGCTTGGCAAGAGCTTCTGGTTTTGCTTCGGCTATCTGTTTGCTGTGCGTTTTGAGAATGGTCATAACGCTGTCTTGATCGCCAGAGGTCAGCGGTGGTTTGCCTTGAGCAGCAGCAGTAATAAGATGCCTTACTGGGCTTCGACCTATTGCAATTGTTTTTAGAGGTTTTTTTAATTTTTCAGCTAGCAAGTTGTATATTGTTCCATCTTTGACCTCGGCAGCTGCTTTTTGGCCGAGACTAGATATGCTTCTTATGTTTTTTGTTGCCTCGTAATAATCGTCAGTACTAAATATGAATATTTTTTTATTGCTGCTTATGCTTGTTTGTTCGCTTTCAGAGAATCTAATTTCAGTGCAGTCCGAGTGGGACTCTACCGCGTCGATGATGTCCTTTAATTCTCGGGCAATACCAAGTCCGTAATCTGGGTCTAGAGTAAAGCCTGGAAGTAGAGTTTCACGAAGTAATTCTAATAGATCTTCAGGGGTGAGTTTGTTTTTTTTCTTGTAGAATTCGCATGTATTTTTATCAATGGGGAAACAGATTTTTTGGATTTTTTTGTATTTCGGTAGTAGAAATTCTTCATGATCAGGCCAAGTTATTATTGGGTAAATTGTTAGACTCTGTTGAGAAAGGTCCACGTGCAGCATTTTCGCTGACACACCAAGCTCCAATCCTGCCGCCTCAGCCATCGCTTCTCGAGGAGTGTAAAGTCCATTGTATTGGTTGTTTTTTATGGCCTTAACTTCAATGTCGCCTTGTCTATCTACTGGTTTTGGAGTATTTGGAATTGCCATTGTTGTCTCTCGGCGAGCAGTCTGGTTAAGGGAAGGCAGTAAGCCATAAATATGAGAATAGCTCAACAACTTGGTGCTTCAAGGAAGTCTGTGCTTTATAAATCTATTATGGGCAACTAATGGAATAGGGCGAGGGGCGCATGATTTTAAGATTTATAAGAAATTCGTCAGCCACGATTAGAATAATTTTTGTGGCAGTGGGGTACGTAGAATTATGATTGCGCTACTGTTCCGATCTTCAGCTTCTACGGCTGTGCAATGCTGTTCGCGAGTTCCGCTTTTGGCCGTTAGCTGCCTCCGCCAAGGTTAGCTTTGGGTCGATTGCGGTCACTCGCGAGGGGCAGCTATCGACCCATTGCCGAGCTTCACAAATGGATTATTTCCGGGCAGAAGCGCCCCCTCAGGTGGTTGACACGGCCATCGGGTGCTGGAGTAGAGGCACGATGCGCTCTGCCAACGTGCCGCTTACCACGACTGGGGTTTACGCAGGGCGATGATGAGCCAGTCGTACACCACGCGATTCGAACAGCCCTGGACGGTGAAGTGCTAACGACCCAAAACCTGTCAGCAAGCCCGCGTTCTCGAGGGCTGCACCCCTTGGACTGCTACAGCAAATGGCTGATGGTCCACCCCTGATCGGCCAATGCCGTTTTACATTCTTCCGAAACCCGTTCTGCATTTACTGCCAAGCATAGAAAGCTGGTAGGTCGCGACATACCGACATACAGGTTTCGAAATTGAGAAAGCTGAGTCTCAGGCATTTTCCCGGAGCGAGTGGCAATCCCAGCGATGATGGGTAATGCCAGCTGCAGGTCGAAGCGACGACTTGGATGACCTAGAGACTCCATGACGAGGGTTGCCAGATGCGTTTCGCCTTTCATCGAGGCGAGGGTACCTATATGAATATCTACGCTGCGACCATTTTTTTGTATAGAGCAAATTGACCTGTGGGCTCTGTGAATGGCTATGGCCTCTGGTCCCTCAAAAGCCGGGAGCGCGGCGAATATTTGTGGCGTCATGTGATTTGGGAGCAACGGGCGCAGCCTCGCATATAAAAAATCTACGATACGGATACGCGTGGCTTCATCGGTATCGACCACGTTTTCCATGCACAGATCACGAATCATGAGCCGGAAGGCTGAAACATCTACATCAGCATCACGCAGCTTTCGAATTAACTGATGATCGGTTTTCAAGTCTTCGACAATCTCTGCCTTGGCCGCGCGCAATACCAGAAACAACGCTCTGCGGACCTCCTCAAATCTCGATGAAAAGGATGCGTTTACGGCAGGCTTGGCACCCCCGAGAAGAGCCCAGAAACTCACAAGCTTGAGTCCGGGCGATTGGTCGACACCCGAAGCCGGCCAATAGTCCAGGAGGGTACGGCCTGCTATCTGCGTTGGAGCATCGCCCTGTTTGCGAGCGCAAAGGGCTTTGACTTTCCCTCTAGTCAAATCGGTATCGCTGAACCGATCTAATACATGGCCTCCAAATGTCGAGATCACATCCTGTACACGCTGGGTGCCGTAGACGATCAGCATAGAAGCGTGGCGGTCTTCTCCCTCTCCGGTAACAGCAGTACCTGCCAGCTGTGTTCTAGACACGGACTTAGCGATGTGAGGACCGAAGCGCTTGCTGGAGGAGATCGGAAGTACGTCGCCTCGGGGGAAAGTCAGGTTTTCCGCGCCTTCTGAACTTCCGAGAATTCGTTGGTTGATGTCGCCGAAGCGCTGAACGGTGACGGTCTCATCGAACATCAGCTGCAACAAACGCTCTTGTTCCCAGGACGTGTCCTGCATTTCGTCGATGAAGACGATAGGGAACCTTCGGGATAGCTGGGCGCGAACCTTAGGAAAAAGGGTCAGCAAACGTTCTGCATAAGCGAACATGTCCGCGTGCCGGAAAACCCCTTCAGCTGCGAGTTTTCCTTTAATACCGATGATTGTCGGAAGGGTTTTCGCACCTGGTTTAGGAAGTGAGCCAAACTCGCTGGCGAGGTCCAGAGAGGCACCTTTGTAGATCAGACCCTCTAGCATCGGCTCGACACTCGCGTTCTTTTGCATGTAAAACTTTAAGCCAAAGTTAGCTTGGGCTAAGGCCAATGCCCGGCGAGCAAAGATATCGTTGTCGATCACATCGACAGTCATCCCATTGCTTCGCAGGTAGGGCAGAGCCAGAAACTGATTCACCATGGCGTGAATCGTCCCGATGAAGTGGGGATGCGTGAGCAGGCGACTCCCGTCATGGCTTGCACCTAACCGGCGCTGAATTTCATCACGGGCGACATTCGTATGACTGAGCACACAAACGCCTGCGCGGCTTGAAGTCCATCTGCGGCTCAGCATCAAGAGCTTCGCGGCTAGTACTGTGGTTTTTCCACTGCCTGGCGCGGCGTTGATGTCGCAAGACTGGTTCTCCAGGAGCACTGCACGCCGCTCGTGATCATCGAAGCTCAGATCGGGTGTCAGGCCGAGCAGTGCCGCAAGATCGCTAGCGTCGATCTCTGGGACGGTCATGGCGCTACCCTGCCAGTTAGATGAAGTAGCGCTCGCTGTAGGTAAGGCGGCAGCTTGTTGAACAGTTCATCCCCTTTTCCGTAATCGCCTGTTGAAATCAGATGAGCAGCGTATTGGGCGGTGATGGCTTTTGATGCCTCTTTTTCCACGAGCGGCTGGTAGATGAGCGACGCCAATTCCACTGGCGTATGCCCCGCATCCGAGAGTCTTCCCCAAAGCTCTCCTGCCTCAACGATCGCATTCCTCTCGTCTTCCTCCGTCAGCCGTTCACCCCTCGAATCTGCCTTCTTAGCAAGGTGAATCGCGTTATGCATCAACCGTGCGCATCCATAAAGGGCGAGATCGAACTCCAGGGTCCAGTTGTTGGAGACACAGACAATTGTGCTACCACCCTGAGCGCGGTCGACCTTCGTTTTCACCAGTGCTTCGACCTCCTCCGGCGTGTAGTCTTTTTCGAATCGTTTACGGTTGTTCTTGGGAGGGGATATGTAGGTGGCCTCATTGGGAACGATGTCACGATCTGTGATGCAGGCGACAGGAATGGGAACCGCCGATCCATCACTGGGCTGGAGGATTCGAGCGTAGTGATAAAGCCCAACTCCGCCGACGTTGACGCAAGAGATACCATGTTCGTTGAACGAGTATCCCGAAGCCGCAGCCAGGGCGGGCAAAAGCAGCGCTTCTGCTGGTCCTTCTACGATCGCAACACCGCGAGCGAAGAATAGGTTCGCTTTGGTGGCATCTATAAAGCGCCTCAAGAACTCGTAATCGCTTTTTAGCAGTTTGGTCTTCCCGTGAGCCAGGCTGAATAGTTGGGCACGGTTCACCAAAGTCAGACTTGCGATGTCCGCACCCGCTGCCAGAGAGGGGCTGTGGGTAGTCATGACGATCTGAACAGGGCGGCTATCTGGCTCGGCCGCCTTGGAGGTGCGTTCAAGGAGCTGCTGAACGCGCTCCTGCAGTTGCGGATGGAGATGGGCCTCTGGTTCCTCGATCAGCAGCAATCCGAGCTCATCACCGTCCCGCAGCAAAACCAGTTCGGTCGCCATGAACAGAGCGTTGTTATAGCCGAGTCCGCGAATGCATCGCTCACCTGGGTCGATGGTGGAGGATGGCAGCAGCGCCAACTCGAAACGCTCCAGAATGGGCTGCAGGCCCAGTTCCGGAGCGATTTGGATACGTGAGGACAGGGCATCGCCGGCAAACGCGAACTTGTTCAGGTAGTTGTCGTTTATGTCGTCCTGGACATCCTTAATGACCTGATGCTCGCCCAAGTGGTGCTGAGCAAACGCCATCAGCCCGACCAAGTTGCTGGGGACGGTAGCTGGAGCCGCTAAGTCGAAGTCATTGTTTTCCTGCCCATCAATGCGTTTATGAGCGCCCAAAATTTGGGATAGCCGAGACTGGCGACCAGGGCGTAGCTCGGCTTCGGCATCTCGAAGGGGGCGCAAGTAAGTGGCCCGGATGAGCTCGCGAACGGCCGTGCCGATCTCTGGACCCGTGCCATTTGGGCCCGACCAGGTGATTGCCTCGACCCGTCCACGTTTGTTGGCCTTAGGTGGTATCCAACGCGCCTGCAGATAGACGATCAAGCTATGCGACCCGTCTGCTTCGTGGGTCATCCATTCGAGAACGGAGGCCTCTTGCGCGGGGTCTAGGTCCACAAGAGTGGCTTCGATGAACAGAGAGCGGGCTCGTGTTGTGCCCGTGATGTGAAAGTCAGTTTCGAAAAGGCGAATAAAATCGTAGCTGGTCGTCCATAGCACATAGCGGATCGCGTCGATTACGGAAGTTTTGCCGGAGTCGTTTTCCCCAACAAGGATGTTCAGTCCGGGGGCTAGCTCCCAATCAAGTGATGGAGCAACCGTACCGTCGCCAAACGCCCGAAAATTTGACGCCCTGATCCGCTTCAAATGCATCTTGCTTCTCCGTCCTGTTGGAAAGCCTGTCCCGGATGGCGTAAGGCAGTCCATGCACTCTGTGGGTGTGATTGGCTTTTATCACGGGAGAAAGCGGGTCGGAAGTGTAATTTAGTGGCAGGGAGCCATTGCTAAGGGGGGGGCTGAGCATTTGGGCGCTCAAGCCGCGAACGCTTAAACAGCGATTTCACGCTGACTTGGACACTGATTCCATTGCCACTTGAACACCGATAGCGTCCGTACTGGGTGGAGGGCGGGCAGCCATGGTTACACCGAGTTCGTTGTTACACTGCTCGATCAGAGCGGCTATATAAGCGTGTATCGCAGTTTTATCCTTTTGAATCAATGGCTTGCGAGCTGTCGTTACACCCATTACACCTGTTACACCGCTTTAGATTCGTAGCTATTTTGCGACCCCATGCCCCCTATTCAATCGTGCCTTCAGCGGCAGAAGCATTACCCGTCCACCCGATTCTGGAAGCCGCCGGGGACCCTGAGAGATGCGGCAAGATACGGGGCAGGAAACCCGCGCTTTCCCGTTAGCGGGTGATCTGCCAGCTTAGTGAACTGGTGAATCAGGTGAACCGAGGTGAATTGTGCAGCTTCTTGAACACCTGCCCTCATCCTTACCGCACCGGCAAGAATCGTTCATTCAGTCATGCTCCGGCAGATTTCAATCATTGAAATTTCAGTAACCTGGCCCTCGGTCCGCTAGCGTAGCGGCGCGGGTTTCCGTCCCCGTAGCAGATGCCATCTCTCAGGGTCCCCGGATCTCAGGATTGATGGAAATCAAGAGTCACAATGTCAGTCATCACCCAGGTGGTTGTCAGAGGTTGAGTGACCTAGTATCTCTGGACCCTGGCCACTATGCCGCCATCAGCGTGAGGGAGCATGAGATGCAAATGATTCCAGTCAGATCTTCAGCTATCACCGCTGTCGGTTACGACCCGATTACCAAGAGAATGAAGATCACCTTTAAGCAGGGACGTACGTACGATTTCTGTGGAGTACCGTCGGAGGTCCATCAGGGGCTGATGAATGCGGGATCCAAGGGAGGCTACTACGATCGGGTGATTAAGGATCGATATCAATGCTGATCTGAAGGACTAGCGGTCAGACAGGTCAGTGGATTTTGCTTTAGGGATACGTTTAGGGATACGCAAGAACGGAAATAGGTGGTGAGTCCCGCATTCTAAGGGATTAATACGGCCATATTCGATTCCTGTCTCCGGCACCAGAATCAGTTGGCCTATGGCGATTTCTCGCTACCAGATACCAATAGAAGCCCGCCTTGTGCGGGCTTTTTTGTTCCCGCTGTTCCGTTCCCAAACCGCTAGGTCGTGCCTAGTCCTAAATCCGCGTTGCTCGTAGGAATCGTCTCGTTAGCTGCTCGAGGCCTCATTTGCCCCTTCTTAGCTGTTAGGTTCTTTCGCTCCTACAGTTCGCAAGGGACTCTGAAATGCGCGTCAGTCTGGATGGGCTTGGCCAAGCAGTAGACGGTGATGTAACGTAAGGGATCCATCATCCCCACATTCCAACCGTCCACCTGATTCCCGATGCTGTGCTCCCGATTTCTTTCTGGAGCCAGCCCGCCATGATGCGCCCCGACAGCAAAGTCGAAAAAGTCTACCTCTACCCCAAGCCCGTGGACTTTCGAAAGTCCATCGACGGCCTCACAGCCTTGGTCGAACTGGACATCAAGGTCGCCGTGTTCGACCCGGTACTTTTCGTCTTCCTCAATAAAGCCCGTAACCGCATCAAGGTGTTGTATTGGGAGCGCAACGGCTTCTGCCTTTGGCTCAAGCGCCTCGAAGCCGAGCGTTTCAAAACTTCACCCAACGCGACCGACGAAGCTATCGTACTGACCGTCCAGGAACTGAATTGGCTACTCGACGGTTTCGATCTCTGGCGCAACCGTCCGCATCAGGTTTTGACTCCTCGTTTCGTCGCCTGACCGGGTATAATCCGGGCAATGATTTCAGTGCCCGATAACCTTCCTGACGACCCTGCCGCGCTCAAACTACTGCTTGCGCAGTTGTTGGCCGAGCGCACGGTCGACAAAGGTCAGATCGTCGACCTTAAAGAACAGGTCAAGCTGCTGCGTGACCGATTATTCAATCGCAAGTCCGAGCAAACCGTCGAGTCCAACACGCCCCAACTGGCGTTGTTCAATGAACCCGAAAGTCAGTGGGTTCCTACCGCTGATGATGCCGACGAAGAAGTTGTTGCGCCAAGCAAGCAGCGCGGCAAACGCAAGCCACTGTCGGCTGACCTACCACGCATTGAAGTCATTCATGACTTGCCCGAGCACGAACTGACTTGCGCCTGTGGTTGCCGCAAACACGTGGTTGGCGAGCAAACCAGCGAACAACTCGACATCGTGCCGATGCAGATCCGTGTGCTTAAACACGTACGCAAAATCTATGGCTGCCGTGGCTGCGAATCCGCGCCGGTCACCGCTGACAAGCCGGCCCAATTGATTGAAAAGAGCATGGCCAGTCCCAGCGTGCTGGCGATGTTGCTAACCACCAAGTACGTCGATGGCCTGCCGCTGCACCGCTTCGAAACGGTGCTGAACCGACATGGTATCGAGATCCCCCGGCAAACCCTGGCCCGCTGGGTCATCCAGTGCAGCGAACACTTTCAGCCACTGCTGAACCTGATGCGTGACCGCCTGCTGGAAAGCCCGGTGATCCATTGCGATGAAACTCGCGTGCAGGTGCTCAAAGAGCCGGATCGTGATCCGACCAGTCAATCCTGGATGTGGGTGCAGGCCAGTGGCCCGCCTGATCGACAAGTCGTGCTGTTCGATTACACCACCAGCCGCGCGCAGGAGGTGCCGCTGCGCCTGCTGGAGGGCTATCGCGGTTACGTGATGACCGATGATTACGCCGGCTACAGCGCGTTGGCGCTACTGCCGGGCGTTGAACGACTGGCGTGCATGGCGCATGTCCGGCGTAAATTCGTCGAAGCGCAGAAGGTGCAGCCTAAGGGCAAGACCGGTCGCGCCGATGTTGCGCTGACGATGATCAACAAACTGTATGGCATCGAACGCGACCTCAAGGATGCCAGCGATGAACAGCGATTCATCGGTCGTCAGGAACGAAGCCTGCCGATCCTTGAGCAGTTGAAAAGTTGGCTCGACAAGACGCACTCACAGGTGACACCGCAAAGCGTACTGGGCAAGGCGGTGCTTTACCTGGCAAACAACTGGAACCACTTGGAGCGGTATGTCGAGGCGGGGCACCTGCCGATCGACAACAACCTGGCAGAGCGGGCCATAAAGCCGTTTGTGATCGGGCGCAAAGCTTGGCTGTTCAGTGACACGCCCAAGGGAGCCACGGCTAGCGCGCAGATCTACAGCTTGGTCGAAACCGCCAAGGTCAACGGCCAAGAGCCCTATACGTGGCTGCGCCACGTCCTGGAGCGACTGCCGCACGCCTCATCGGTAGCAGACTACGAAGCGCTGCTGCCATGGAACTGTTCGCCAGAGATGCCACGGTAACCTTGGCTTCCACCTTGTGGTAGGTGGGGTTCATGGATCGGTTACGATGTAACCACCACAGGTGCGACTTGCATCGCCACCGGGGAAGGTTACCTCGACGAGGGACGAATGGTCCTGAGGATGGGGGATCCCACCACACCTTGTCCACTTTGCGGGCTGGAAGGAAAGGTCGTCGAAGGGGTGTGGCACTTCATCTCGGATGGCCAGCCAGTCGCGATGGATGGCGCGTTAGTTGATTGCGGTTGCCCAGAGGGTAGCAACCGGGTGGTGGCGCCTTTAGGGGAAATGCCCCCGCCGCGGCTGCCGGTTGCCGTACGCACTAGCCTCACACCCGCTGGCCCTGGGAGCTCTAGCGCTTTGGCAGGGGCTTCGCCCGCCATGGTTGGCGGGTTGCCTGGGCAGATGCAGCCGGGATTCTATGTGGTGCCCCGGAGCATGTCGTTCCCGCAGATTCTGTTGGAGCTGGCTAGCCATGATTCGACCTTGCCCATTTCGTACCTGCAACGCCTGAACCCGACTCGAGCAGGGGTTCAAGGCAGAGGAAATCTTCGTCATCGGCGATCCGGATAACGGTTATGCCTGCACCCAGGAGGAGGGCCAACTAATGGCGGCCGCCGAGCGCGCGCGACGTTCCTTGGCTGTACTCGATTTTGCCGAGTCAGATTTCATGATGGAGTATCAGGCTGAAATTGCCGGACTGCTTAGTGACGCCAGTCTCTCCATGGGTGTGGGTAAGGACATGATGGACCACGGCCTCCGGCAGCTTCGCAGCACACTTGGCAACATCGAGCGTTTGCATCAGCAAGAATTTCTGCGCCATGGCCATCTGAATAGTCCATCGTTCTTCGCCGAACGACGGCTGTTATTGGAACAGCTAGATGGTCAGCTGAAGGCGACTTTTCTAAATAAACATCTGAATCTAGGGGCCTACGAGCGGCTGAAGAAAAGCTTGAATATCTCGACCAAGAGCCTTGCGCATCACTGGTCGAAAGCCGGTGGGCCAGGGCAGATTCCTGGGTACGCCACATACTTGGACAAAGTGGCGAAGCCTAGTAAGTACCTTCGATATGGTGGGCATGTCGGAATTGGCTTAGGTGGTACATCTTCCTATCTGAAAGTCCAAGAGGCCTGCCGTGCAGGGGAAACCGAAGACTGCAAAAAAATTCGTTTGTCTGAGGCAGGTGCTTTCGCTGGGGGGCTGGCGGTAGGGATCGTGGGTGGCAAGATTGCTGGGATCACTGCGCTCGCTGTATGTGGGGTGTTCTCTGCTGGTACCGCGGGTTTCGGGGCGCCGGTATGTGGCATTGCGCTGGTCGGGGGAGGGGCTTTTGCTGGGAGCATCGCGGTGCGGAGGGCGGTGAGCAAATGGGCGAGCTGATCTACGAATCACATTATGACTGAGTTCGAGAGTTGGCCCGTGTGGCTGAAGTGGATAATGCTGGCGTGTCCGTTCGTGATCGCGTTGGCCGGTTGTGCGGTCAGTGCATTCATCGCGGGTACAAGAAATTTCACTGTTGCAACCTCGGCTATCCAAAGTCATCCCGGCCTGGAGCAAATGAAACTGTTTTTGGGCACGCGGCACTTTGGCGCTCGGTGGCTGCTGATAACGTTTCTTTGTGGAATACTCATTTGGCCTGGCGTACATATGCGCCGAGGGCATCTGGACATCGAAGAACTAGAAAACTTCCCTGCAAAACTTAAGTTGGCTCTACAGGTATCCACGTGGCTGACGGCCTTTGGCTTCGCTTGGATGTGGGTGACTTATGGATTCATCAAGGCGTGAACGTTGATGCCACGGCGGTCGTAGCTCACTGGATCCTTCGCAAGTCCCGATTCGATTCCACTGAAAGCCATAAATAGCTGATTTGTTTATAGATACCCTATGAGGTACGTCTATAAATCCACCAAATTCCAGCCCCGTGAAAACCGGGCTCTGACGCCCAACAACCGTCCGTCTGTCTCCGCGTAGGACAATTTGGCCGATGGTGGTTTTTTGCTATTGGGCCATCAATGTAAGCCCGCCAGGTGTGGGCTTTCTTATGCCTGTCTTTTCTCATCAGGCCTGCAAACCTCGGACTTAGCCGTTCCAC
>NZ_JBICMK010000098.1:0-15800 GCF_043106315.1 Pseudomonas sp. FYR_5 | reverse complement strand
GTTCTGCTGCGTGGTACCAAGCGTGACGACGTTGAGCGTGGTCAGGTTCTGGTCAAGCCAGGTTCGGTCAAGCCGCACACCAAGTTCACCGCAGAAGTCTACGTCCTGTCGAAGGAAGAAGGCGGCCGTCACACTCCGTTCTTCAAAGGCTACCGTCCACAGTTCTACTTCCGTACCACTGACGTGACCGGTAACTGCGAGCTGCCGGAAGGCGTTGAAATGGTAATGCCAGGTGACAACATTCAGATGACTGTTACCCTGATCAAGACCATCGCAATGGAAGACGGTCTGCGCTTCGCTATCCGTGAAGGCGGTCGTACCGTCGGCGCCGGTGTCGTAGCAAAAATTATTGAATAAGTAGTTGATTTACTTGATCAGGCCGGTATAATGGCCGGCCTGATACAGCGTTACAGGTCAGTAGCTCAATTGGCAGAGCGACGGTCTCCAAAACCGTAGGTTGGGGGTTCGATTCCCTCCTGACCTGCCATTTCACCTCGGTGTGATGGCTTTCTTCTTACAGGATCCTCCTCGATGACCCCCAAAACTGAAGCCCAAGAATCGCGTTTTGATCTGTTCAAGTGGCTGGCTGTAGTGGCTTTGGTGGTTGTTGGTGTTGTGGGTAATCAATATTACTCCGCCTCTCCAATCCTGTATCGCGTCCTTGTACTTCTCGTTCTGGCTGCTGTCGCGGGCTTTGTAGCCCTGCAGACTGCGAAGGGCAAGTCGTTCTTTGCGTTGGCGAAGGAAGCTCGTACCGAGATTCGTAAAGTCGTGTGGCCGACCCGCCAGGAAACCACCCAGACCACGCTGATTGTCGTGGCTGTCGTGCTGGTTATGGCACTGCTGCTGTGGGGGCTCGACTCCCTGCTCGGCTGGGCGGTCTCCTTGATCGTTGGCTAAAGGTGTCCCGTGGCTAAGCGTTGGTATGTTGTGCATGCTTACTCGGGTTACGAGAAGCATGTAATGCGCTCCCTGATCGAGCGCGTCAAGCTGGCTGGCATGGAAGACGGTTTCGGCGAGATCTTGGTTCCGACCGAAGAAGTCGTCGAAATGCGCAACGGCCAGAAGCGCAAGAGTGAGCGCAAGTTCTTCCCTGGCTATGTGCTGGTCCAGATGGAGATGAACGAAGGGACTTGGCACTTGGTCAAGGACACCCCTCGCGTGATGGGCTTTATTGGTGGTACTGCTGACAAGCCTGCACCGATCACCGATAAAGAGGCTGAGGCTATTCTGCGTCGCGTTGCCGACGGCAGTGACAAGCCGAAGCCCAAGACGCTCTTCGAGCCAGGAGAAGTGGTTCGAGTCATTGATGGTCCGTTTGCTGACTTCAATGGTAGTGTCGAAGAGGTTAACTACGAAAAGAGCCGCCTGCAGGTTGCGGTGCTCATTTTCGGTCGCTCTACTCCGGTGGAGCTCGAGTTCAGCCAGGTCGAGAAGGTCTAGGCGGACGAAGCATCCCATACCCCGCAGCCCTGTGTGCTGCGGGGTTTTGTCGTCACTGGGATAAAACGCAAGTCATCCGGGGAGCCATCAGGCGTTCGTACCCGATTTTGGAGTAGCTCATGGCTAAGAAGATTCAGGCTTACATCAAGCTGCAAGTTAAGGCCGGCCAGGCCAACCCAAGCCCACCCGTTGGTCCAGCTCTGGGTCAACATGGTGTGAACATCATGGAATTCTGCAAGGCCTTCAACGCCCGTACCCAGGGTCAAGAAGCCGGCCTGCCGACTCCAGTGATCATCACTGTCTACAGCGACCGTAGCTTCACCTTCGAGACCAAGAGCACCCCTGCCTCGGTTCTGCTGAAGAAAGCTGCTGGCCTGACCAGTGGTTCGGCTCGCCCGAACACCGTTAAAGTCGGTACCGTTACCCGTGCTCAGCTGGAAGACATCGCCAAAGCTAAACAGGCTGATCTGACTGCCGCTGACCTGGACGCTGCTGTACGCACCATCGCTGGCTCTGCCCGCAGCATGGGCCTGAACGTGGAGGGTGTGTAATGGCTAAGCTGACCAAACGCCAAAAGGCAATCGCCGAGAAAATCGAAGCAGGCAAGGCCTACAACTTCGAAGAAGCGGCAACTCTGCTGGCCTCGCTGCCCGCTGCCAAGTTCGTCGAGTCCTACGACATCGCCGTTAACCTCGGTGTTGATCCGCGTAAATCCGACCAGGTCGTTCGTAGCGCTACCGTGCTGCCACACGGCACTGGCAAGACCGTTCGCGTTGCTGTCTTTACCCAGGGTCCAGCTGCTGAAGCTGCTCTGGCTGCCGGCGCTGATCGCGTAGGTATGGACGATCTGGCTGCCGAAATGAAAGGCGGCGACCTGAACTATGACGTCGTTATCGCATCCCCTGATGCCATGCGCGTTGTAGGTCAACTGGGTCAGGTTCTGGGTCCTCGCGGCCTGATGCCTAACCCGAAAGTTGGTACCGTGACCCCGGACGTAGCCACTGCCGTGAAAAACGCCAAGGCTGGTCAGGTTCGCTACCGTACCGACAAAAACGGTATTATCCACACCTCCGTTGGCAAGATCGGCTTTGAAGCTGACAAGCTGAAGGAAAACGTTGAAGCCCTGATCGCTGACCTGAAGCGTATCAAGCCGGCCTCTTCGAAAGGTATCTACGTTAAGCGCGTTACCCTGAGCACCACCATGGGCCCAGGTCTGGTCATCGATCAGAGCTCGCTGAACGTGTAAGAACATGGCGGCGCGACCAGTCGCGCCGCCAGCAAAAATTGGGGTCCCTGCCTGGCGGGGGCTATCCAAGACCGTAGGCGGCGCAAGCCTTAAAATATCAGCCCACGCAGATGGTGCTCCCGATTCGTTACCGAATCAGACACCAAAACGACATCCGGCTTCGGCCAGATGAAACGGTAAAAACCAGGAGTAAACCCGTGGCAATTAAACTCGAAGACAAGAAGGCCATCGTCGCTGAAGTCAACGAGGCTGCCAAAGTCGCTCTGTCCGCTGTCGTGGCTGATGCCCGTGGTGTGACTGTAAGCGCAATGACCGGACTCCGTAAAGAGGCCCGCGAAGCTGGTGTATACGTGCGTGTAGTGCGTAATACCCTGCTCAAGCGCGCTGTTGAAGGCACCGAATTCTCGATCCTCAACGACGCGTTCAAAGGCCCGACCCTGATTGCTTTCTCCAACGAACACCCGGGCGCTGCTGCTCGTCTGTTCAAAGAGTTCGCCAAGGGTCAGGACAAGTTCGAGATCAAGGCAGCTGCGTTTGACGGCAATTTCATTGCAGCGAACCAGATCGACGTGTTGGCTACCCTGCCGACCCGCGACGAAGCTATCGCAAAACTGATGAGCGTTATTCAAGGCGCTACCAGCAAGCTGGCTCGTACTCTGGCAGCCATTCGCGACCAGAAAGAAGCTACCGCTGCCTAAGGCGCGCGAATTCTTTCAAAATCATACGTTTAATTTGATGGCTGCGTAGGCTGTCACCCCAATACAGGATTTAAGTCATGTCTCTGACTAACGAACAAATCATCGAAGCAATCGGCCAGAAAACCGTTCTGGAAGTTGTTGAGCTGATCAAAGCAATGGAAGAAACCTTCGGCGTTACCGCTGCTGTTGCCGCTGCTGGCCCAGCTGCTGCTGCTGCCGTTGTTGAAGAGCAGACCGAGTTCAACGTTGTTCTGGTTGAAGCCGGCGACAAGAAAGTGAACGTGATTAAAGCTGTTCGCGAGCTGACCGGTCTGGGCCTGAAAGAAGCCAAAGAGAAAGTCGATGGCGCTCCTCAGGTTGTAGCTGAAGGCGTTTCGAAAGAAGCCGCTGAAGACGCTAAGAAGAAGCTGGAAGAAGCAGGCGCTAAAGTCGAGCTGAAGTAATCTCGACCTTGCGATGCCAGCCTGAGCGTTGAGCGAAAGGCTGATGGCTGGTGGCTTATGCCACCGGCCTTTTTCCGTTATTGGTGGCCGGTCAGGCCGGTCCCGATAACGAGCTGCAAGACACCCATGTGGGTGGCGCAAACCAAGGGGTTTGCACGATTTTCTGGCTGCTCCCGCCGGGAGAAGCCAAACAAGCAGGTGACCAAGCTGGGGAACGCTGATGGCTTACTCATACACTGAGAAAAAACGTATCCGCAAGGACTTTAGCAAGTTGCCGGACGTCATGGATGTGCCTTACCTCCTGGCCATCCAGCTGGATTCGTATCGCGAATTCCTGCAAGCGGGAGCATCCAAGGATCACTTCCGCGACGTCGGCCTGCACGCGGCCTTCAAATCGGTATTCCCGATCATCAGCTACTCCGGCAATGCTGCCCTGGAGTACGTAGGCTATCGCCTGGGCGAACCCGCCTTCGATGTGAAGGAATGTGTCCTGCGTGGCGTGACCTTCGCGGTCCCACTGCGGGTCAAGGTGCGCCTGATCATCTTCGACAAGGAATCGTCGAACAAAGCGATCAAGGACATCAAAGAGCAAGAAGTCTACATGGGTGAAATCCCCCTGATGACTGAGAACGGTACCTTCGTTATCAACGGTACCGAGCGTGTGATCGTTTCCCAGCTGCACCGTTCGCCTGGTGTGTTCTTCGACCACGATCGTGGCAAGACCCACAGCTCGGGCAAGCTGCTGTACTCCGCTCGCATCATCCCTTACCGCGGTTCCTGGTTGGACTTCGAGTTCGATCCGAAGGACTGCGTGTTCGTGCGTATCGACCGTCGCCGCAAACTGCCGGCCTCGGTGCTGCTGCGCGCCCTGGGTTACAGCACTGAAGAAGTGCTGAACACCTTCTACACCACCAGCGTGTTCCACATTTCCGGCGAAAAACTCAGCCTGGAACTGGTGCCGCAGCGTCTGCGTGGTGAAGTTGCAGTCATGGACATCCATGACGAAACCGGCAAAGTCATCGTCGAGCAAGGCCGCCGTATTACCGCGCGCCACATCAACCAGCTCGAGAAGGCCGGCGTCAAGCAACTGGACGTTCCAATGGAGTACGTCCTGGGCCGCACTACCGCCAAGGCAATCGTGCATCCGGCTACCGGCGAGATTCTCGCCGAATGCAATACCGAGATGACCACCGAGCTGCTGATCAAGGTCGCCAAGGCGCAGGTTGTCCGTATCGAGACCCTGTACACCAACGACATCGATTGCGGTCCGTTCATCTCTGACACCCTGAAGATCGATACCACCAGCAACCAACTGGAAGCTCTGGTCGAAATCTACCGCATGATGCGTCCAGGCGAGCCGCCAACCAAGGATGCAGCCGAGACCCTGTTCAACAACCTGTTCTTCAGCGCCGAGCGTTACGATCTGTCCGCCGTAGGCCGCATGAAGTTCAACCGTCGTATCGGTCGTACCGAGATCGAGGGTTCGGGCGTGCTGAGCAAGGAAGACATCGTCGAGGTTCTGAAGACCCTGGTCGATATCCGTAACGGCAAAGGCATCGTCGACGACATCGACCACCTGGGTAACCGTCGCGTACGTTGCGTCGGCGAGATGGCCGAGAACCAGTTCCGTGTTGGCCTTGTGCGTGTCGAGCGCGCGGTCAAGGAACGCCTGTCGATGGCGGAAAGCGAAGGCCTGATGCCGCAAGACCTGATCAACGCCAAGCCGGTAGCGGC
This sequence comes from Pseudomonas sp. FYR_5, assembly GCF_043106315.1. Taxonomy (NCBI): domain Bacteria; kingdom Pseudomonadati; phylum Pseudomonadota; class Gammaproteobacteria; order Pseudomonadales; family Pseudomonadaceae; genus Pseudomonas; species Pseudomonas sp. FYR_5. The sequence goes on along the minus strand of NZ_JBICMK010000098.1, from coordinate 10,236 downwards.
GGCGGTGAAAGAGTTCTTCGGTTCCAGCCAGCTGTCCCAGTTCATGGACCAGAACAACCCTCTCTCGGAGATTACCCACAAGCGCCGCGTCTCCGCACTCGGCCCTGGCGGTCTGACTCGTGAGCGTGCCGGCTTCGAAGTCCGTGACGTACACCCGACCCACTATGGCCGTGTGTGCCCGATCGAGACGCCTGAAGGTCCGAACATCGGTCTGATCAACTCCCTGGCGGCCTACGCCCGCACCAACCAGTACGGCTTCCTGGAAAGCCCGTACCGTGTTGTGAAGGAAGGCGTTGTCAGCGACGACATCGTGTTCCTGTCGGCAATCGAAGAGGCGGATCACGTCATCGCACAGGCTTCGGCCGCGATGAACGACAAGAAGCAACTGATCGATGAGCTGGTAGCAGTTCGTCACCTGAACGAATTCACCGTCAAGGCGCCGGAAGACGTCACCCTGATGGACGTTTCGCCGAAGCAGGTTGTTTCCGTTGCAGCGTCGCTCATTCCGTTCCTTGAGCACGACGACGCCAACCGTGCATTGATGGGTTCGAACATGCAGCGTCAGGCTGTACCGACCCTGCGTGCCGACAAGCCGCTGGTAGGTACCGGCATGGAGCGCAACGTTGCCCGTGACTCCGGTGTCTGCGTGGTTGCTCGCCGCGGTGGTGTGATCGACTCGGTCGACGCCAGCCGTATCGTTGTTCGCGTTGCCGACGACGAAGTGGAAACCGGCGAAGCGGGTGTGGATATCTACAACCTGACCAAGTACACCCGTTCGAACCAGAACACCTGCATCAACCAGCGTCCGCTGGTGAGCAAAGGTGACAAGGTTCAGCGTGGTGACATCATGGCCGACGGCCCGTCCACCGACATGGGTGAGCTGGCTCTGGGTCAGAACATGCGCATCGCGTTCATGGCGTGGAACGGCTTCAACTTCGAAGACTCCATCTGCCTGTCCGAACGTGTTGTTCAGGAAGATCGCTTCACCACCATCCACATTCAGGAACTGACCTGTGTGGCGCGTGACACCAAGCTTGGCCCAGAGGAAATCACTGCGGACATCCCGAACGTGGGTGAAGCTGCACTGAACAAGCTGGACGAAGCCGGTATCGTTTACGTAGGTGCTGAAGTTGGCGCTGGCGACATCCTGGTCGGCAAGGTCACGCCAAAAGGCGAAACCCAGCTGACTCCGGAAGAAAAACTGCTGCGCGCAATCTTCGGTGAGAAGGCCAGCGACGTTAAGGACACCTCCCTGCGTGTGCCAACCGGCACCAAGGGTACTGTCATCGACGTACAGGTCTTCACCCGTGATGGCGTGGAGCGCGATAGCCGCGCACTGGCCATCGAGAAGATGCAGCTCGACGAGATTCGCAAGGACCTCAACGAAGAGTTCCGCATTGTCGAAGGTGCAACCTTCGAGCGTCTGCGTTCGGCTCTGAACGGCCAGGTGGTTGACGGTGGTGCGGGCCTGAAGAAAGGCACTGTGATCACTGACGAAGTGCTGGACGGTCTGGAGCACGGCCAGTGGTTCAAACTGCGCATGGCTGAAGATGCACTGAACGAGCAGTTGGAAAAGGCTCAGCAGTACATCGTCGATCGTCGCCGTCTGCTGGACGACAAGTTCGAAGACAAGAAGCGCAAGCTGCAGCAGGGCGATGACCTGGCACCGGGCGTACTGAAGATCGTCAAGGTTTACCTGGCAATCCGCCGCCGCATCCAGCCGGGTGACAAGATGGCCGGTCGTCACGGTAACAAGGGTGTTGTCTCGGTCATCATGCCGGTTGAAGACATGCCGCACGATGCCAACGGTACGCCGGTTGACGTCGTACTGAACCCGCTGGGTGTACCTTCGCGTATGAACGTTGGTCAGATCCTTGAAACCCACCTGGGCCTCGCGGCCAAGGGCCTGGGCGAGAAGATCGACCGCATGCTCGAAGAGCAGCGTAAAGCCGCTGAGCTGCGCGTGTTCCTGACCGAGGTCTACAACGAGATCGGCGGTCGTCAGGAAAACCTCGACGAATTCACCGACGAAGAGATCCTGGCCCTGGCTAACAACCTGAAGAAAGGCGTGCCGATGGCTACCCCGGTCTTCGATGGTGCCAAGGAGCGCGAGATCAAGGCCATGCTGAAGCTGGCCGACCTGCCAGAGAGCGGCCAGATGGTGCTGTTCGACGGCCGTACCGGCAACAAGTTCGAGCGTCCTGTGACCGTTGGTTACATGTACATGCTCAAGCTGAACCACTTGGTGGACGACAAGATGCACGCGCGTTCCACTGGTTCCTACAGCCTGGTTACCCAGCAGCCGCTGGGTGGTAAGGCGCAGTTCGGTGGTCAGCGTTTCGGGGAGATGGAAGTGTGGGCGCTGGAAGCATACGGCGCGGCATACACCCTGCAAGAAATGCTCACAGTGAAGTCGGACGACGTGAACGGCCGTACCAAGATGTACAAGAACATCGTGGATGGCGATCACCGTATGGAGCCGGGCATGCCCGAGTCCTTCAACGTGTTGATCAAAGAGATCCGTTCGCTCGGTATCGATATCGATCTGGAAACCGAATAACACGTGACGCGAAGGGGGGTGGGGCAGGTAATGCCCGCTCCCTGCTCCGCCAGGAGGAAAGGCCTTGAAAGACCTACTGAATTTGCTGAAAAACCAGGGTCAAGTCGAAGAGTTCGACGCCATCCGCATCGGTCTGGCGTCGCCTGAAATGATCCGTTCGTGGTCGTTCGGTGAAGTTAAGAAGCCGGAAACCATCAACTACCGTACGTTCAAGCCTGAGCGTGACGGCCTGTTCTGCGCCAAGATCTTTGGCCCAGTCAAGGACTACGAGTGCCTGTGCGGCAAGTACAAGCGCCTCAAGCACCGCGGCGTTATCTGCGAGAAGTGCGGCGTTGAAGTTGCCTTGGCGAAGGTTCGTCGTGAGCGCATGGCGCACATCGAACTGGCCTCGCCGGTTGCCCACATCTGGTTCCTGAAGTCGCTGCCGTCCCGTATCGGCCTGCTGATGGACATGACCCTGCGTGATATCGAGCGCGTGCTCTACTTCGAGAGCTATGTCGTTATCGATCCGGGTATGACCACCCTGGAAAAGGGCCAGCTGCTGAACGACGAGCAGTACTTCGAAGCGCTGGAAGAGTTCGGTGACGACTTTGACGCCCGCATGGGTGCCGAGGCTGTCCGCGAGCTGCTGCACGCTATCGACCTGGAGCACGAGATCGGCCGCCTGCGCGAAGAAATTCCGCAGACCAACTCGGAAACCAAGATCAAGAAGCTTTCCAAGCGTCTGAAGCTGATGGAAGCCTTCCAGGGCTCGGGCAACCTGCCTGAGTGGATGGTCCTGACCGTTCTGCCAGTGCTGCCGCCGGACCTGCGTCCGCTGGTACCGCTGGATGGTGGCCGTTTCGCGACCTCCGACCTGAACGACCTGTATCGTCGGGTGATCAACCGTAACAACCGTCTGAAGCGCCTGCTGGACCTGTCGGCGCCGGACATCATCGTGCGCAACGAAAAGCGCATGCTGCAGGAAGCGGTCGACGCCCTGCTGGACAACGGCCGTCGTGGTCGCGCCATCACTGGCTCGAACAAGCGTCCGCTGAAGTCCCTGGCCGACATGATCAAAGGTAAGCAAGGTCGCTTCCGTCAGAACTTGCTCGGTAAGCGTGTTGACTACTCCGGCCGTTCGGTAATTACCGTAGGTCCGACCCTGCGTCTGCACCAGTGCGGTCTGCCGAAGAAGATGGCCCTCGAGCTGTTCAAACCGTTCATTTTCGGCAAGCTGGAAATGCGTGGTCTGGCGACCACCATCAAGGCTGCCAAGAAGATGGTCGAGCGCGAGCTGCCAGAGGTGTGGGACGTTCTCGCTGAAGTGATTCGCGAACACCCCGTACTGCTCAACCGTGCACCGACCCTGCACCGTCTGGGTATCCAGGCGTTTGAGCCCGTACTGATCGAAGGTAAGGCTATCCAGCTGCACCCACTGGTCTGTGCTGCGTACAACGCCGACTTCGACGGTGACCAGATGGCCGTTCACGTGCCGCTGACCCTGGAAGCCCAGCTCGAAGCACGTGCGCTGATGATGTCGACCAACAACATCCTGTCGCCAGCCAACGGTGAGCCAATCATCGTTCCGTCGCAGGACGTTGTACTGGGTCTGTACTACATGACCCGTGAAGCCATCAATGCCAAGGGCGAAGGTCGCGTCTTCGCCGACCTGCAGGAAGTCGACCGCGTATTCCGCGCCGGCGAAGCTGCACTGCACGCGAAAATCAAGGTTCGTATCAACGAAACCGTGAAAGAGCGTGATGGCTCGGTGGTCAAGAATACCCGCATCGTCGACACCACCGTCGGCCGTGCGCTGCTGTTCCAGGTTGTGCCGGCTGGTCTGCCGTACGACGTGGTCAACCAGCCAATGAAGAAAAAGGCGATCTCCAAGCTGATCAACCAGTGCTACCGCGTGGTTGGTCTGAAAGAGACCGTTATCTTCGCCGACCAGTTGATGTACACCGGTTTCGCTTACTCGACCATTTCCGGCGTTTCCATCGGTGTTAACGACTTCGTTATCCCGGACGAGAAAGCCCGCATCATCGGTAACGCTACCGACGAAGTGAAGGAAATCGAGAGCCAGTACGCCTCCGGCCTGGTAACCCAGGGCGAGAAGTACAACAAGGTCATCGACTTGTGGTCGAAGGCGAACGACGAAGTGTCCAAGGCGATGATGGCCAACCTCTCGAAAGAGAAGGTCATCGACCGCGAAGGCAAGGAAGTCGAGCAAGAGTCCTTCAACTCGATGTACATGATGGCTGACTCGGGTGCGCGGGGTTCCGCAGCCCAGATCCGTCAGCTGGCCGGTATGCGTGGTCTGATGGCTAAGCCGGACGGCTCCATCATCGAGACGCCGATCACTGCGAACTTCCGTGAAGGTCTGAGCGTACTTCAGTACTTCATCTCGACTCACGGTGCTCGTAAGGGTCTGGCGGATACCGCACTGAAAACCGCTAACTCCGGTTACCTGACTCGTCGTCTGGTGGACGTTGCCCAGGATCTGGTTGTGACCGAGATCGACTGCGGCACCGATCAGGGCCTGGTGATGACGCCACACATCGAAGGCGGCGATGTTGTAGAGCCGCTGGGTGAGCGTGTACTGGGTCGTGTCATCGCCCGTGACGTGTTCAAGCCAGGCACCGAGGACGTTATCGTTCCGGCCGGTACCTTGGTCGACGAGCAATGGGTCGAGTTCATCGAGCTGAACAGCATCGACGAAGTGATCGTGCGTTCGCCGATCAACTGCGAAACCCGCTACGGCATCTGCGCCAAGTGCTACGGTCGTGATCTGGCTCGCGGTCACCAGGTGAACATCGGTGAAGCTGTCGGCGTTATCGCTGCCCAGTCGATCGGTGAGCCGGGTACCCAGCTGACCATGCGTACGTTCCACATCGGTGGTGCTGCAAGCCGTACTTCGGCTGCCGACAGCGTCCAGGTGAAGAATGGCGGTATGGTGCGTCTGCACAACCTGAAGCAGGTTGAGCGTGCCGACGGTAACCTGGTTGCCGTATCGCGTTCGGGTGAGTTGGCGATTGCCGACGAGTTCGGTCGTGAGCGTGAGCGCTACAAGCTGCCTTACGGTGCGGTGATTTCGGTCAAGGAAGGTGAAAAGGTCGAGGCTGGCGCCATCGTCGCCAAATGGGACCCGCACACTCACCCGATCGTTACCGAACTGAAAGGTACCGTGACCTTCGTGGGCATGGAAGAAAACATCACCATCAAGCGTCAGACCGACGAACTGACCGGCTTGACCAACATTGAAGTACTGGACGTCAAGGATCGCCCTGCCGCAGGCAAAGAAATCCGTCCGGCAATCAAGATGGTCGATGCTGCTGGCAAGGACCTGTACCTGCCAGGTACTGACGTACCTGCCCAGTACTTCCTGCCGGCCAACGCCCTTGTCGGTGTGGCTGACGGTGCGCAGATCGGTGTTGGTGACGTTATTGCGCGTATCCCGCAAGAGACGTCGAAGACCCGTGACATTACCGGTGGTCTGCCGCGCGTTGCCGACCTGTTCGAAGCGCGTCGTCCGAAAGAAGCCTCGATTCTGGCTGAAGTCAGCGGCACCATCGCATTCGGTAAAGAGACCAAGGGCAAGCGTCGCCTGGTGATCACTCCGACCGACGGTAGCGATCCGTACGAAGAGCTGATTCCGAAGTGGCGCCACCTGAACGTCTTCGAAGGTGAACAGGTAAACCGCGGCGAAGTTATCTCGGACGGCCCGAGCGATCCGCATGACATCCTGCGTCTGCTGGGTGTAAGTGCGCTGGCGAAGTACATCGTCAACGAGATCCAGGACGTTTACCGTCTGCAAGGCGTGAAGATCAACGACAAGCACATCGAGACCATTCTGCGTCAGATGCTGCGCAAGGTTGAGATCTCCGAGTCGGGTGATTCCAGCTTCATCAAGGGCGACCAGATGGAACTGACCCAGGTACTGGTAGAGAACGAGCGTCTCGCTAGCGAGGACAAGTTCATCTCCAAGTTCACCCGCGTGCTGCTGGGTATCACCAAGGCCTCGCTGTCGACCGAGTCGTTCATCTCCGCGGCTTCCTTCCAGGAAACAACCCGCGTACTGACCGAAGCGGCGGTAACCGGCAAGCGCGACTACCTGCGCGGCCTGAAAGAGAACGTGGTCGTGGGTCGTCTGATCCCGGCTGGTACTGGTCTGGCCTACCACAGCGAGCGCAAGCGTCGCCGTGATGCCGACAAACCGCTGCGTGTAAGCGCCAGTGAAGTGGAAGCCGCACTGACCGAAGCGCTGAATTCCAGCGGTAACTAAGTACAGGGCAAGGCCCCGGCTAGCCTCGGGCGATCATCGGCGACATGAAATGTTGCCGATGATCGGGCGGGGAGGGCCGGGGCCTCGTCTTGACTGGGTGCAAGATCCTCTTTAGACTTTTGTACCCTTAAATTTGGTGAGGCTCCGTCTCGCCAATTTTTGGCTTTCTTGCAAGACAATAGAGTCGCAAGACAATCAGTGGAGCTAGTAGATGGCAACTATCAACCAGCTGGTACGTCAGCCGCGTAAGCGTTCGGTCGAGAAGTCCGACGTTCCTGCGCTGCAGAACTGCCCGCAACGTCGTGGCGTGTGCACCCGTGTGTACACCACCACGCCGAAAAAACCTAACTCGGCACTGCGTAAAGTATGCCGTGTGCGTCTGACCAACGGTTTCGAGGTTTCCTCGTACATCGGTGGTGAAGGCCACAACCTGCAAGAGCACAGCGTCGTCCTGATTCGTGGCGGTCGTGTAAAAGACTTGCCAGGTGTTCGTTACCACACCGTTCGCGGCTCTCTGGATACTTCGGGCGTTAAAGGCCGTAACCAGGGTCGTTCGAAGTACGGTACCAAGCGTCCGAAGTAATCGGCCGTTTGCAGACATCCATTTTTTTGAGTCGATAAGAGTAAGGTCGGGCGTGGGTCGATTGACCTGGTCCCGGGCTAACCTGAAGACCGTTTGAGGGCTTATCATGCCAAGACGTCGTGTAGCAGCAAAACGTGAGATCCTTGACGATCCGAAGTACGGATCCCAGATCCTCGCGAAGTTCATGAACCACGTGATGGAAAGCGGCAAGAAGGCCGTAGCCGAGCGCATCGTTTACGGTGCCCTGGATACCGTCAAAGCACGCAAGAACAGCGACCCCCTGGAAATCTTCGAGAAAGCTCTCGACGCCATCGCTCCGCTGGTCGAAGTAAAGTCCCGTCGTGTCGGCGGTGCCACTTACCAGGTTCCGGTTGAAGTTCGTCCATCCCGTCGTAACGCTCTGGCAATGCGCTGGCTCGTAGACTACGCCCGTAAGCGCGGCGAGAAGTCGATGGCTCTGCGTCTGGCCGGCGAGCTGCTGGATGCTGCCGAAGGCAAGGGTGCTGCAGTCAAGAAGCGTGAAGACGTTCACCGTATGGCTGAAGCCAACAAAGCGTTCTCGCACTACCGCTTCTAATTCAAGCATCAATCTTTTTGCGAGGGCTTTATGGCTCGTACTACAGCAATTAACCGCTACCGCAACATTGGTATCTGTGCCCACGTTGACGCGGGCAAGACCACCACTACCGAGCGGATCCTGTTCTACACAGGTCTGAGCCACAAAATGGGCGAGGTGCATGACGGCGCCGCGACCACCGACTGGATGGTGCAGGAGCAGGAGCGTGGTATCACCATTACCTCCGCTGCCGTTACCACCTTCTGGAAAGGTTCCCGTGGTCAGTATGACAACTACCGCGTAAACGTCATCGATACCCCTGGCCACGTTGACTTCACCATTGAAGTAGAGCGTTCGCTGCGTGTACTCGATGGCGCGGTCGTTGTGTTCTGCGGCACCTCCGGCGTTGAGCCGCAGTCCGAAACCGTATGGCGTCAAGCCAACAAGTACGGTGTTCCGCGTGTTGTTTACGTGAACAAGATGGACCGTGCTGGTGCAAACTTCCTGCGCGTCGTAGGTCAGATCAAGAACCGTCTGGGTCACACTCCGGTTCCTGTTCAGCTGGCCATCGGTTCGGAAGATAACTTCCAGGGTCAGGTTGACCTGATCAAGATGAAGGCTATCTACTGGAACGAAGACGACAAGGGCACTACCTACCGTGAGGAAGAAATTCCTGCGGATATGGTCGAGCTGGCTAACGAATGGCGCAACAACATGGTTGAAGCTGCCGCCGAAGCCAACGAAGAGCTGATGAACAAGTACCTTGAAGAAGGTGAGCTGTCCGTCGAAGAGATCAAGGCAGGCCTGCGTGCGCGCACCCTGGCCAGCGAGATCGTTCCGGCTGTCTGCGGTTCGTCGTTCAAGAACAAGGGTGTTCCCCTGGTTCTGGATGCCGTCATCGACTTCCTGCCTGCGCCGACCGAGATTCCTGCTATCCAGGGTATCAACCCGGACGACAAGGATCTGGCAAAAGACGACCCGGCCGTTCGCAAGGACGAGCGTCATGCTGACGATGACGAGCCGTTCTCGGCACTGGCGTTCAAGATCGCGACCGACCCGTTCGTAGGTACTCTGACCTTCGTCCGCGTCTACTCGGGCGTTCTGAGCTCCGGCGACTCCGTGATCAACTCGGTCAAAGGCAAGAAAGAGCGCGTTGGTCGTATGGTGCAGATGCACGCCAACCAGCGTGAAGAGATCAAGGAAGTACGCGCTGGCGACATCGCGGCCCTGATCGGCATGAAGGACGTGACCACGGGTGAAACCCTGTGCAACGCCGACAAGCCAATCATCCTTGAGCGTATGGACTTCCCGGAGCCTGTAATCTCCCTGTCCGTCGAGCCGAAAACCAAGGCTGACCAGGAGAAGATGGGTATCGCACTGGGCAAGCTGGCTCAGGAAGATCCGTCGTTCCGCGTCAAGACCGATGAAGAAACCGGTCAGACCATCATCTCCGGTATGGGTGAGCTGCACCTGGACATCCTCGTTGACCGCATGAAGCGCGAATTCAACGTCGAAGCCAACATCGGCAAGCCGCAGGTTTCGTACCGCGAGAAGATCACCAAGTCCAACGTCGAGATCGAAGGCAAGTTCGTTCGTCAGTCGGGTGGTCGTGGTCAGTTCGGTCACTGCTGGGTTCGTTTCTCCGAGCCGGACGTGGACGAAAAGGGCAACATCACCGAAGGTCTGGTGTTCTCCAACGAAGTCGTTGGTGGTGTGATTCCTAAGGAATACATCCCTGCGATCCAGAAGGGTATCGAAGAGCAGATGAAAAACGGCATTGTTGCCGGTTATCCTCTGATCGGCCTGAAGGCCGCGGTATTCGACGGTTCGTACCACGACGTCGACTCCAACGAAATGGCGTTCAAGATCGCTGCTTCGATGGCGACCAAGCAACTGGCCCAGAAGGGCGGTGGCGTGGTTCTCGAGCCGATCATGAAAGTCGAAGTTGTAACCCCGGAAGACTACCTGGGTGACGTGATGGGTGACCTGAACCGTCGTCGTGGTCTGGTCCAGGGTATGGATGAGTCGGTCTCTGGCCGTGTCGTCCGTGCTGAAGTACCGCTCGGAGAGATGTTCGGTTACGCAACCGACGTTCGTTCCATGTCTCAGGGTCGCGCAAGCTACTCCATGGAATTCTCCAAATACGCCGAAGCTCCGTCGAACATCGTCGAAGCACTCGTTAAAAAACAAGGCTAATCCCCTTTAGGCAAGAGGTTCACTGTCGTGGCTAAAGAAAAATTTGATCGTTCCCTTCCCCACGTTAACGTCGGCAC
>NZ_JBICMK010000097.1:0-423845 GCF_043106315.1 Pseudomonas sp. FYR_5 | reverse complement strand
CCTATCGGGGGGGGACACACATTGGTGATTGGGCGCAGGCCGTCGTAGGAGCGGGTTTACCCGCGAAAGGGCCGGTTCAGGCACTGCAGTCTCAGGGGGCAATCTGGTGCAGTTGCCCCAACCGGCTGCGGGTACGCATCAGGTCGGCCAGTGGGCCGCCCAGGCTCTCTTCCAGCGGTCGTTTACCGATCACGACCACCCGCCGATCCTGGTCATACAGCACATCCACCAGGTTGACGAAGCGCTGCTGAGCCGCAAGCGAACACTCCGAGAGGTCATCCAGCCCATCGATCACCCACTCGTCATAGTCCCTGGCCAGCACCAGGTAGTCGATGACCGCGGTGGCCTTCTCGCACAGATCGTCAAAGCCAAGCACCACCCGCCGGCCATCGACGGCCAGCGCCCGCAGCGGGCGCTTGTTCACGTCCAGTATCACCGGTTGCTCGTTCGGCACGTTCAGCGCCTGGCGCTGCGCCGCATCACCCGGCCAGACATAATGGCCCTGGGTAAAACGCTGATGCTCGCGGTTGGCCGGCAAGCTGCGAAAATCAGTGTCGCCACCGACTTCGAGCACTTGCATCGAGCTGTTGATCAGGCGAATGACCGGCAGAAAACGCTCGTGATACAGCGGGTTGGGCAACAGCCCTTCGGGCGCATAGTTAGAGGTCACCAGCAGGTACACGCCACGGGCGAACAAGGCGTTGAACAGCCGGGTGAGCAGCATGGCATCGCCTATGTCATGCACATGGAATTCGTCGAAGCACAGCACCCGGCAGCCGCCCACCAGTTCGTCCAGCGTTGCGCCCAGCGCGTCGTCCAACGCCCGGTGGCGATGCATGCCCAGATGCAGGCGGGCAAAGAAGTCATGAAAGTGCAGGCGCAGCTTGGCGGCTATCGGCACGGCCTGGAAAAAGCCATCGAGCAGCCAGCTTTTACCACGGCCGACCGAGCCGTACAGGTACAGGCTGCGCGGTTGGCCCTGTTCAAGCTGCTTCAGTTGTTCGGCCATGCAGTGGATTACCCGCCGCTGACCGTCACTCAGCTGATAACCGCGGCTGTGCGCCTTGTCCTCGAACCAGCCGAGCAGCTCGCTCTGTTGATTGGCGGTGCCGCGCAACCGTTGGCCAAGCTGGCGCAGCGGGGTAGGGATCCAGGCAGACAAAAGCAACGCTCCTTGGGCGATGGTGGGGCAGCCTGCAGCTTGCCCGAGGGCGGCCATTTTGACTAATAGAGAAAGTGCCGGGCAATCATCACTTCTTGCGATAGGTCTGACCGCCTGTTGTACCTGTACGGGCTATGCCTTGCGCTCCAGCTGGCGCTCGATCATGTACTTCACCGCCAGGCGACGCTCCTTGAGGTGGCGCAGGTCTTCGTCGACGAAGTTACCGGCCGAAATCGATTCGGCAGCCAGCACCTGGTTGTCGATGTCCACGTATTCGTCCAGCAGGCGGTCCAGCGCCTTGTCCTGCTGGCGGCGCTGCTGGACGATTTCACGCGGGTAGTGCAGGTCCTGGTAGAGGTCGTGAGAGACAGGCATGGGGTCCTCCTTGGTCAATGCAATGGGCTTATCTGATTGGAAGTGCGGAATGCGATTGTGTTGAAGCGAGGCAGGCGGAAACCGACGGACGGTCGCTGCACCAGAGCCGAAATGACTAACTCGCTGTTTTTTGGCAATTTTTTTTATCAGGGGGGTTCACAGACCGAAAGTTTGTTGTTAAAGTGCCGCGCATTCCAAGACAACAACCCAGTTGTCACTCACTTGGAATTGTCAGGGCAGCAAACGCTGCATCCGATACAGGGGCGTCGCCAAGCGGTAAGGCAGCAGGTTTTGATCCTGCCATGCGTTGGTTCGAATCCAGCCGCCCCTGCCATTTTTCAGATTCAAACGTACTTCACCCAGTGCCAGGAAGATGAGCGCTGGGTTTTCGCGTTTGTGTGGTTTTGCGCGCCACCGCGCCTCCTGAGCGCGGTTCGTGCCGTACCGGATTACCCGGCAATCCCCAGCATTTCGTTCAGCGCCCTGGCCAGTTCATCAGCCTGCACCGGCTTCTGGATCACCAGGCTGCCCGGCAGTTCCAGCCCCTGCAACTCCGCATAACCTGTAAGAAACACCACCGGCACGTGGGGGTACCGTTCGCGGGCCGCCAGCGCCAGTTGTGCGCCGTTGAACTCGGGCATGGCGAAATCAGTCAGCAGCAGGTCAATATCGTCATCCAGCAAGGCCAATGCCTGCTCGCCGCTGTGCGCCTGGCGCACCTGGTAGCCGTATTGGCGTAACACATCGCCAAGCATGTCGCGCACCAGGTGGTCGTCGTCCACCAGTAGCACCGTGCGGTTATGGCCGCTTTCGCTGATCGACTGACTGAGCGCGGCTGCCACGGGTTCGTTCACCATCTCCTCTTTTACCGCTGGCAGGTATACCGCCACTTCGGTACCGCGACCGAGTGTGGTGTCGATGCGCACGCCGCCACCGGACTGCTTGGCGAAGCCGAATACCTGGGCCAGGCCCAGGCCCGAGCCTTTACCGATGTCCTTGGTGGTAAAGAAAGGCTCGAAAACCTTGGCCAGCACCTCTTCGCTCATGCCGCAACCCGTATCGCGGATGCTCAGCATCACGTACTCGCCCGGGTCCGGGTCTTCCGGGCGTTGCGGGCGCTTGTCGATATGGGTGTTGCGTGTTGTCAGGGTCAGCTGGCCGCCGTTGGGCATGGCGTCGCGGGCATTGATCGCCAGGTTGAGGATGATCATCTCGGTCTGGGTGGGGTCGGTCAGTGCCTGCCACAGGGCCAGGTCAAGGTCCAGACGCACCGAGACGTTGCCACCCAGGGTGCGGCGCAGCAGTTCTTCCAGGCCGGCCAGGGTACGGTTGAGGTTCAGCGGCACCGGCTCCAGACGCTGGCGGCGGGAGAAGGCCAGCAACTGCGAGGTCAGCTTGGCACCACGCTCGCCCGCTTCGCGGATATGGGTGAGGCGAGTGCGGGCCTTGTCCAGGTCGGCCTTGGCCAGATCGCGCTCCAGAAAGCTGGCACCGGTGAGTATAACTGTCAGCAGGTTATTGAAGTCATGCGCCACGCCAGCCGTCAGTTGCCCGACCGCTTCCAGCCGCTGCATCTGCTGCAGAGCGGCCTCGATGCGCTCGCGCTCGTTGATCTGTTCGCGCAACCGGGCGTTGGCATCTGCCAGGCCCAGGGCGGCTTCGCGCTCGCTGGTGATGTCGCGTGCCACCACGTACAGCAGGGTGTCCTCCGGCACCACCACCCACGACAGCCAGCGCTGTTGGCCGCCGGCATGCAGGATGCGACCGACAAAGCGTGCGCTGGTGCGGCCATGGGACAGGGCGGCCAGTTCGGTGAGTAACTGTTCCTGGTCCTGCTCAGGCAGCAGGTGCAGCAAGGACGACTGGCTCAGGCGTTCGCGTGAGAAACCCAGGCTGGCTTCCCAGGCGGGGTTCAGTGCGACCGGGGTCAGGTCTTTGTTCAGCACGGCGAGCAAATCTTGCGACAGCTCCCAGGCGCGGTCGCGTTCGCGGGTACGGCGCTCGACCCGCTCGCCGAGCATCTCGTTCAGCTGACGCAGCGCCTGGGTGGCCTGGCGTTGCGCGTGGATGTCCTGCAGTACGCCTGAGAAGCGAACGCACTGATCATCGACGAACTGGGTCTGGCCGCTGCTCAGCAGCCAGCGTGGCTCCAGGCCATTGGGTTGGGCGATCCGAAACTCCACGCGGTAATGACCGTCACTTTCCGGGCGCATGGCATGTTCCACCGCCTCGCGCACCAGTGGCAGGTCGTCGGGGTAGATGCCGGCGTAGAACACTTCAAGGCTCATTTCGGTGCTGGTGGGCAGGCCGAACAAGGTCTTGCAGCGGTCATCCCACAGCAGCAGGCCCTCTTGCGGGCGCAGGTCCCAGGTGCCCATGCCGGCAGCGTCGATGGCAATGCGAGCACGTGCTTCGACGTCCGCCAAGGCCTCTTCGGCGCGGCGACGGCGCTGGCGTTCCTGCACTTCGCTCAGGGCTCGGCGCACGGCTTTGGGCAGCAGTGGCAGGTTCTTCTTCAACACATAGTCGGTCGCGCCCAGGCGGATCATTTCCACCGCGTGCTCTTCACCGTAAATGCCGGACAGGAATATGAACGGGATGTCGGGTGCCAGGCGTTGGGCGATGGCCAGCACTTCGGTGCCGGACGAGCCTGGTAGTACGCAATCACACAAGATCAGGTCGTAGCGGGCTTGGCGCAGGGCATGTTCGACACCCGCATGGTCGAACACCAGCTGCGACTGTACATGCAGCCCGCTGCGCTCCAGGCGCATCAGGGTAAGCTCGGCGTCCATCGAGCTGTCTTCTACCATCAGTAGTTTCAACGGCGTTTGCTGCATCGTCGCGGCGGCCTCAGTTGCTACCGCGACGGTTCAGTCGCAGTGAGCCGGGTGGCGGTTCGTTTAGCACTGCCCAGAATACTCCGAGGTCGGAGATGGCGGCGACGAATTCCTTGAACTCCACCGGTTTGACCACATAAGCGTTTACCCCCAGCTCGTAGGCACGCAACAGGTCGGGCTCTTCGCGCGAGGAGGTCAGCATCACGGTGGGGATGCTGCGCAGTTCGGCAGTGGCGCGCACTTCCTTGAGCACTTCCAGGCCGTCGACCTTGGGCAGTTTCAGGTCGAGTAGCAGCACGGCAGGGTTGCCGTCGTCGCGTTTGGCATAGGCGTTGCGGCGCAGCAAGTAGTCGAGCGCATCGGCGCCGTCACGCAGCACGATGACCTCGTTGGCCAACTGGCTGCGCTCCAGGGCCAGCAGGGTCAGCTCCAGGTCTCGGGGGTTGTCTTCGACCAGCAGAATGGGCTTGAGCATGATGGTAGCGATGCCTCAGGTAGCAGTGTTTCGGGGTAGGGTGAAGTGGAAGCTGGCGCCCTGGTCGACCTGGCCAGTGGCCCAGACTCGACCATCATGGCGCTCGATGATGCGGCGTACGCTCGCCAGGCCAATGCCGGTGCCTTCGAAATCTTCCATGCGGTGCAGGCGCTGGAAGACGCCGAACAGCTTGTTGGCGTAGGCCATGTCGAAGCCCACGCCATTGTCGCGGATGCAGACCTCGGTTTCGTCAGGGTGCTGTACGGCACTGATGCCGATGCGAGCAGGGTGGCGGCCGCGGGTGTACTTGATGGCATTGGCTATCAGGTTGTGCAAGGCCATGTTGATGAATGCCGGGTCGCCGATCACCTTGGGCAGCGGGGCGATGTCCCAAACGATTGCGCGGCCTTCGTAATCGGGTGCCAGCTCGCTGCGAATGGCCTCGACCAAGGCGTTGAGGTCGACGTCGGACAGGCGCAAGGCCGAGCGGCCCATCTGCGAGAAGTTGAGCAGGTTGTCGACCAGGCTGCCGGCAAAGTGCGCCGCTTCACCGATATGCTGCAGGAAGCGCTTGCCGCGTTCGCTCAGGCCCTCGCCTTCGATTTCGCCAAGCAGTTCGGTATAGCCGGCGATGTGCCGAAGCGGTGCGCGCAGGTCGTGGGAAACACTGTAGGAAAACGCTTCGAGCTCCTTGTTGGAACGGCGCAACTCGCCAGCCAGCTGTGCCAGTTCTTCGGCCTTGCGCAGGACAATGCCCAGCACAGCGGTGCGCAGCTCCATCACGCCCTCGATCACCAGTGGGTCCCACGCCTGGCAATAGCCGCGCAGTTCTTCCTGCCAGCGTTCAAAGCTGTGCCGTGGGTCGAGGTTGCCCTGTGGCCCGACCTGCTTGGTCGGCTGGCCGGCCCAGTTGACCGTGCGTATCTGCTCGGGGCGGAACCACAGCAGGTAGTGCGAGTGGATCTGCGAGATGGCCACTGCCAGCACCCCGCCAGCATGCTTTGCCAGCTCGGGCAGCTCAGTGATGTCACGGCGCAGGTTGTCGCTATGGAACACGCTGTCTTCGTCACGTTGGCCGAGCCAGTGCACCAGCGCCGTCACCTGGGCCTCGGGCGGGGTCTGGCCGATCAGGTCGCAGCGCTCGGCCGAGATCACTGCTGCGCCCTGGGCGTCGGCGAAGGCCAGCAGCACGTGGGGCAGGTCGCGCAAGCCGTCACTGACGCTGTCGTGGTCGGCCATGGACGAGATCATGCGTACGATGTGCTGGCGCAGCGCCAACAGCTTGCGCGTGCTGGCATGGGACTCGCGGGACTCTATCTGCAACGACAGCACGCTGGCCAACAGCTCGCAGGCCGTGCGGGTGCGCAGGTCCACCGGGCGTGGCTGCTGATGGTGGCAGGAAATCAGCCCCCACAGCTCGCCGTCGACCACGATCGACAGTGACATCGAGGCCAGCGTGCCCATGTTGCGCATGTACTGCAGGTGCACGGGCGACACGCTGCGCAGTACAGCGAAACTCATGTCCAGCGCCTTGCCGGTGCGCGGGTTGGTTGCGGGCAGCAGCGGCGAGGGCTGATAGTTGGCATCTTCGATCACGCGGATACGGTTGACCCGGTACAGCTCGCGCGCCTGGCGCGGGATGTCTGCAGCCGGGAAGCACAGGCCTGCGTAGCTGGGGTAGCCCGGGTCGGCTACCTCGGCCAGCACCTGGCCATTGCCTTCGGCATCGAAACGGTAGGCCTTGACCCGCCCGAAGCCGGTGATGCGCTTGAGCTGCAACACCGTTTGCTGCAACAGGTCTTCGATACTGCTGGCCAGTTGCAGACTGGCGACAAAGCTGCGGACCAACGGGTAATAGTCACCTTGCCCGGCCAGGTCTGCTGGCAGGCGGGGTGGTTCGAACTCGGCAATCAGCACCTGGTCGTGGCAATGGACCAGCACATGCAGCAGGGCACTGACGGGTGCGCCCTGGCGCAAGCACACGTCGCCAATGTGGAATGGGAAGACCTCATCTTCGGGAAGCCGTGAGAGGTGTGCGTGCAGGTCAAAGCCATCGTGAACCAGGTCGGAGAAGTGACAACCGATCAGTTCACGGGCTGGCAAGCCCAACCAGTGCTCGACATTTTCACTGGCCTGCAGCACGCACAGGTCGGTGGCATCCAGCACCAGCAGAAAGCCGTGAGGCTGGATGCTGCCCGGAACCTGGATCGGTTCCTGGGCACAGCGCTCCATGGCGTCTGCCAGTGAGTTGTCTGCAGTCATGATTGAAAAAGCTCCTGTCATGTCCGTCCGTGTACGGCACAGGTGTCTGGCGCAGGACGAGTACGATTCACCCTAACAGAATCCCGGTGAATTTACCGGCTCCTGGCCATTGGAGGCACGGGTTGGCCGCGGGTTCTGTGCGACACAGGCTTTTTTTGCTACCACGGTATCGCTTTGTCGCTAATACAAAAAAATGGCTTAGCGCTACTTCGGCTGCACTGCCTCGCTGCTACGCTCAGTTCAAGACACCTCGACAAGGATAACAAGGTGGCGGAGCGCATGCTGGCCGCGCTGTTCGGCCTGTTGTTCAGCGGCAGTACCGTGGCTGCGGATTTTCTCGTGGAAGTTCGGGTGCTGGTGCAACGTGGCTGCATGCTGGTCAACCAGCCCCGCGATGCGGGAGCCCAGGCCCTGGGGCGAATCGACCTAGGTGCGACGGCGCGCCTGGATGGCCCTGGTGCGCCCTTGAGCGGCGTGCTGCTGAGCCAGCGCCCGCCGCGGCTCGAGTGCAACCCGGATACGCCCTATCAGGTGCGCGTCGATGGTGGCCAGCATGGTGGCGTCGGCGAGCTGCGCTATCTGGCCAGCCACGACCGCCTGGCGCGGCCCATTCCTTATCGCTTGTACCGTGACGCTGCCTGGCGTGAGCCGCTGGCGGTGGGGGTAGCCCTGTCGGCGCGTGTGCCGGGCAGTGGTTCGGTTGAATTGCCGCTGTACGCACGTATCGACAAATTGGCCTGGGTGCCGGAAGCAGGGGCTTACGCCGACCTGCTCAAAGTCACCGTTACCTGGTAGTGACGCCACCATGCACAAGGACGCCATGCCATGAGCCGCACTTCGATCCTGTTGCTCACCCTCGGCCCGCTGCTGATCCCCGGCGGTGCGGTGCATGGCAGCACCACCGGTTTCATCCAGGCACGGCTGGTGATCAGCGCGTCTTGCCAGATCAGCAGCAACGAGACGCAACCGGCTGTGCTGGGTGACCCAGGCGTAATGGACTTTGGCGAGCGCGGTCCGAACTGGGACCAGCCGTTGCGCAGCCAAGTGGACGAAGTGGGCGGTGAGGGCAGCTTGCAGATCAGTTGCACGCCTGAAGTTCGGGCCTTCAACGTGCGTATCAATGGTGGCCTCAATGGCGACGATGGCATACGCCGCCTGAGCAACGGCCGTGAACTGATTCCATACCAGTTGGCGGTCGACCCAGGCGGCAACAGCCGCTACGGCGTCGGCCAGGCACGGGCCTTCACCATCAGCAGCAGCCAGCAAGTACCGATTCCCATCTACGGTGTGGTAGTGGCGCAACCACGAGCGCTACCGGCCGGGCTTTACCGCGACACCCTCAGAGTGACCCTGGACTGGTAACCACGCAAGGAGACTCCGATGCGAACGAACCTTTCATATTGCGTCCTCGCAGGCCTGGGCCTGGCGTTGGCTTCCCAGGCCCAGGCGGCCACGGTTACGGGGAGTATCAGCTCGACCCTGACGCTGACTGCGGCGTGCCAGGTCAATGGCTCGTCGGGCACGTCGGGGCTTGACTTCGGTGCCTTGGACTTCGGTACCCAGGATGCCTTGTTCGCCACCGCCGATGCCCAGGTGCTGGGAGGCGGGGGAGCCGCCATGAGCATCCTGTGCTCTGCAGGTACGGTGCCTGTGATCAAAGTGAGTGCAGGCCTGCATGATGGCCAGTCGAGCGGTGGCACCCGAGCGCTCGCCGATGGTTCTGGCAACTTTGTACCGTATGACCTCTATACCGACGCTGGGCGTACGGCGTTGCTGGCGGTCGACGACACCATCACCCTGCCGACCAGTACCGGCGCCGCTCAAACGGTCAACCTTTACGGCAAGGCCGTCGGCAAGGCGGGCCTGCCTGCCGGGGTCTACAGCGACACGATCTCGGTCGAGCTGTCGTTCTGATCCATGCGCGGCTGGCTGGCAGGAGGCCTGACTGGCGTCAGCATGTTGTTGACCGCCCCGTTGGGGGCAGTGACCACCAGTACCTTCACGGTGACGGCGCAGGTTGTCGCCGGGTGCCTGGTGGTAGGCGGTGTCACCAGTTACGGCACGCTCGATTATGGCTCGCAGTCGGCGCTGTCCACGGGGCTGCTCAGCACATCCCTGGGGGGGTCTACCGTGACGTTCCAGTGCACGCCGGGCGTGGCCATGAGCATGAGCCTGGACGGCGGGCAAAACAGTGCCAGTGGCACACGCAACCTGAAGCGCACCAGTGGTGCGCAAGTGCTGGCCTACCAGTTGTACCGGGACGCGGCCTATACCCAGGCTTTGGGCATCGGCCAGAGCGTGGCGGTGAGCTATTCCGACCCGACGGCGATCAAGCTACCGGTCTACGGGCGAGTCCAACTGACCGGCACGCAGCCGGCAGGGACTTACACCGATGTGGTGCAAGTGACGGTGACCTGGTAACTGCCAGTGCCACCCATGACAAGTGTCTAAGGAGAGCTGCATGTGGGCAGGCGCGAAGTGGACGCGTGGATTGACTGGATTGTTGTCGCTGGCAAGCCTGCCGGCCTGGGCGGCCACTTCGGTGCTGATCTGGCCGATCGACCCGGTGCTGGAGGCCGACCAGAAGGCAGGTGCGTTGTGGCTGGAAAACCGTGGCACTGCACCGGCAAACCTGCAGGTGCGGGTATTCGCCTGGCGTCAGGGTGATTATAAGGAGCAGTTCCAGGCGCAGCGCGAGATTATCGGCAGCCCGCCGGTCGCCAACATCGCTCCCGGGCAGAAGCAGTTGATCCGCCTGACCCGTACCGGCCCTTCACCCGCCGGCCAGGAGCAGGCCTACCGCATCATCATCGACGAGATTCCGCCCGCCATCCCGGTCGACAAGGCTGAGCCTGGCGCGACGGCGGCCATTCGTTTGCAGATGCGCTATTCGGTGCCGCTGTTTGTCTATGGCGAGGGGCTGTGGGGCAAGGCCGACCCTGAAGGCAAACGCAACGCCGAGGGGGTGGGCAAGCCGCAGCTCAGTTGGCGCCCGGTGACGGTGCAAGGCAAGCCCTACATTGAACTGCGTAACACGGGCCCGGTACATGCGCGGCTGACCGATGTGGTCGTGCAGCAAGGCCGCCAAAGCAAGCCACTGGCTGAAGGCCTGCTGGGCTATGTGCTGCCGGGGGCAAGCATGCGCTGGCCGGCGCCCGTGGCATCCGGCAGCGTCAGCGTGCTCAAGGGCAGGGTCAATGGTCAGCGCTCGGCGGACACCATCCGCCAAGGCCAATGAGCCAACGGCTGAATGAAGTGCAGGGGCCAGGGAGGACCCGGCAATGGTTGGAAACCGTGTGTGAAATGGCTTCCGGCGACGACGTGCCGCTGGTGCCTGGGGTTGGCCATGGTCAGCCCCGCGCTGGTGCTGGCCGACGACTTGCCCCCACCGCCCACGGAGATGTCCGCCATCGCCGAGGCCACCCTTTACCTCGATCTGGTGGTGAACCAGATGCCCAGGGTTGAACTGATACCGGTGCAGCAGCGGGCCGGGCGCTTGTACCTGGACAGCGACGTATTGCGTGCAGCTGGCGTCTCGCTGCCGGGCAACCCCCAGGGGGAGGTGGCCCTGGACAGCATCGCGGGGCTGCACACCGACTACGACAGTCAGAACCAGCGCCTGCTGCTGCAGGTGCCGCCAGCCTGGTTGCCAGAACAGCAAGTGGGTGATCGCAACCTTTACCCGGCCAGCGATGCGCGCAGCAGCTTCGGCGCCTTGTTCAACTATGACCTGTATCTCAACGACACCGATGAAGGCGGCACCTACCTGGCCGCCTGGAACGAGCTGCGCCTGTTCGACAGCTGGGGTACCTTCTCCAGTACCGGCCAGTGGCGCCAGTCTTTCAATGGCGCACAGGCGGACGATACGCGCCGAGGCTTCATGCGTTACGACACCACCTGGCGCTTTACCGACGAGCAGCGCCTGCTGACCTACGAAGCCGGTGACTTCGTGACGGGCGCCTTGCCCTGGAGCAGCTCGGTGCGAGTGGGCGGAGTGCAGCTGTCACGCGACTTCGCTGCGCGCCCGGATCTTGTCACTTACCCCTTGCCTGCGTTCGCCGGCGAAGCGGCGGTGCCCACGTCGCTCGACCTGTTCATCAACGGTTTCAAGTCCAGTACCACTGAACTGCAGCCAGGGCCGTACACCCTGACCAACGTGCCGTTCATCAACGGTGCCGGGGAAGCGGTGGTGGTCACCACTGATGCCCTTGGCCGGCAGGTGTCGACCACCTTGCCGTTCTATGTCACCAGCAGCTTGCTGCAGAAGGGCCTGTCGGACTACTCGGTGGCCGCCGGCAGCCTGCGCCGTGATTATGGCGTACGCGATTTCAGCTATGGGCCGGGTATTGCCTCGGGCAGCTTGCGCTATGGGCTCAGTGACATCTTCACCCTGGAAACCCACGCCGAAACGGCTGAGTCGCTGATGCTGGGTGGGCTGGGCGGCAACATGCGCATGGGCAACTTTGGCGTGCTCAACGCTGCCTTGGCGCAAAGCCGGTTCGAGGGCGACAAGGGCCATCAGGTCGCCCTTGGCTACCAGTACAACAGCCAGCGCATCGGCTTCGGTTACCAGCGCCTGCAACGCCATGGCGACTATGCCGACCTGAGTCGGGTGGGCTCCCCGGACATGCAACTGAGCAAAAGCAGCGAACAGGTCACCCTCAGTGTCAACCTGAACGAGTACGGCAGCATTGGCGCTGGCTACTTCGACGTGCGCGCCGGTGACGGTACGCGTACCCGGTTGATCAACCTGAGCTACAGCAAGCCACTGTGGGGCAGCAGCAGTGTGTACCTGTCGGCCAACCGTGAAGTGGGTGACAGCCAGTGGGCGGTGCAGGCGCAATTGGTGATCCCGTTCGACCTGCACGGCACCCTGGCGCTGAGCATGGAACGCAGCAATGAAGGCGAGACCCTGCAACGGGTCAACTACAGCCGTGCGGTGCCAGCCGGTGTCGGCGTCGGTTACAACCTGGGCTATGCCGCAGGCAGCGACCGTGATGCCTATCGCCAGGCCGACGTCACCTGGCGCCTGCAATCGGTGCAACTGCAGGCCGGTGTGTATGGCAGCAGCGGTGAGATGACCCGCTGGGCCGACGCCAGTGGTTCTCTGGTGTGGATGGATGCCGGCGTGTTCGCTGCCAACCGTATCGATGATGCCTTCGTGGTGGTCAGCACCGCAGGTTACGCGGATGTACCGGTGCGTTATGAAAACCAGGAAATCGGCCGTACCGATGCCAAGGGGCACTTGCTGGTGCCTTACAGCAGCGGTTACTACCGGGGCAAGTACGAGATCGATCCCATGAACCTGCCACCGGATGTCCTCGCGCCGGACGTTGAGCAGCGTGTAGCGGTGCGACGGGGCAGTGGCTACTTGCTGGAATTCCCCCTCAAGCGGGTCATGGCGGCCAGTGTCGAATTGGTGGATGGCAACCAGCAGGTGCTCAAACTGGGTAGCCGTGTCACCCACGCAGAGAGCGGCACCCAGGCGGTGGTGGGGTGGGACGGGTTGGTGTACCTGGAGAACCTGTCGTCGCATAACCGCCTTCAGGTGGCGCTTGAAGGGGGTGGGCATTGCGAAGTGGCGTTTGACCTGCCCGAAGCGCAAGGCTCGATCCCTCTGATTGGTCCGCTGGTGTGCCGATGAGCGCCTGGCGGCGGGGCCTGGTGGCGAGCGTGCTGCTGTTGCCGAGTGGCACGGCCTTGGCGCTTTGTTCGTCGGTGGCCACGTTGCCGGCAGCGTTTGGCAGCCTTAATTCAACGCAGGTTCGCAACACGGTACAGACGGCTTCCAGCCTCAACTCCGGGTTGCAGTGCACCGGTTCGCTGCTGACCTTGCTCAGCAGTGGTGATCATTTCTACGCCACGATCACGCCCGCCTCGGGTGGGCTGATCGGCCCGACAGGCGATGTCATTCCCTACACGCTGTATGCCGACAACACCACCCGCTACCCGATTACCCGCGGTGTGGCCTACGACTTCGCCCGCAACGGCATCCTCGACTTGCTGGGGCTGCTCGGCGGTACCACACCCAAGGCGGTGCCGATCTACCTGCGCACCCAGATTGGCAGCAATGTCGCGGCCGGGTTGTATCAAGAGGCCCTGACCGTGGCCTGGAGCTGGGATTATTGTTCGGGGATTGGCGCGTTAGGGATATGCCTTGGGCGCGACATCGGTTCGGGTAGCCAGCTCTTGAACGTGAGCCTGACGGTGACCAACGATTGCCAGATCACCACGCCTGACATCAGCTTCGCCAGTGCACCGGTGGTGGCGGGGTTCGGCACGGTGAGCCAGGGCATAAACGTGTCATGCACCAAGGGCAGCAGCTACACGGTAGGGCTGGATGACGGGCAGAACGTGTCGGGTGGGCGGCGGCGGATGAAGTCTTCGGCCAACAACTACCTGGCCTATGACATTTTCAAAAGTGCCGGGACCGTGCGCTGGGGGGCGTCAGGGGCTGCCAGGCGTTCCAGTACGGATGCCGACATCAACCCCGGCGTAGGTACCGGCACGGGTAGCCAGGTGTTCAACTACAACGCCAAGGTCTATACCGATCAGGCGACACCGCCGGCTGCGACCTATACCGACAGTGTGATACTGGATGTGCAATTCTGAACCTGTCGTCCTTCCGGCGGTTCATACCCCTGAAGGAGCCGCCGTGTGTCGCGACGTGCTGCTCCTGCAGGGGCTGCGCAAGGCGAGGTTCAGCGCAAATCGCCTACCATGCTTGCCAGGGTCTCCAGCACCGCTCCGGCCAGTGCCTTCGAACGCGCCCCCGACCACCCGGTGACGGCATCGGGTGCGTCGTCATGGTCCTTGAACGGCATCTCCAGCGTCAGCGACAGGCAGTCATGTGCCATGCCCACCGCATTGCAGGCCAGCGTCGTGTTCGCCTGTCCGGGTTCGTCACGGGTATAGCCATGCACCGTCTGGAAGTCGCGGGTCAGGCTGCACAAGGTGTTACGGAACTGCTCTTCGAGCTTGGCCAGCCGAGGGGTGTAGCCCGGGTTGCCCTCGCATGCGGCCGTGAACACGTGCGGGATCTCCTCGTCACCGTGCACGTCGATGAAGGCATCCACACCGTACTGCTTCATCTGCGCCTGTGCAAAGAGCACTTCCGGGCTGAATTCGACGCTGGCGTCCTGCCAGGCACGGTTAAGGTCCTTGCCCTTGAAGTTGGTGCGCAGGTGGCCGAGGAAGGCGCCGTCGGGGTTCATGTTGGGGATCAGGTAAAGGTCGGCCTTGGCCAGCAATTGCTGGATCACCGCGTCGTTGGCCTGCAGGCGGTCGATCACGCCTTCCATGAACCATTCGGCCATGTGCTCGCCCGGGTGCTGCTGGGCAATCAGCCACAGCTTGCGCTTGCCTTCGGCACCGTCACCTGCCCGCAGCAGGGGGATATCGCGGCCCTGGATACTGCGGCCGCTGGCCAGCAACTCGACCCCCGGGAGTTGGCAGGCACGTTCGATCAGCTGGTTGTGGCGGGCCCGCGGGTAGGGCTCGAAGTAGGCGAACCAGATCTGGTCCTGTTCAGCCTTGACCTCGAACGATAGCGCCGTACCGTCGAACTGGCTTGGCACACGGAACCAGCGCTGCTGGTCGTAGCTGGCCACAGCGTTGTAGCCGCTCCACGCGTTCTTGTACGAGGAGCCGGAAGCGTTGTCCAGGCTGAAGCGATGGACCTGCCCCGGTGTGAGCCCGCTGACCTTGAAGTGGAACCACTGGTAGTGGCCGCTGTGGGTGTCCGGACGAATGGCCAGGTGTACCTGGGCCGGGTTGCTGGCATCCAGTACCTGTATGTTGCCGGAGTCGAAATCGCAGTCGATCTGCAGGGGGGACAGCGTCACGGTCATGTGCCGGGCTCCTTTGCGGGCATTGTTGTAGGGGTACTGTATACGGCTTGGTGGGGATGCTGTGCAAGAACAGGCAGGGCGAGCCGTCAGCGGACAGCCCGTATGCCGCGGGCCAGTGCCAGCAAATGTGTGGACTTCAGGTTATTTGAAGAACTGACTGGGCGTGGTACCGAACTGACGCTTGAACATGCTGGCGAAGGCACTTGGGCTGTCATAGCCCAAGGCCCCCGCCACATCGATGATTCGCTCGCCCAGGGCAATCCGCTCCAGTGCCTGCATCAGCCGCGCCTGCTGGCGCCACTGGCCGAAGGTCATGCCGGTTTCCTTGCGGAACAACCGCTGGATGGTCTTTTCGTCCACCCCCAGTCGCAGGCCCCAGTCGGCAACCGTGGCGTTATCCTCGGGCCGTTCATGCAACGCCGTGCAGATCACCCGCAGGCGCTGGTCGCTGGGCTGCGACAGCTTCAGCGGCAAGGTCGGCAGTACGCAGATTTCGTCGAGGATCAGGCGCATGACCCGGGTTTCGCGCGAGTCCTCGGCAAACGGTGCGGTGAACCCCACCGAGGCCTTGATCAGTTCGCTGAGCAAGGGCGAGATGCTGATGGCCTTGCTCTGCAGGGGCAGGCCCGTTGCCGCGTCGATGCGCACGAACACACTGCGCATCTTCACGTCGCCGACACAGCGAATGGCATGTACCTGGCCGCAAGGCATCCACACGCCGCGGCTGGGTGGCACCGTCCAGCATTCGTTGCCGGACTCGACGATCATCAGGCCTTTGATGGCATAGATCAGTTGATGCTTGGTATGGCTATGGGGCTCGATGAACCAGTCGCTTGGGTAGTCTGTCGCACGGCTACCCACTTCCCAGGTCCACTCATCGACCTCCACCAACAATTCACGCTGCGGCTTTACCATCGTGACCTCATATCGGAGCAGCCTGGCAGCGCCACTTTAGCAGCAACGGCCAGGGCGGGCCCGCGAGCGGGTGGCCGGCAGCAAGGCGGTGGCCAACCCGAGCAGCGGCAGGAACGCGATGGCTTGGTACACCCATTCGATGCCATGCTGGTCGGCCAGTGTGCCCAGGCCGGCTGCACCCACGCCGCTGATGCCGAACATCAGCCCGAACATCACCCCCGAAACCATGCCGACCCGGCCTGGCACCGCCTCTTGGGCATACACCACCAGGGCAGCGAATGCCGAGGACATCACCAGGCCGATGGCCACCGCCAGTACGGCTGTCCAGGCGAGGTCGGCATGGGGCAGGGCCAGGGCGAAGGGCGCCACGCCGAGGAACGAGACCCAGATCACGGCCTTGCGCCCGATGCGATCACCCACCGGGCCACCGGCAAAGGTGCCCAGCGCAACGGCTGCGAGGAACACGAACAGGTACAGCTGGCTGTGCTGCACACTCAGGCCGAAATGCTCGATCAGGTAGAAGGTGAAGAAGTTGGTGAACGAAGCGATGTAGACGAACTTGGCGAACATCAGCACGGCGATCACCACCACCGCGCGCCACATGGCACCCCGCGACAGGCCAGGGGCCTGTTGGCCCGCGAAGCTCTTGAGCCGGGCCTGGCCGTGGCGCACGCTCCAGCCCGTCACCCGCAGCAGCACCAGAACAGCCAGCGCAGCGGCCAGCATGAACCAGGCAATGGCCGGTTGCCCGTGCGGAATGATGATGGCAGCGGTGAGCAGCGGGCCGAGGGCCGAGCCGGTATTACCGCCGACCTGGAAGGTTGATTGCGCGGTGCCGAAGCGCCCGCCGGAGGCCATTCTGGCCACCCGCGAGGCCTCTGGGTGGAAGGTGGCCGAACCCACGCCGACCACGGCGGCAGCCACCAGCAGCATTTCATAGCTGCCGGCAAAGGCGAGCAGGGCGATGCCCACCAGCGTCACCAACATGCCGGCAGGCAGCAGGTAGGGTTGTGGGTGCTTGTCGGTGAACATGCCGACCCAAGGTTGCAGCAGGGAAGCAGTCACCTGATACACCAAGGCGATCCAGCCGATCTGGGCGAAGCTCAGCGCGAAATCGCTTTTCAGCATGGGGTAAATCGACGGCAGTACGGCTTGAATCAGGTCGTTGAGCAGGTGGGCGAATGCAGCCGCACCGACGATGCGCACGACAAAGCCCTGAGGCTGGTCGGCAGGCGTGGCGGCGGCTATGGAGGCGGCGGAGGTTGTCATGGGCAAGGTTCTTCTATGGCAAGGGAGCAAGGCGTTGCCGCAGCAGGTTATCCAGTGCCCAGGTGGCCTGTCTCACGCCGAACAGGCAGCCAATGTCGCGTTTCGGGCATCCGTGCCCACTGCCTGGCAAGAGAGCGGAGGCGCCCGGTATTCCATCATTACAGCGTGAGGAAATCAGGCGCGGCCCGTGTGCAGGAACGGCCTGGTGTCGCGATGGGCCGCTCCTGCAGGTGATTGCCTTCAGGCCATATCGGCTGCGGTCTTGCCGGCGACCTTGCTGCGCCCGCCCAGCCATACCAGCAACAGCCCCGCAGCCGCCAGCACACCTCCGGCCATTGGCACGGCGGCGTAGCCCAGGTTCAGGCTGATAACCGCACCGCCCAGCGCCGCGCCCACGGCGTTACCCAGGTTGAACGCACCCACGTTGATCGACGATGCCAGGCCTGGCGCCTCGATGGCGGCAGTCATTACACGCATTTGCAGCGGCGGTACCACGGCGAAGGTGAACATGCCCCAGACCAGCAGGGCGATGGCGGCGCCGATGTGGCTACCCAGTACCAGGGGCATCGCCAGCATGATCAGCGCCAGCACGGCGAGGAAGATCTTCGCCGCGCCATCCAGCGACCAGTCGGCCAGGCGGCCACCCAGGCTGTTGCCAAGGGTGAAGCCAACCCCGATCAGTACCAGCCCCAAGGTTACGAAGCTGTCCGAGGCGCCGGTCAGTTCGGCCAGCACCGGCGCCACGTAGGTGTACAAGGTGAACATGGCGCCGGCACCGAGCACGGTGGTGGCCATTGCCAGCAACACGCTGGGGCGGGCAATGACCGCCAGTTCCTTGCGCACATGCGGCACGCTGCCGCGTTCACCCTTGGGCAGGGCGTACCACAGTGCGGCCATGGCCAGCAGGCCGAGTACGGCGGTGCCGGCAAATGCCATGCGCCAGCCAATCTGCTGGCCGATCCAGGTGGCGGCCGGCACGCCGCCGATGTTGGCGATGGTCAGGCCCATGAACATGGTGGCCACGGCGCTGGCCTGTTTCTCCTTGGGCACCACGCTGGCTGCCACCACGGCTCCCAGGCCGAAGAACGCACCATGGTTGAGGCTGGTGACCAGTCGCGAAGCGAGCAGGGTATAGTAGTCCGGCGACAGCGACGACAGCAGGTTGCCAAGGGTGAAGATGGCCATCAGCGCCATCAGCGCAGCGCGCTTCCCGAAACGGCTGAACAGCAGGGTCATGATCGGCGCGCCGACCATCACGCCAATGGCATAAGCGGTGATCAGCATGCCGGCGCTGGGGATGCTCACCTCCACGCCCTGGGCGATGACCGGCAGTAGCCCCATCGGGGTGAACTCGGTAGTACCGATGCCAAAGGCACCAATGGCCAACGCGAAGAGCACGCGGCCGGGTCTCATTGTTTGAGCAGTCATCGGTGTCAGTCCCAGGTTGGCGCCAGGCCGTCAGGGCTGACCTCGCGGCCATTGCGCTCCAGCTCGGCGATGCGTGCCATGTCATCACTGTCCAGCTTCAGGCCACGGGCAAGCAGGTTGCTGGCCAGGTTTTCACGCTTGGTCGACGACGGGATCACGGCATAGCCCAGTTGCAGGGCCCAGGCCAGGGCAACCTGGGCGACGGTAGCCTTGTGCTTGGCGGCGATCTGGGCCAGTACCGGGTCTTTCAGCACTTTGCCGTAGGCCAGGGTCATGTACGAGGTCACGGTGATCCCTTGTTCCTTGAGGAACGCGGTCAGCTTGCTGTTCTGCAGATAGGGGCTGAGCTCGATCTGGTTGGTGGCGATTTCCCCTTTGCCGACCACGGCAATGGCCTGCCTGGTCAGCTCGATGTTGAAGTTGGAAACGCCGATCTGGCGAGCCAGGCCTTGCTGCTTGGCGTCGGCCAGGGCCTTCATGTACTCGGGCAGTTCTACGCCGTTGCCCGGCGCTGGCCAGTGGATCAGCAGCAGGTCGACGTAGTCGGTGCGCAGTTTCTGCAAGCTGTCACGCAGGCTGGGGATCAGCTTGTCGGCGGCGTAGTTGTCGACCCAGATCTTGGTGGTGATGAACAGCTCGCTGCGCGGCACGCCGCTTTCGGCGATGGCCTGGCCGACTTCGGCTTCGTTCTTGTAGATCTGGGCGGTATCGATGACGCGGTAGCCGACTGCCAGGGCAGACTTGACCGAGTCGATGACGGTTTGGCCGGTGAGGCGGAAGGTGCCGAGGCCGAAGGAAGGAACGCTCATGGGGTTGCTCCTGAATAGGGGGAGGATCATGTGGTGCCCAGTGTGCAGGTTTGAACGGCAGCGAATAAGCCGCTACGGCGCCAAAGTCATTTGACCTGTAGGCACAAATACATTTTCAAGCTGTGCATTCACTACATAAATAGGGCCAGAGGGGCTTGGAACCTTGTTCAGCTAGCGCTTTTTTATCAAGCGTTGAGGCTGCCCATGATCCCTTCCGTAATACCTGCCGATTCCATCGATGCGCTGATTGCCCGTCAGTTGCCAGGCTGGCTCAAGCGCGCGTCTGCCCAAGAGCTGACAGGGCTGCGCGCCGCTGCTTTACGCCAACAGCGGGCGCAGGATCAAGTAGACGCCTGGTTAGGGGCCATAACCCCCTTGGATGAGTTCGCCGAGTCGTTGCTCAAAAGAGCACTTGAGGCCCATTCGATCAAGCGGGTTGACCTGCGGCAGGCCCAGCTCAGGCTGGTGACCCTGCTGCCAAAACCGTCGATATCGCCTGCTTTACCAAGCACTTCAACACGACTTGTCAGCACCCAGACGCTGCTCTCGGCGGCACTGCACAACTTCCACGAAAAGGAAATGCAGCCTGGCTGGTTCGCGGCCGGGTCGCAGTTGGTCACTGCAAGTGGGCACCTGCTGCCACTCAGTGCGCAAGCCTTTGTCCGTCTTTGCAGAGACATTGATATCGGCAGGCGTTATCAACGCCATTTGCAATCGAAGCTTGAAGGCGAGGGGGTGGCCGTCGAGAGCACCCTGGAGGAGGCGATGAGCGCGAACCTGGCGCTTGCTGCAATCGCCGCAAGGATCAAGGGTGAAATCGATGAGCAGACCTGTCAGTGGATCAACCAGGTGGTGGGCACAGGGTCTTTTCTGCCAGCCGACAACACCGTGTTGAAGTGTCACACCCTGAGGCTGCTGGGTAAGAAGGTCATTGGCGCACTGATGATCGAAGTGCGTCAGAACGGCCGCCTGCTTGGCGTTATTGCGTGGTTGCCTGAGGACCCGTATGCCCCGGTGAGTTGGCACACCCACTGGGAGCTACTGTACATGACCCTTGGCATACGCTTGCGTAATGAGGCGTATCGGCGGTACTTCCAGCGCTTCGTCGCAGAGCGCGATCGCGTCGCCTTCTGCGCGGCGCTGAACGCGCTGCTCAACCAAGGCAACACTGTTCTTCCGCTTGAGCTGGATGGCCGCTGTTTTGCGATCGAGGGTGACGTGTTCGCCGCGCTGCGCCAAGCCCGGATCGACAAAATGCTGGATGACGCGCGGGTATTGGCGGTATCGACAGAGGATGAGGATATCGCCGACCGCCGCGCACGTTTGCAGGGCTATCTGGACTTGGGGTTGAGCGTGGCAGGCCTGGCAGCGCTGTTTGTGCCTGTGTTGGGGCAGGCCCTGCTGGGGCTTACGGTGGTGCAACTGGCGGGTGAGGTGTACGAAGGCTACCAGGATTGGCAGTTGGGTGATCGCGACGCCGCATTGGGCCACCTGTTCAACGTGGCCGACACGGTCGTGATAGCGGCGGTGACGACGGCCGGGACGGCGGCTCTTGGCAAGCTGGCACAGCGAGTGGCGCGGGTGGATGCCATGGTGCCGGTAAGCCTGGGCGATGGCCAGTTGCGCCTGTGTGATCCGTCCTTGTCGGGTTATCAACGTGAGGGCGTCGATCTGATGGTAGGACAGGCCGTGAATGAAACTGGCCGTTCGCTGAGGCGCCTGCACGATGCTGTCTATGAGGTGAGCGAAGGGGACGACGGCGCATGGCGTATTCATCACCCATCAAGGCCAGGGGCGTATTCACCGGCGCTTGAGCACAATGGTGCCGGAGGATGGGTGCATGAGTTCGAGCAACCGCAGCGCTGGCATGACCCCGCCTACCTGGTACGTCGCCTTGCCAGCCGCACGGCGCAGGTGCCCGATGAGGCGGTATCTGTAGCGCTGCAGACCACCGGCTTCGAGGCTGACTGCCTGCGCCGCTTGCTGTTGGAGAATTCGCCCCCGCCGGCACGCTTGCTCGATGCCATCGAACGCCAGCAATTGCACCGTGATTTTCCGACGTTGCGGGGTGACGCTTTCGAGGAGGTCTTCAACGAGCGACAGATCAGCCCGCAAGCAGCGGACCGCGTATTGATGCGAGACTTCCCGGGCCTTTCCCATCGCTGCGCACGGGAAATCGTCGAGGGGGCCAGCAGCGTCGAGATGGAGAGCCTGACGGGTGCAGGCCGGGTGCCCTTGGCCTTGGCGGAGCGTGCACGCTGGGCAATACGCGACAGCCGGATAGACCGTGCCTGCGCAGGGTTGCGCCAGGCCGCCGCAGAAAATGCCGATACCGGTAAGCTCGCGTTGGGCCTGATCGAAGCCATCGCCCCTTGGTCGGCTGGGGTCAACGTTGAGCTGCCTGCCGCGGGCAGGGGTGGGTTGCTGCAGACGTTGAGGCGGCAGCTGGACAGCCGCCAGCGACAGTTGCTTGGTATGAGCCAGATGACGGATGACGCACTGGGTGAGCGGCTTGGGCGTGAGGCACTCGCAGACCGTGAGTCGGCGGCCCGGATGATTGGGCTGGCCCGTGTGGGGCAGGGGATTCGCCCTCCTGTGCGGTTGTTCGATGGGCGTTTGGGCTACCCGCTCAGTGGCCACCTGACAGGGACCCGCCAGGCACTGCGCCGCACGTTGAACCACGTGTATCCGGTGATGAGCAGTGAGCAGCTGGAGGTCTACCTGCAAGACCTGGCGCAGCGGGGGGTGGACCCGTGGAACCATGTCAGCCAACTGCTACAGGCCAAGGTCAGCCTCAAGCAGGCATTGCAAGCCTGGCGAAATGACGCAGGGCTGAACATTGTCCGCCGCCTGCGTCGTATCAAGGTTGCCAGGCGCATTACGGCAAGCTGGCAGCGCTTTACCCCTGGGGAGGTGGCGGGTGACTACCACCTGACCCTCGTGGGTGAGCGAGTGGGTGAATTGCCGGCCTTGCCTGATAATGTGAGTTTCGACCACATCACGCACCTGACCCTGCGCGATATGCAGCTGACGAGCCTTGATGCGGGCTTTCTTGGTCGCTTCAGCAAGGTGCGCAACCTGGACTTGCGGAACAACCGGCTGACTCGCCTTCCTGCAGGTATCGAGCAACTGACCGAATTGAAAAACCTGCGCCTTGGCGGCAACCAGATCGTGCTTTCCAGCGAAGATAACCTGCGTTTGAGCCAGCTTGTGGAGCTGCGCCGTCTGGAGCTCAACGGTAACCCGGTCGGCCTGCTGCCACCCTTGGCGTCTTTCCCCCTGCTGCGCCGGCTGTCCTTGCGCAACACCGGGCTGGGCGAACTGCCCGCTGATCTGGCCAGGCACGGTAATCTGGAGTTGCTGGACATGCGTGACAACCAGATCCAGACGCTGCCTGAAGCGTTGTCTCTAGTGCCGCTGCGCTTGTTGCGGGGACTGGAGCTGCACGACAATCCGCTCTCGGACGAAACCCTGCAGCGCTTGCAGTTGGCCAGGGCGTCAGCCGGGGCGGCTGAGCGTCGGCGTGCGGCTCATGCCTCTTCGATCCCGAACGCTGCAGCCCCTTGGTTTTCAGGGTTCACGCCAGCCCAGCGCGAGGTGCGATTGGCGCGCTGGAACCGCTTGAGCCAGGAAGCCGGGGCGCAGGATCTGTTCCGCTTTTTCTCTGATTTACGCGCCCTGCGTGAATACGACGCACAACCCCGCGACCTTCAGGCGCGGGTGTGGCATATCCTCGAAGCCTGCGAGCAGCACGCTGAAGTACGCGCGAGCCTGTTCGAGCAAGTTGCCCGGCCGCGCAGTTGCAGCGACGAGTTACTGCTGACGCTCAGCGAGCTGGAGGTTGGCGCGCTGGTCGCCAAGGCCGGTACAGCCGGTACCGGGTTACAGAAGGAGCGGGCGCTGGTCAGGCTGGGGCGTTCGTTGTTCCGCCTGGACAAAGTCAACGCAATTGCCGCGCGGCATATTGCGGATTACTTTTCGAACGATCCCGTTGAGGTTTACCTGACCTATCGCGTCAGGCTGGCGGATAGCCTCGACCTTCCCGTGCAGCCCAGCCATCTTTCGTATGAGAGTTTCAGCGGCGTTGGCCGTGAAGACCTGGACGCCGCGCGCAGCGAGGTGCTGCGGCAGGAAACGCCACAAGCCTTGGCTCAGGCGCTGGCAGATCGATCCTTCTGGCAGGACTATCTGCACGAGCAGCAGGCGGCGCGCTTCAGCCGCCTGGACGAGCCTTTTCAGCAGCGCCTGGATGCGTTGCTCGAACAATCGAAAACGCTGAGCGATGGCGACTATTTTGCCCTGGTCGAGCATATCTGCGCAGCGCGTGAGGTCGCGAAACGGCAGCTTTTGCTTGAATTGAGCCGTGAGGCAATCCAGCGCCACGGCCTGTGAACGAAACAGCCCGCCGAGAGGCGGGCTGTTCGCTGGAGCGGGACGATCAGCGGCGGCGGAACAGCGGCAGCGGTTCGTCGGTGGCGGCCTGGTAGGTCACCGAGAAGTCCTTCAGGCCTTGCAGCGCGTCTTCCGGGTCCTTGTCGGCACGGATGGCGAATGCGTCGAAGCCGCAGCGGGCCATGAAGAACAGCTGGTCGCGCAGTACATCGCCGATGGCGCGCAGTTCGCCTTTGAACTTGTAGCGGTCACGCAGCAGGCGCGCATTGGAGTAGCTGCGGCCGTCGGTGAATGCCGGGAAGTTCAGGGCGATGACCTGGAAGTGGTGCACGTCTTCGCCGATTTCCTCCGCTTCCTGGTCGCTGTCCAGCCATACACCCAGGCCGCCATCGCGGGCCTTGAGCACATGGGCATGGTCGCGCCACATCTGCAGCGGGACGATGTAGTCGTCGCAGTTGGTCAGCTCGTCGAACGAGGTTTCCTTGGGCAGCAGGTGCCAGGTTTCGTCGACGATCTGGTTGTTCTTAATGATTCGCTGCATAGACGCGTTCCTTGAAGGGGTCGATGCCGATACGCTGGTAAGTGTCGATGAAACGCTCTTCCTCGGTACGTTGCTCGACGTACACGGCGATCAGCTTCTCGATCACATCGGCCATGTCATCCTGCGCGAAGGACGGGCCAAGGATCTTGCCCAGGCTTGCGCCGCGCGCGGCGTTGCCACCCAGCGACACCTGGTAGAACTCCTCACCCTTCTTGTCCACGCCGAGGATGCCGATGTGGCCCACGTGGTGGTGGCCGCAGGCGTTCATGCAGCCGGAGATGTTCAGGTCGATTTCGCCGATGTCGAACAGGTAGTCCAGGTCGTCGAAACGGCGCTGGATGGACTCGGCAATCGGGATCGACTTGGCGTTGGCCAGCGAGCAGTAGTCACCACCCGGGCAGCAGATGATGTCGGTCAGCAGGCCGATGTTCGGAGTGGCGAAGCCGCCCTCGCGCAGTTCCAGCCACAGCGCGTGCAGCTGGCGCTGCTCGACGTCGGCGAGGATGATGTTCTGCTCGTGCGAGGTGCGCAGGAAGCCGAAGCTGTAGCGTTCGGCCAGGTCGGCCACGGCGTCCAGCTGCTTGTCGGTCAAGTCACCCGGAGCAACACCGGTCGGCTTGAGTGACAGGGTCACAGCCACGTAACCCGGGCGTTTGTGGGCACGGGTGTTGCGCGAGCGCCAGCGGGCGAACCCTGGGTACTCGGCATCCAGTGCGGTGTAGTCGACGTTGTCGAGTGCGAGGTACTCGGGGTCGACGAAGTGGCGCGACACACGCTGCACTTCGGCCTCGGTCAGGGTGGTGCTGCCGCCTCGCAGGTGGACCATTTCGGCCTCGACCTTTTCGGCGAACACTTCCGGGGTAAGGGCCTTGACCAGGATCTTGATCCGCGCCTTGTACTTGTTGTCACGGCGACCGTAACGGTTGTACACGCGCAGGATGGCGTCGAGGTAGCTGATCAGGTCCTGCCACGGCAGGAACTCGTTGATGAACGAGCCCACCACCGGGGTACGGCCCAGGCCGCCACCGACCAGCACACGGAAGCCCAGTTCGCCGGCAGCGTTGCGCACCGGCTCCAGGCCGATGTCGTGCACTTCGATGGCCGCGCGGTCTTCCTGCGAGCCGTTGATGGCGATCTTGAACTTGCGTGGCAGGTAGGCGAATTCCGGGTGGAAGGTGGTCCACTGGCGGACGATTTCACACCATGGGCGCGGGTCGACGATTTCGTCTGCGGCCACACCGGCGAACTGGTCGGTGGTGGTGTTGCGCAGGCAGTTGCCGCTGGTCTGGATCGCGTGCATCTGCACGGTGGCCAGCTCGGCGAGAATGTCCGGGATGTCTTCCAGCGCCGGCCAGTTGTACTGCACGTTCTGGCGCGTGGAGATGTGGGCATAGCCCTTGTCGTAGTCGCGAGCGATCCTGGCCAGGGTGCGGACCTGGTTGGCGTTCAGCTGGCCGTACGGCACCGCGACACGCAGCATCGGCGCGAAACGTTGGATATAAAGGCCGTTCTGCAGGCGCAGAGGGCGGAATTCTTCTTCGCTCAGCTCACCGGCCAGGTAGCGGCGGGTCTGATCACGGAACTGCTTGACGCGGTCCTCGATGATCCGCTGATCGTACTCGTCGTATACGTACATAAAAGTCCTGTCTCAGGCATGCAGCTATTCGCGCGCACGGCCGCGCACTCCGGTACGGAGCCGGGGAACGATATCAGGTTGCAGTTATGCGCTAAAGTGATGTTTTTGCATATGAAAAGAACCAAATGGACTATGTGAGATTGACTGCCATTTGTGCGTTGAGCGTCGCCAGGCGTTTATAATCCGACGTTTGCTTCGCAGAGATGTGACCCCATGCTCAAGGCCCTGTGCCAAAGCTTGTGCCTTGTCTTGCCACTGATGGCAAATGCGCAACCGGCTTCGGTGGTGTTCCTCAACCCGGGGCTGTCCACCGAGACGTTCTGGACCAGCTACACCCGCTTCATGCAGGCCGCCGCGGACGAGCTGGGCATGACCCTGCAGGTGCAATACAGCGAGCGCCGCGCTGACCTGACACTGACTCAGGCCCGGGCGATCCTGAGCGCGCCGCACCGGCCCGATTACCTGGTACTGGTCAACGAGCAGTACGTGGCACCGGAAATCCTGCGCCTGTCGCGTGGCACCGGGGTGAAGCTGCTGCTGGTCAACAATGGCCTGACCACCAGCCAGCGCCTCAGCATCGAGGCTCAGCCCGACAAGTATGCCGAGCCGCTGGGTACCTTGATGAGCAACGACGAGCAGGCGGGCTACCAGATGTTGCACTCGATGCTCGCACAACTGCCTCGCAACGCAGGGCCGGTGGATCTGCTGGCCTTTGCCGGGGTCAAGACCACCCCGGCCTCGCAGTTGCGCGTTGAGGGCATGCGCCGCGCCCTGGCCGATTTCCCACAGGTGCGCTTGCGGCAGGTGGTATACGGCGGCTGGAACCGTCAGCGCGCCTATGAGCAAGCGACGCAGTTGCTGGAGCGTTACCCGGCCACCCGCCTGGTGTGGTCGGCCAATGACCAGATGGCTTTTGGTGCCATGCAGGCGTTCGAGGAGGCCGGGTACACGCCGGGGCGTGACGTGCTGTTCGGTGCCGTCAACAGCTCGCCCGAAGCCTTGCGCGCGCGTATCGATGGGCGCTTGAGCGTGCTGATGGGTGGACATTTCACCCTTGGCGGTTGGGCCATGGTGATGCTGCACGATGATGCCCACGGGCTGGCGTTGAACCGCGACGGCCTGCGCGAACGCCGTATTCCGGTATTGCAGGAAATCGATCAGGCCAAGGCCAGGCGTTGGCTGAAGCTGTTGGAAAGGGACGACTACGGCGTCGATTTTCGGCGTTACAGTGCCGAAGGGCGGCCGCCCGGGTACCGTTACCCGTTTCTGGCGTCACCGGTCGAATATTGAATGACCCTGCTTGAGGGAAGGGCATTGCTCGTCTTAACTGCTGGTGGTGAAGTGCATTCCCATAACCACTACAAGAGGCAATGCAATGGGAAACTCAACCAAGGTCCGCAAAGCTGACAGCAGCGTCGATGCCTGGGCGATCCTCTGCCTGATCGTTCTGGTGGTGGTCACTGCCGTGTATTGGGTCAGCCACCAGTGACTTGCAACTCAAGACCGTGATGTAGCAGGGGCGTCTGCGGGAGGGAATCTCGCAGGCGCTTTCTTATTGCCTGTGGCCGCCTCTTCGCGGTGAAAACATATCCCTTGAGAATGTCGCAGGACCGTCGTAGGAGCGGGTTTACCCGCGAAAGGGCCGGCCCTGCTGGCCAATCTCCACCCGCCGTTTACCGTTGCGACCGCGACCGTATTCGCGGGTAAACCCGCTCCTACACCGATCGGTGGAGGACACAGGTCGGTGGTTGGACACAGGCCCTCGTAGGAGCGGGTTCACCCGCGAAAGGGCCGGGACTGCTGGCCAATTTCCACCTACCGTTCACCGTTGCCGCCGCTACCGTATTCGCGGGTAAACCCGCTCCTACGCCTGAACGAGGGTGGACACAGGTCGGTGGTTGGACACAGGCCCTGTAGGAGCGGGTTCACCCGCGAAGAGGCCGGCACAGGTTAGCGGGTCAGGTGCAGCGCCAACTGCACCAGGCCGATCAATACCGCAATGAACACCAGGGTGAACAGCCCCCCCAGCGCAATGAAATGGCTGGCCTTGCCGTGGGTGAAGTCGCGTGCGCGGTTTTTGCCGCTTTGCACGCCGAAGGCGGCAGCGAGGATGCTGTGCAGCATCTGCCAGAAGGTCGGGGGTTTGCCCTGGCTGGAATCGTCCATGGTGGCTCCTGGGGAAATCAGAGGCAATCAGGGACAGTGTAGGCAATGGTTGTGAGGTTGCCCGTGCCGGCCTCGTCGCGGAGAACCCCCCGACAGGTAAATAACTGCCCTTGAGGGCTGTTTCATACCTGTGTGGGCAAGCCCGCGAAGAAGCCAGCGCAGTCGTTTAGCTGTCATACCCCAGGTTAGGCGCCAGCCAGCGCTCGCTCACGCTGATATCCTGGCCTTTGCGTGCGCTGTAACGCTCGATCTGGTCCTTGTCGACCTTGCCTACGGCAAAATACTTCGCCTGCGGGTGGGCGAAGTACCAGCCGCTGACCGCCGCCGCCGGGAACATCGCGAAGTGCTCGGTGAGGTACACCCCGCTCGGCCCGGTTTCACCGATGGCGGTGCCATCGAGCAGGCGGAACAGGGTTTCCTTTTCGGTGTGGTCGGGGCAGGCCGGGTAGCCCGGCGCAGGGCGGATGCCGCTGTACTGTTCCTTGATCAGCGCCTCGTTGTCCAGGTGCTCGTCGCGGGCATAGCCCCAGTGCTCTTTACGCACCTGCTCGTGCAGCCATTCGGCACAGCCTTCGGCCAGGCGGTCGGCCAGTGCCTTGACCATGATCGAGCTGTAGTCGTCGCCCTTGTCCTGGTAAGCCTTGGCCACTTCCTCGGCACCGATGCCGGCGGTGGTGATGAAACCACCTACGTAGTCGGTAACGCCACTGTCTTTCGGTGCGACGAAGTCGGCCAGCGACCAGTTGGGCTTGCCGTCCGGCTTGATGGTCTGCTGGCGCAGGTGGTGCAGGGTGGCCAGTGCCTGGCCGTCTTCGCCGTAGACTTCGATGTCGTCATCGTCCACCTGGTTGGCCGGCCAGAAGCCGAATACCGCGCGGGCGCTGATCAGCTTCTCGTCGATCAGTTTGTCGAGCATCTCGCGGGCATCCTTGTACAGCGCCGTAGCGGCCTCGCCAACCACCTCGTCGGTGAGGATGCGCGGAAACTTGCCGGCCAGGTCCCAGGAGATGAAGAACGGCGTCCAGTCGATGTACTCGGCCAGGGTGCGCAAATCGATGTCCTCCAGCACCTTGACGCCGGTGAAGGAGGGCGCCGTTGGCTGGTAGCCGGCCCAGTCGTACTGCGGCTTGGCGGCGATCGCCTGGGCGTAGCTGAGGCGCTCGGTACGGGCGCTGCGGTTGGCGGTGCGCTCGCGCACGTCCACATATTCCAGGCGGGTCTTCTCGACAAAGCCCGGCTTCAGTTCTTTGGACAGCAATTGGGTGGCCACGCCGACCGCGCGCGAAGCGTCGGTGACGTAGATGACCGCGTCGTTGCTGTACTTGGGCTCGATCTTGACCGCCGTGTGCGCCTTGGAGGTGGTGGCGCCGCCGATCATCAGCGGCAGTTCGAAGCCCTGGCGCTGCATTTCGCGGGCAACGTGGACCATTTCGTCCAGCGACGGGGTAATCAGGCCGGACAGGCCGATGATGTCGCACTTCTGCTCGCGGGCCGTCTGCAGGATCTTCTCCGCCGGCACCATCACGCCAAGGTCGACGATGTCGTATCCGTTACAGC
Organism: Pseudomonas sp. FYR_5; assembly: GCF_043106315.1. Lineage (NCBI taxonomy): Bacteria > Pseudomonadati > Pseudomonadota > Gammaproteobacteria > Pseudomonadales > Pseudomonadaceae > Pseudomonas > Pseudomonas sp. FYR_5. The sequence goes on along the minus strand of NZ_JBICMK010000097.1, from coordinate 394,171 downwards.
CCAGCACCACGCCGACAATGTTCTTGCCGATGTCGTGCACGTCGCCTTTTACCGTGGCCATCAGGATCTTGCCCTTGGCTTCCGGTTTGTCGCCTTTCTCGGCTTCGATGAACGGGATCAGGTGAGCAACGGCCTGTTTCATCACCCGGGCTGACTTGACCACCTGCGGCAGGAACATCTTGCCCGCACCGAACAGGTCGCCGACCACGTTCATGCCGTTCATCAGCGGGCCTTCGATCACTTCGATGGGGCGCGCGCACTGCTGGCGGCATGCTTCGGTGTCTTCGACGATGAACGCGGTAATGCCTTTTACCAGCGCGTGCTCCAGGCGTTTTTCCACCGGCAGCGAGCGCCACTCTTCGTTTTCCACTTCCTTGGTTGCGCCGCCGCCCTTGTAGTCGTCGGCGATGGCCAGCAGTGCATCGGTGCCATGCGGGGTGCGGTTGAGCACCACATCCTCGACCTTCTCACGCAGCTGGGCCGGGATCTCGTCGTAGATCTCCAGCTGGCCGGCGTTGACGATACCCATGGTCAGGCCGTTCTGGATCGCGTGATACAGGAACACCGAGTGGATCGCCTCACGCACCGGGTTGTTACCACGGAACGAGAACGACACGTTGGACACACCGCCCGAGCTCAGGGCGTGGGGCAGGTGGTCGCGGATATAGGCACAGGCTTCGATGAAGTCGACGGCGTAGTTGTTGTGTTCTTCGATACCGGTGGCGACGGCGAAGATGTTCGGGTCGAAGATGATGTCTTCTGGCGGGAAGCCCACTTCGTTGACCAGGATGTCATAGCTGCGCTGGCAGATTTCCTTCTTGCGCGCGGCAGTGTCGGCCTGGCCGACTTCGTCGAAGGCCATGACCACCACGGCAGCACCATAGCGCTTGCACAGGCGGGCGTGGTGCTTGAACTGCTCGACGCCTTCCTTCATGGAAATGGAGTTGACGATGCCCTTGCCCTGGATGCACTTGAGACCGGCTTCGATCACTTCCCACTTGGACGAGTCGATCATGATCGGTACACGCGAGATGTCCGGTTCACCCGCGATCAGGTTGAGGAACCGGACCATGGCCGCCTGGGAGTCGAGCATCCCTTCGTCCATGTTGATGTCGATTACCTGGGCGCCGGCCTCGACCTGTTGCAGGGCGACTTCCAGGGCTTCGGTATAGTTCTCTTCACGGATCAGCCGGGCGAACTTGGCGGAACCGGTGATATTGGTGCGCTCACCGACGTTGACGAACAGCGACTGGCGGTCGATGGTGAACGGCTCCAGGCCCGACAGGCGGCAGGCCTTGGCGATTTCCGGAATCTCGCGCGGCTTGTACTTGGCCACGGCTTCGGCAATGGCCTGGATATGCCCCGGCGTGGTACCGCAGCAGCCGCCAATGATGTTGAGGAAGCCGCTGGCAGCGAATTCCTCGACCACCGCAGCCATCTCGGCCGGGGTTTCGTCATACTCGCCAAAGGCGTTCGGCAGGCCGGCATTGGGGTGGGCGGACACATGGGTATCGGCCTTGGTCGCCAGCTCTTCCAGGTACGGGCGCAGGTCCTTGGCGCCCAGGGCGCAGTTCAGGCCCACGGAAATCGGCTTGGCGTGACGCACCGAGTTCCAGAACGCTTCGGTGGTCTGGCCCGACAGGGTACGGCCGGAGGCGTCGGTGATGGTACCGGAGATCATGATCGGCAGTTCGACGTTGTCGTCCTCGAACACTTGCTGCACGGCGAAGATCGCCGCCTTGGCGTTGAGGGTGTCGAAGATGGTCTCGATCAGGATCAGGTCGGCGCCGCCCTCGATCAGGCCGCGGGTGGCCTCGATGTAGTTTTCTACCAACTCGTCGAAGGTGACGTTGCGGAACCCGGGGTCATTGACGTCCGGGGAAATCGAGCAGGTCCGGCTGGTAGGGCCGAGCACGCCGGCGACGAAGCGCGGCTTGTCCGGCGTCTCCAGGGTCTTGGCATCGGCAACCTGGCGAGCGATGCGCGCGCCTTCGACGTTCAGTTCGTAAACCAGTGACTCCATGCCGTAGTCGGCCTGGGAAATCTGCGTGGCGTTGAAGGTGTTGGTTTCGAGAATATCGGCACCGGCATCCAGGTAGGCCTTCTCGATGGCGGCGATCACGTCCGGGCGGCTGAGCAGTAAAAGGTCGTTGTTTCCCTTCACATCGCTTGGCCAATCGGCAAAACGCGTGCCACGATAGTCGTGTTCCTCTAGACGGTAGCTTTGGATCATAGTACCCATGCCGCCGTCGAGGATCAGGATGCGCTCTTTGAGTGCGTTCTGGAGTGCTTGAAGACGAGCGCTGCGGTCGGACATAGGAACTACCTGGTCGGGCGAATAACAGAAGGTGCCGAATCATAACAAAGCTGCGCGGTTTTTAGGCATGTCGCCCATTTGCATGAAAACTGCTCATGTTGGACGGGCGCTGACAGCGCAAAGCACCCAGGATGACCAGGCAACAAATCGTGATGGCTTTCAAGAACCAGGACTTTCCGCACATGGTGCATCGTATCCTTGCCGGCGCCTTTGCCCTGCTCATCAGCGGCGCGGCATTCGGGCAGGCCCCCCAGTCGAGCCCGGCTATCTCCTACACCCGGGACATTCAACCGATCTTTACCGAGAAGTGCGTGGCCTGCCACGCCTGCAACGACGCCGCCTGCCAGCTGAAGCTGGAAAGCCCTGAAGGCGCTGTACGCGGGGCCAGCAAGGTCCCGGTGTACCAGGGCGAGCGGAGCAAGGCGGTGCCCACAACGCGGCTTTTCTACGACGCACACAGCGAAGAGCAATGGCGCAAGAAAGGCTTCTACTCGGTGCTCGACAACCAGGGCGGTCAGGCCGCGCTGATGGCGCGCATGCTGGAGTTGGGCCACAAGACCCCGCTTACGCCCAACGCCAAGCTGCCCGAAGAGATCGTCCTGGGCCTGAGCCGCAACAATATGTGCCCGTTGCCCCATGAGTTCGACGCCTATGCCGGCGCACATCCCAAAGAGGGCATGCCGCTGGCGGTGACCGGGCTGACCGACGACGAGTACACCACCATGCGCCGCTGGCTGGCGGCCGGTGCGCCGGTGGAGTACCAGCCGATCCAGCCGAGCGCGGCCGAAGCCAGGCAAATCGCAGAGTGGGAAGAACTGCTCAACCGCCCGGGTTCCACCGAGGCGCTGGTGGGTCGCTGGCTGTACGAGCACCTGTTCCTGGCGCACATCTACTTCGTTGGCGGCGAGCAGGGCCACTTCTTCCAGTGGGTGCGCTCGCGCACGCCAATTGGCAAGCCGGTCGATATCATTGCCACCCGCCGCCCCAACGACCCACCGGGCACGGACTTCTACTACCGGTTGATCCCGGTGCAGGGTGTGATCGTGCACAAGACGCATATCACCTACCCGATGGGGCCGCAGAAACTCAAGCGCGTGAAGCAGCTGTTCTACGCCGGCGACTGGCATGCCACCGCGCTTCCGGGTTACGGCCCGCGCCACCGGTCCAACCCGTTTGAAACCTTCGAAGCGATCCCGGCAGTGGCGCGTTACCAGTTCATGCTGGATAACGCCGAGTACTTCGTGCGCACCTTCATCCGTGGCCCGGTGTGCCGCGGGCAGATTGCCACTGACGTGATCCGCGACAACTTCTGGGCGCTGTTCCAGGAGCCGGCCTTCGATCGCTACATCACCGATGCCGAGTACCGGGGCGAGGCCACGCCGTTGCTGGCCATGCCTGGCCAGATCGATGACGTGGGCAGTGTGCTGAGCCTGTGGCACGCCTATCGGGACAAGCGCAACGACTACGAGAAACTGCGCCGTGAAGCCTATGCCGAAATGCCGGCACCGAGATGGTCGACGCTGTGGGCCGGTAACGACAATGCGCTGCTGAGCATCTTCCGCCACTTCGACAGCGCATCGGTGACCAAGGGCCTGGTGGGTGATGTGCCGCTGACCGTGTGGCTGTTCGACTACCCGTTGTTCGAGCGCACGTATTACCAGTTGGCGGTCAACTTCGATGTGTATGGCAACGTTTCGCACCAGTTGCAGACGCGCCTGTACTTCGACCTGATCCGCAATGGTGCCGAGGTCAACTTCCTGCGCCTGATGCCGGCCGACCAGCGCAAGGCGATCCTTGGTGACTGGTACCAGAACAGTGGCAAGGTGAAAATGTGGATGGATTATGAAGACATCGACACCGACACCCCGAGTGGCATCAAGCTCGACCCGCGCAACCCCAAACGCGACTTTGGCCTGAAGCTGCTGCAGCGCACCGGCAGCCTGAATGCCGCGCCGGACCCGATCAATCGCTGCCAGGGCGCGTTCTGCTCACGGCCGCAGATCAGCGAAGAGTTCCGCAATGCCGAGCAGTCGCTCAGCCGGCTGGTGTCGCGCCCGGCGGCCGGGCTGAAGGTGATCAACCAGTTGCCCGAGGCGACCATGCTGCGTATCGAAGGGCAGGACGGCCAGCGTCAGGTGTACAGCCTGCTGCGCAACCGCGCGCACAGCAACGTGGCGTTCCTGCTGGGTGAGGCTTACCGCTACCAGCCGGGGCTGGATACCCTGACCCTGTACCCCGGGGTGCTCACCAGCTACCCGAACTTCATCTTCAACATCCCGACCACGGATGTGCCGGAGTTCGTCGAGGACATGGAGTATGCAAAAGATGACGCGGCGAAGTTCGAGCGCATTGTCATGCGCTGGGGTGTGCGCCGCAGTCACCCGGCGTTCTGGCACTACTTCCACGACCTGAACAGCTATATCAAGGAGACCGAACCGGTCGAGGCGGGCGTGCTGGACATGAACCGCTACGAGAACCTCTGATCGGGTTGGCTGACTTTTCCGAGTACCTTGCGGTCGGAACGGGTGGGTGGTCTTGATCGATTGCAAAGGGGGCTGCTTTGCAGCCCTTCGCGGGTGAACCCGCTCCTACAACAGGTACGGCGCTGCTCTCAAGGCTGGCGCTGGCCTCTGCACTCGATACGGGCCTCAATGCACCGCCTAGCGCAGGGTATTCCATGCTGTATTCGCTTCAGGCACTGCGGGCGTTCGCCGCCTGGGTGGTGGTCTGCCACCATTTCATGCAGATCTTCTTCGACTTCCACGCCACCGGCCCCATCGGCCAACTGCTTGCAGACCGCGGCGCCGTAGGTGTCGACATCTTCTTCGTCATCAGCGGGCTGGTCATCTACCTGTCGACCCGCGACAAAGCCATCGAACCGCGCCAGTTCCTGCTCAATCGGGCGCTGCGCATCGTCCCGGCCTACTGGTTCTATACCGCCCTGATGGCCATGTTGCTGCTGGCATTCAGCCAATGGATGCCACATCAGGCGTTTGCCTGGCCGCACTTGTTCCTGTCGCTGCTGTTCATCCCGGCGGAAAACCCTGGTGGCTATGGCATGTACCCGACCCTGAACGTGGGCTGGACGCTGAACTTCGAGATGTTCTTCTACCTGCTGTTCGGCCTGGCCTTCCTGGTACGCCAACGGCATCACCTGCTGCTGGTGACTGCCGCACTGTTGCTGGTCAGTGAGGTACTGGGGCGCATGGGCGTGGTCAGCCGCTTCTACAGCAACGACATCATCTACGAGTTTCTGCTGGGCATTGGTGTCGGCGTACTGTACCGCCGCGGGCTGATCCGCCAGGGCCGGTGGTTGCCGCTGGCGTTGCTCGGTGTGGCGAGCCTGGCGATCTACTATCTGGACGCTTCCCAGCGCTTGCTGCACTGGGGTGTGCCGAGCGCGATGATCGTCCTGGCCTTCGTGGCCATGGAGCCGCTGTTCCAGGGCAATCGGCTGCTCAAGGCCCTTGGCGACTGTTCGTACTCGGTGTATCTGATTCATGTGCTGGTGCTGTATGCCGGTTGGTTCGCCAGCCAGCGTCTGCAACTGAACCCGTTCCTGACATTTGCCCTGTGCGTGCCGTCCATTGGACTAATGTCGTGGTTCAGCTACCAGTGGCTGGAGCGCGGCCTGTACCGGCGAATGCAGGCCTGGCTGACGGCGCAACGGGGGCCGGCCCCGGAATATGCGCTTTCCCGAGTCAATTGCTAGGACTTTGTTCAAAGGCCGGGTTGGCGTACACTTGGCCGCAAGTCTGTGAGGAACCTACATGAGCGCTATAACCATTACCGACGCCGCCCATGACTACCTGGCCGATCTGCTCTCCAAGCAGAATACGCCCGGCATCGGCATTCGCATTTTCATCACCCAGCCGGGCACCCAGTACGCCGAAACGTGCATCGCCTACTGCAAGCCGGGCGAAGAGAAGCCTGACGACACCGCCGTGGGTCTGAAAAGCTTCACCGCGTACCTGGATGCAGTCAGCGTGCCGTTCCTGGAAGACGCGCTGGTCGACTACGCCACCGACCGCATGGGCGGCCAGCTGACCATCAAGGCGCCAAACGCCAAGGTGCCGATGGTCAACGAAGACAGCCCGATCAACGAGCGTATCAACTACTACCTGCAGACCGAGATCAACCCCGGCCTGGCCAGCCATGGTGGCCAGGTGAGCCTGGTGGACGTGGTCGATGACGGCATTGCCGTGCTGCAGTTCGGTGGGGGCTGCCAGGGTTGCGGTCAGGCCGATGTCACCCTGAAGGAAGGTATCGAGCGCACCCTGCTCGAGCGTATTCCGGAGCTGAAGGGCGTGCGCGACGTGACTGACCACAGCCAGAAAGAAAACGCCTACTACTGAGTTGAAGGCGGCTCCCTTAGCAACAAAGTGTTACGGTTTCAACCCCTGCGACAACAGGCCGCAGCCCGTATTCAAAGGGCTGCAGGCCATCCCCGCGTTGGTCGGGTAGAACCCCTCTGGGTGTCATGCCAGAATGCCCCGGTTTTTCGACCGGCCCGTCCCGAGGGCCGGCACCTTCCCTGTAAAGGATGGTTTCATGAATGATCTTTTGACCCGGCGTTCGGTTGTCGCCGGCATGGGCGTTCTCGGGCTTGGCCTGCTGGCAGGCTGCAGCCCGGCCCGGGGGCTCGAGTTCAAGTACGGCAAGAACATGAGCAACGAAATCCTCGGGCGCAAGTTCAGCCTCAAAGACCCGCAAGGTAACGTGCGCACCCTGTCGAGCTTCTACGGCAGCATGCCGATGGTCTTCTTCGGCTTCACCCAGTGCCCGGCCGTCTGCCCGACCACGCTGGCGCGTGCGGCGCAGATTCGCAAGCTGCTGAGGGGCCGCGACCGCGACCTGTTCCAGGTGGTGTTCATCACCCTGGACCCGGAGCGCGACACGCCCGAGGTGCTCGATGCCTACCTCAAGGCCTTCGACCCGACGTTCACCGCGCTGACCGGCACCCCCGAGGAAATTGCCGCCGTGGCCAAGGAGTTCAAGGTGTTCTACGAGAAGGTTCCGGCCGGAGACACCTACACCATTTCTCACTCGTCCACCAGCTACGTCTACGATACACGTGGCACCCTGCGCCTGAGCCTGGGCCATTCCTTGAACGCCAAGGAATGCGCCGAAGATCTGGTCACCCTGATGGAGATCTGCTGAATGTCGATGCAACCGATCAAACGCGGTTTGACTGCCCTGGTACTGATGGGGCTGGCGCTGCCGGCCCTGGCCCAGACCACCGTGAGTGATGCCTGGGTGCGTGCCAGCGTGCCGCACCAGCAGTCTACCGGTGCTTTCATGGTCCTGACTGCCAGCAGCGACAGCAAGCTGGTGGGCGTGGCTTCGCCCGTGGCCAAGACCGTGCAGGTGCACGAGATGACCATGAACGGTGACGTGATGGGCATGCGTGAGGTCAAGGCTGTCGAGTTGCCAGCCGGCAAGGCAGTGACCCTGGACCCGAATGGCCTGCATGTCATGCTGATGGGCCTGCACAATCAGGTGAAGGAAGGGGAGAAAGTGCCACTGACCCTGACCATCGAGGATGCCAAGGGCGCCAAGGAAACCCTGGAAGTTCAGGCACAAGTGCGTGCACTCAACGCCGAAGCGGGTGGTGGGCATGATCACATGCACATGAACCACTGACAGATCAAAGGGCCGCGTTCAGCGGCCCTTTTCTTTTTCAACTGTGCCTTTCAGCTACGAAAGCGCGGCAGCGGTCTGTCGAGGGTCAGCGACGTCAGGGTCTTTCGAACCTGGGCCTCATCGGCCTCCAGTGCCTTCAGGCTAGCGCGGATCTTGCCGGCGGCGGGCACATCGCCCTGCCGGTCGATCCAGTCGGCAATCTCCTTGCAGGCACTGCTCAGACAGGCCTGGCGCTGGGTCATCAGCGACAGAAGGGTGGTGAGCTCTCTTTCGGACATGGCAGGATCCTCCGTTCAGCCTTGTCAGTGTAGCAGAGGGTTGGCCAGGCCCTTGCGACCTTTGCAAGGCGCGCTGCGGCAGCTGCCAGTGGCTGCTCCCGCGGCTCAGTCACAACTCGTTACTTATAAACAGCATGTTTAAAGTTGATGCTCGTTCCGTGCGAGGGATTCAAGGCTCGGGATCTGAAAGTGCCTGTTGAAGTGCTCAACTGCACAATCTGGTAGCTGCTGGCGGGTCTGCATGCTCGAGAGGGCGCTGCCGCCCTTTCACGCGCGTAGGGCAGAGTGAACGCAGGCTTGCCGATACGCCCCCGGGGTCACCCCATAGGCTTGCTTGAACTGCCGGCTCAAATGGCTCTGGTCAGCAAAGCCGAGGTCGAACGCCACTTGCGAAGCGGCCAGGCCGTGCTTCAGCATTTCGCGGGCGCGGGCCAGGCGGCGTTGCTTCAGCCAGGCATGGGGTGGCAGTCCGGTGGCCTGGCGGAACACCCGGGCGAAGTGGAACGGCGACAGGTTGACTGCTGCCGCCAGCGTTTCCAGTGAGGGCGGGTCGGCCAGTTGGCTTTCCAGCAGTTCGCGGGCGCGGGCTACGGCCAGGGGTTCGTGGCCAGGGGCCGAAGGCTCGGCGCACTGCCCGTGCCGCTGGACCAGGGCCAGCACCGCCTGGCGCCAGGCCGTCTGCTGCTGCAAGGCGCTGGCGCTGGCTTCGGACAACTGATGCAGCTGGCTGAAGGCGATGGCCAGGGCCGGGTCATGGATCACGCTGTCCTTGAAGCTGGGCATGCCGTGGCGGCCCAGTTCCAGTTCGTCAAGCACACCGGTCACCCGCTCGTGCTCGGGATAGAAGCCGCGATAACGCCAGCCGGCTTCATGGGCCGTAGCGCCGGTATGCAGTTCGTCGGGGTTGATCAGCACCATGCTGCCGACCGGTGCCAGGTGCTCGCTGCCGCGGTGCCAGAAGCGCTGGGCGCCCGACTCGATCACGGTGAATACATAGCCCTCGTGCACATGCGGGGCAAAGCGCTGCTGATAGTAGCGAGCGTGCAGCATCTCGACGTCGCCAAGGGCTGGCGCCTGCCAGAGGTGTGTCTGCTCGGGCAAGGGCATGCTCATGCCAGCCAGCTGCGCAGAAGGAAGAAGATCAACATGCTCACCAGCATGCTCAGCAATACGCTGCGGGTCAACAGCACCAGGGCGATGGCCACAAGGGAGCCCAGCAGGTAGGGGTTGAGCAGGCTCAGGTTGAGCTGGTGGTCAGCCATGAAGATGATCGGGCCGCAGATGGCGGTGAGCATGCCCGGCACGGCAAAGCCGAGAAACTGCCGGGCATTCGAGCTCAGGCGCAAGGGCAGGCGTGGCTCCAGGAACGCGTAGCGGTTGAGGAACACGATGGCACCCATGGCGAAAATCAGGATCCAGGTCATGCGCGGGCTCCGGCAAATTTCTGGCAGATGAACCCGGCGCTCATGCCCAGCAGGCCTGCGACCACCAGGGCGGTTTCCCAGTGCCAGTAGCTGAACAGCACCGAACAGAACAGCGACACGGCTACGCACACCACGGTGGCCAGGTTGCGTACCAGCGGCGCGATCAGGGCGACGAAAGTGGCGACAATGGAGAAATCAAGGCCGAATTGGTCCAGGTGTGGAATGTTCTGGCCCAGCAGTATGCCGGCCAGGGTGAACAGGTTCCAGGCGATGTAGAAGGTAAGGCCCACCCCCAGGGCATACCAGCGGTTGAATTGCTGCTGGTCGTACTGGCTGGTCAGGGCGAAGAATTCGTCGGTCAGCAGAAAGCCCAGGCCGAGCCGCCAGCGCAAAGGCTGGCTGGACAGCACTGGGCGCATCGACAGGCCATACAGTAGGTGCTGCGAGGTCAGCAGCAGGGTGGTGAGCAGGATAGATGCCAGGTTGGCACCCCCTTTGAGCATGCCAATGGCCACCAACTGCGCGGCACCGGCGAAGACGATGGCTGACAGCCCTTGCCCTTGCCAGGCACTGAGGTTGGCCTCAATGGCCATGGAGCCGGCCAGCAGGCCCCAAGGGGCAACGGCCAGGGACAACGGGATAATGGCAATGGCGCCGTGAAGAAAGGCTTGGCGGGCGATGTGGGGCATGATGGCTGCATTACGGCTACGTGGCAGGCCAGCATGACAGACGGTGCAGGGGATGGCTTGAACGATCTTGCTGACCGACGTGTGTTCGCCCCAACCTCAGTGGCCACCTGACAACAGGGCCGCAAAGCGGCCCCGAATGAGCCTGGGTTATGGGCGGCTGGTCAGCAGCTGGTGCGCCGTTGCGCAGCCATTGATGTCTACGGCTTTCTGCAGCAGGCTCGTGCGGTGCTGTGGGTCGAGGTCGCCAAGCAGGCGGTACACCTCGGCCTGGTAGTCGCGCTGACGCCCCCACAACATTTCCAGGCCTTGTGGCCGGCTGCGGTTGCAGGCCAGGCGTGTGGCCGGTTGCGGGTAGTAGGGGGCGTACACGGTGGCCATGCTGGGGATGGCCTCCAGCGCTGTACGGTACTCGCTGCTGACGTTGTAGGGCCGGCACCAGGTGGCGATGGCTGGCGCCGGCGCGGCAAACCCCTGTTTGAGGCTGGCTTCGAGCAACGGGCAGGCGGCCTCCGGGATTTGCGCGGCGGGCAGGTACGTCATGTAGTACAACGCCAGGCGGTACTGTGCGACCGGGTGGCCAAGCGCTACCGATTTTTTCAGCAGGGCAACCGCTGTCGGCAAGGTGTGAGCCATGGCCTGGCCCTGGCGGCTAAGCTCAGGGTCACGCCCCACTGCTGTGCGCAGCGTGCTGGCAGCGTCGCTCTGGTCATCGGCCTGCTCCAGCAGCGGCAAGGCCTGCCGGTAGAGCAAGTCGGCATGAGGGTCGATGCGTACCTCCAGCGCTTGTGCGGCCAGCGGCATCAGCGCAGCCAATAGCGGGGGCAGGCGCCGCACAAGGCTCACAGGCAAACCCCATGGATGGCCAGGTACGGAAGGACGGCTTCGGTGGTCATGGCGGTCAAGCGTGCGCCTCGGGCAAATCGTAACGACGACGTATTCTAGCCACCCAAGGGGGGTTGCCGAAAGACCACCCGGCAACTGTCAGACGAGCTTGATCGGCGTGACCTTGCGCTGCGCATGTTTTTCCTGGGCCAGCCCAAGCTTGGCGGTGATCACCTTGGCCAAGGCATTGTTGCCCAGATCGTTCAGGTGCAGGCGGTCGATGAACAGGTCGGCGCTGAACACTGGCGAGCTGTCGAGCATGCAGTTCATGTCGTAGCAGGGCACCGGGTCGGCCTGGCTTTTGATGCGGCGGAAAAATGCCGAATGCAACTGTCTGTCGAATGCGCCCTCCAGCAGCCGGTCGAAGTTCGCCGGTTGTTGCTGCAGCGCGGTCAGCATGGCTTGCTCGCCGGCGGGCAGAGTATCCCGGCACCAGGGCAGCAAGGGTTGCAGGATGAAGGTGAGCGTGGCGTGGCTGTCTGCCAGGAGGCGGTCCCATTGGCGCAAGGTACGGCCGATGTTGTCGGCGGCACGGGCCAGTCGTTTTTCCGGGGGCGACAGTGGCCAACTGACCGGAGCTGCGACCACGGGAGGGGCCAGCGCCTGGCCGATGCGCCGCCACAGCGACTGCCGACGGGGTGGTGCGCAGGGCTGCAGGCCTTCGCTGAAACTGTTGAGAAAGGCCTGGTAGGCCTTGGCGTGCTGCGGGTCGTTGGTCCCCGCGAGGACTTCGCGCAGGGCTTCGTGGGCCAGGCTGTTGAGGCCGCTGAGCACCACCACATGGCCAAGCTGGCCAAGGCGGTGCTGGTGGGTCAGGAACATCATCAATTCCTGGCTGGCATTGAGCCCGCAGCCGGCCAGGCTCAGCCACACTTCGCCCGTGAGCATCGACAGGTGCGAGGCCACGGTGTGTTCGTCGGAGCTGGCGCCGATGCCCAGGGCTGTGGAGCCGCCGACCAGCAGGTTGATGCGCGACGCACCACCGTGCTCGGCCGCTGAAAAGCGCTTGCCGGCGCAATGGCTGTAACGCAAGCCAAGGGCATCGGTGTTGATGGTGCCGGAGCGGTAGCCGGTTTCGTGCACATGCAGGGTATAGGGTGCACGGCGACTGCCCAGCAGGAGAAAACGCTGGTAGTCCTGCTGCAGCGGCGAAGGAGACGGGCGCGTGTCAGTCGTGGTCATGGTCTCTCCTTCGCTGATGCCGGGTGCTTAGCAGCAGGTTCAGGCCGCCAGTTCCTTGAGGTTGTACAGCAGGCCGCCGCCGGCGATCAGCAGCAGGGCGACGCCCGAGGCCAGGCTGATGAGGCGGTTGCTGCGCTGCGAAGCGATCTTGCCGATGGCGAAGATGTACAGGCTGAGCACGGCGAAATCGATGGCCACCCACAGTAGCGACAGCACCACCATGCTCTTGCCGAACGATTCGGTGATCTGGATGAACTGCGGGAAGAAAGCGATGAAGAAAATGATGTCTTTCGGGTTGGAAATGCCCACCATGAAGCCTTGCATCAGCCCGCCGCGCCCAGCCTTGGGGGCCTCGCTCGTCGCGTCTGACGCGGGTGCCTGCAGGGCGTCCCTCAGCGTGCCGATGGCAATGTAGCCGATGAACAGGCAGCCCAGCAGGCTCATGGTGCTGAGCCATGCCTTGTCGATGGCGGCGCTGGTGAGGATGATCCAGGCTGCCGCGCCGATCAGCACCAGTGATGCCCAGTTGGTGCCGACGGCGGTGAACATGGCCTTGCGCGAGCCGGAGGCGGCCGCAGTGTTGACGATCAGTGCCACCACCGGGCCGGGAGTGGCGATCAGTAGCAGCACGGTGAGGGCGTAGGTGGCGGTGAGTGCGGTATTCACGGTCAGTTCTCGATCAGTATGTCGGGTGTCGCCTGGTGTGCGGCATGGGCGTGGAACGGGCAGCGTGACGGGTTGAGCGAGCCTGTCTCCTGCAGTTGATACTGCTTCCACTCGTAGTTGTCGGTATCGCCGAAAAAGCCAAGGGTGTCGGGCACAACGCCGTCGTTGTAGTGATGCACGCGCTCGCGAATGCGCTCGCGGATGCGCTTGCCACTCTCGGTGTTGGCGTTGGCCACTTCGTCGAAGTTCTCCCGCGGGTTGATGACGAAGGTGATGTGCTGGCCCAGATTGCGGCTTTTCATCTGCTGATGGCCGGGGAAGTTCATGTTGATGAACAGCGGCATGCCGGCATAGCAGAACGACCAGCCGGTATCGTCGGGATCGGTCGGGATGCCTTGAGGCCAAGGGTGCGGGTCGCGCGCATGCACGCCGCGCAGTACCTTCCAGGCCAAGGCCTGCTGCTCGGCCAGGCTGCTGCCGGCTGCGGTTTCGAGAAACACCACCAAAGGGCTGCCGATGCGCTGCTTGGGGGCGATCGGTGCGACGGTGCGCACATAATTGGCCAGGCCCTGTGCGATATCATCAGCCAGTTGCTCGGCGCGGGCGAAGAGAATATGGCAGGTTTCGCCGTTTACCGCCTTGCGGCCGAACAGGCAGGGGAATTCGGGGTTGGCGAGAATACTGCGAAAGTGTTCTATGGTTTTGAACGTCCAATGTTGCATGTTGTAACCATGTTCAGTGGCGAGCTCCAGCGCATCCAGGCGATAGCAATTTCCATATCCCGTAAACATGATTTCCCCAGGCGTTGATTTAAGTGAACGTTCCAGTCACATGCAGGCAGGATCTTGGTTATGTTTGTTATTTACCTGCATTTTCCGAGACGCTCTTGACGTTGTAAAACGCGTGGAGTTATGACCTACTATTAGTCTTACTCATGCTCGGGACACCGCCATGTCGGAACGGATTCAGGCCTTGCACGCGTTGCGTGCCTTCGAGGTGGCCTCTCGCTATGGCTCATTCACCCGTGCGGCTGAAGAGCTGGCCCTGACTCAGGGCGCCGTCAGCCACCACATCAAGACCCTCGAAGCCCTGTTCGGCTGCGACCTGTTCGAGCGTCGGGGCCCCAAGCTGAGCCTGACCGAACACGGCCGTCTGCTGGCTCAAGAGCTGAAGGTCGGCTTCAAGATCATCGAAAATGCCTGCGCACTGCTGCGTCAGGATCGCTACGGCCTGCGCCTGAAGGCGCCTTCCACGCTTACGGTGCGCTGGCTGCTGCGGGCGCTGGATGCGTTCAAGAAGGTCGAGGACAACTGCAGTGTGCAACTGTCCAGCGTGTGGATGGATATCGACAGTGTGGACTTCTATTCCGAGCCCTACGATTGCGCCATTCTCCTGGCCAGCGGGCGTTTTCCCGCCGATATCGAGAGCTTCAAGCTCTTCGATGAATGGCTGATCCCGGTATGTCATCCGGATTACATGTCACAGGTGCAACCGCAACTGTCCGACCTGCCCCGATGCGAGTTCCTGCACCCGTCACCCGACCGGCGTGACTGGCGGCGTTGGCTGGCGCGAATGGATGCGCTGGACATCAGCATCGACCAGGGGCAGGTGTTCGATACCCTCGACCAGGGCATATCGGCCGCCCAGCAAGGCTTGGGTATTTCAGTGGTCGATCTGGTACTGGCCAGCACCGACCTGGCCGCCGGGCGCCTGGTCACGCCTTTCAAGCATGCCGTGGCCACCGGCGACGGTTACTACATGACCTGGCTCAAGGCCAGCCCAAAAGCGCGGCAGATGCACAAGCTGCGTGACTTCCTGCTCGGCCAGGTACCGCCGCTGGCCTACAAGGACATCAACTACCTGTACGGTTGAACACCCGATCGAGCATGAAATCGATGAATACCCGCAACTTTGGCGGCATCTGCCGCCCGGACGGCCACAGCAGGTAGAAGCTGCCGCGCCGTTCCATGAAGTCGTCGAGGACACTGACCAGTGAGCCATTGCCCAGTTCACGACCCACGTTGAAGTCCGGCAGACAGGTAATGCCGCGGTGGTTCAAGGCAAAGCAGACGCGTGTTTCGACGTGGTTGCAGACCATCGAGATGGGGATGTCATAGGTTTGCTCGGGGTGCTCCTGGCGCAGCGGCCAGGTTTCCAGCTTGCCGTTGCTGGGGAAGCGATAATGCAGGCAGGTATGCGCCGCCAGGTCGCGTGGGTGCAAGGGTGTGCCACGTTCGCGCAGGTACTCGGGCGAGGCTACCAGACGGTGCTGAAAGTGCCCCAGGAATTTGGCGCTGAGCCGAGAGTCCGCCGGCTGCCCGCCGCGCATCACCACATCGAAGCCTTCGCCGACGATATCCACCATGCGGTCGGAGAAGTCCAGGTCCAGTTCAACCTGTGGGTACAGGGCCATGAACTCGGCAAGTGCCGGCATTACCAGTCTGGTCACCTGCGGCATGCTCACCCGCAGGCGCCCGCGTGGGGTTTCGCTGGCCTGCGACAGCTCCTGCTCGGTAGCTTCGATTTCGGCAAGGATGCGCCGGCTGCGTTCGAGGAACATCGTGCCCTCGGCGGTGAGGGTGATGCTGCGCGTGCTGCGGTGGAACAGGCGCACGCCCAGGCGGCTTTCCAGGCGCGCCACGCGCTTGCCCACTGCCGAGGCACTGATCCCCAGTGACTGGCTGGCGGCAACGAAGCTGCGTGTTTCGGCCACCCGGTTGAAGACCACGAAACCGCTGAGGCTGTCCATGTCCCACTCCTGATTGCGGACGCTGATGTCCTGGGTGAGCGGCATTGTAACCGTCTTTTTCCGCAATGGCCTGGTCTTGCAGACTGTCCGCCTCGTTTCCCACTCAAGGCGTTTGCAATGTCCCAGACATCTTCCCCACCGTTGCTGGCCGCCAGCAACGAACGTCTGCCCGTTGGCGGGCTGCTGGCGCTGGCCATGACCGGTTTCATCGCCATTCTCAGCGAAACCCTGCCTGCGGGTCTGCTCGACCAGATTGCCGATGGTATGCACATCAGCCAGGCCATGGCTGGGCAATGGGTCACGGCGTATGCCTTGGGCTCGTTACTGACCGCCATCCCGTTGGTTACGTTGACCCAAGGCTGGTATCGGCGCCGGGCGCTGTTGCTGGCGATCATCGGCTTCGTGCTGTTCAACGGGCTGACGGCCTTGTCGAACTCCAACACGCTGACCCTGGTGCTGCGCTTTTTCACGGGGGCTGCGGCCGGCCTGGCATGGGGCCTGATCGCTGGCCATGCCCGGCGCATGGTGCCGGTACCGTTGCAGGGCCGGGCCATGGCGCTGGCCATGCTCGGGCAGCCGATTGCCTTGTCGCTCGGCTTGCCGATTGCGACCTGGCTGGGGGCAGGGTTGGGCTGGCGCGCGACGTTCGTGGTCGTCACGCTGGTGGCGTCGCTGCTGGTGGTATGGGTGTTGCGATCCGTACCGGACTACCCGGGGCAGGCTGCCGGCAAGCGCCCGGCGGCCATGCAGGTATTGCGCACGCCGGGGGTGTTGATCGTATTGCTGGTGATTCTCACCTGGATCCTTGGCCATAACATTCTCTACACCTATATCGTGCCGTTGCTGGCGGCAGCCGGCATGGCTGCGGACATTGGCCCTGTGCTGATGGTGTTCGGTCTGTCGGCGCTGGCCGGGATCGGCCTGGTAGGGCTGCTGGTCGACCGGCACCTGCGCAAGCTGGTGTTGCTGAGCCTGGCCGGTTTTGCCTTGGCCACGCTGGCATTGGGGCAGGCATCGTCGTGGCTTGTGTACTTGAGCATCGCCTTGTGGGGAATGACCTATGGTGGTGCCCCGACCCTGCTGCAGACAGCGTGCGCCGACGCCGCAGGCCCGGGTGGTGACGTAGCGCAGTCGATGCTGGTGACGGTGTGGAACTGCGCCATTGCCCTGGGCGGGATCATTGGCGGCTTGCTGCTGGCTGGGGCGGGCGTTGAGTGGTTTGGCGGGGTGGTGCTGGTGTTGATCGCCTTGGCCTGGCTGCTGGCCGTGGCCGGGCGCAGGAGCGGTTTTGTGGCGGGGTGGCGCTAAAACACTCATGCCAGGCACGACACAGGTAGAATAACGCCATCTACAGACAATCCAGAGGTCGACGCAGTGGAGTTGCAGCAGGGTTTTGTCCTGACCCGGCACTGGCACGATACGCCGGAAGGCACCTGCGTGGAGTTCTGGCTGGCCACCGATGCCGGGCCGCGGCTGTTGCGGCTGGCGGCGCAGGAGTCGGTGGCCTTCATTCCTGAGGCGCAGGCCGAGCATGCCCGTGTGCTGCTGGCCAACGAAACCGGGACCCAGCTCAAGCCACTGCGTCTGAAGGACTTCGAGCATCGCCCGATGCTCGGCCTCTATACCCGCCAGCATCGCCAATTGATGCAACTGGAGCAGCGTCTGCGTACGGCCGGTATCGACGTGTTCGAGGCCGATATCCGGCCGCCGGAGCGTTACCTCATGGAGCGCTTCATCACGGCGCCGGTGCAGTTCACTGGCCAGCCGGATGCGCAGGGCGTTTACCGGGAAGCCCAGCTCAGGCCGCTGCCAGGCTATCGCCCGGCGCTGCGCCTGGTGTCGCTGGATATCGAGACCAGCGAGCGTGGTGAGCTGTACAGCATCGCGCTGGAGGGCTGTGGCCAGCGCCAGGTGTACATGCTCGGCCCGGCCAACGGCGATGCCAGCGGGCTTGACTTCGACCTGGAGTATTGCGCCGATCGCGCCGCCTTGATCACCCGGCTCAACCAGTGGATGGCCAGGCATGACCCGGACGCGATCATTGGCTGGAACCTGGTGCAGTTCGACCTGCGCCTGCTGCATGAGCACGCCAAGTCGTTGCAGGTGCCACTGGCCCTGGGGCGCAACGGTGCGGTCATGACCCTGCGCAGCCATGCCGGTGGCGGCCATGTCTTCGCCGATGCGCCGGGGCGGCTGCTGATCGATGGCATCGAGGCGCTGCGTTCGGCTACCTGGAGTTTTCCCTCGTTCAGCCTGGAGAACGTTGCCCAGACCCTGCTGGGTGAAGGCAAGTCCATCGACACGCCGTACCAACGCATGGACGAAATCAATCGCCGCTTCGCCGAAGACAAACCGGCCCTGGCGCGCTACAACCTGAAGGACTGCGAACTGGTCACGCGCATTTTCGCCCATACCCGGCTGCTCGACTTCCTGCTCGAACGTGCGTCGGTGACGGGGTTGGCCGTGGACCGCAGCGGTGGGTCGGTAGCCGCGTTCTGTCACTTGTACATTCCACAGATGCACCGCCTTGGCTTCGTCGCGCCCAGCCTTGGCAGCCGCCCAGACGAAGCCAGCCCCGGCGGCTTCGTCATGGATTCGCGGCCAGGGCTTTACGACTCGGTGCTGGTGCTGGACTACAAGAGCCTGTACCCGTCGATCATTCGTACCTTTCTGATCGACCCGGTAGGGCTGATCGAAGGCCTGCGTCAGCCTGACGATGCACATTCGGTCGAGGGCTTTCGCGGTGGGCGTTTTTCACGCACACAGCACTGCCTGCCAGCCATCGTCGAACGGGTGTGGCAGGGCAGGGAAGCGGCCAAGCGCGAGGGCAATGCGCCGCTGTCACAGGCCTTGAAGATCATCATGAATGCCTTCTACGGAGTGCTTGGCTCCAGCGGTTGCCGTTTCTTCGACCCGCGCCTGGCGTCGTCGATCACCATGCGCGGCCACCAGATCATGCGCCAGACCAGGTCCCTGATCGAGGCGTGCGGCTACGATGTGATCTACGGGGACACCGACTCCACCTTCGTCTGGCTCAAGGGCGCCCATGCCGAGGCAGACGCGGCGCGCATAGGCCGCGAACTGGTGGCAAAGGTCAACCAATGGTGGCAAGCCCATCTGCACGAGACCATGAACCTGCAGAGCGCCCTCGAGTTGCAGTTCGAGGTGCATTACCGGCGCTTTCTGATGCCCACCATCCGCGGTACCGACGAAGGCAGCAAGAAGCGCTATGCCGGCCTGGTGCAGCGGCCCGACGGTGCTGAAGAAATGGTTTACAAGGGCCTGGAATCGGTGCGCACCGACTGGTCACCGCTGGCCCGGCAGTTCCAGCAGGAACTCTACGGCCGTGTGTTCCGCAGCGAGCCCTACCGTGATTACGTGCGCGAGTATGTGCGGCGCACGTTGGCGGGCGAGCAGGACGAACTGCTGGTTTATCGCAAGCGCCTGCGTCGCCCGCTGGCCGATTACCAGCGCAACGTGCCGCCGCATGTGCGTGCCGCACGCCTTGCCGACGACTACAACAAGCGTCTGCAGCGCCCTCTGCAGTATCAGCGAGGGGGCTGGATCAGCTATGTGATCACCACCGCCGGGCCTGAACCGCTGGAAAACCTGCAGGCACCGATCGACTACGATCACTACATCAGCCGTCAGCTAATGCCGGTGGCCGACGCCATCCTGCCCTTCGTCGGCGATGATTTCACGCGCCTTACCGACCATCAGTTACTGCTGTTCTGAACGGGTGGTAGATAGCTAGGCGTCAGCATGACGCAACAGTCTTCAGACTCGGTCCTCCATGTCGCCGCGGAGGCAGAGATGCAGAACAATAGCAGTCAACCATCGGCTGTGGTCGATACCCTTGCCATGGCACAAGCATGCCAGGATCACTACATCGCACAGCGGCTGCCGGCCTGGATGAAGCGGCTGAGCATGGCCGAATTCACCCTGCTGAGCGAGGCGCTGGCTGAACTGCTGGCCTGCCGCGCAGGCTTGTCGTCAGCGCTGGCGCGGCTACGCAACCTGAATGCATTTACCCAGCCCTTGCTGCAGCAGGCGCTCGGTGCCCACGGCGACCTTGACGTCGATCGCCTGTACTTTCGCCAGTGGTACACCTTTCCCTCACACACGATCCATTATGTAACCAGTCGGCTTCCGGTTGTCGGTAGCGACTACTACGACATTCCTCTACTCGAAGCCGCTTTGAGCAATTTCACCGCGGAACAGCAGCGCGACCAGCCACAGGGCAATTGTCTGGTGAGCGTGCGCGGCGCAGAGCGTCGTGAACTGTCTGCAACGGGCTTCGCCAGGCTGTGTCGAGCGCTGGATCTTGGGCAGAAATACCAGGCGCATCTGGATTCGGTACTCCAGCCCCAAGTCAGGGGATTGCTGACACGCCGGCAACGCTACAGCATGCTGGTGGATGCCCTGCAAGCCAGGGCGCAGGGCGTATTGAGCGCAGACGAACTGCAGTGGGTGGTGGCGCTGTGCACCAAGGACACGCTCGGCAAGCTCGAAGGCGCATCGGTTCGCGTGCGACAGTTGGCGTTGTTCGGCTGCCGCTTGCAGGAGATCGTCGTGCTGGACGTGATCGACGCGGGCGTGTTGTTCAACACCAGCAAGCGCGTGCTGGTCTATGTGCCGGGTGACCCGCGCGGCCCCTGGAGCGTGCGCAGCGACCTGGAAGATTACGCCCGCCGGGTGCTTGGCAAACGCCTGCGCGAAGATGACTACCGGCGTTTCTTCAACCGCTTCGTGCGCCGGCGCGATAGCCAGCGATTCTTCTCGGCTGTCAGTGAGCGCCTCGATGACGTGCCCGGCTGGGCAACCCGGGACCTTGATGAGCAGACCTTTGCCTATCGCCTGCCACTGTTCGAACACCTTGCTGACGACTGGATTGCGCGGATCAAGGACGATGCTGCGGTCATCGCCCCGCCCGTGGCCTTGCTCGATCGCGAGGTCCAGGCCGAACACGCCCGCCGTTTGCGTGCTGAAGGCTGGACCCTGTTGGGTGTTGCAGGGTTCTTCGTTCCGGGCATCGGCGCGGTGTTGCTGGGGGTGATGGCCTGGGAACTGCTTGAGCAGACGTTCCAGGCTGTAGGGGACTGGCAGGACAACGAACGCAATGCGGCACTGGCGCACCTGCTGAATGTAGGCAAGGGGCTGCTGGCTGTCGGGGCAACCGTTGCCGTCGTTGCCACGGCCCGGCGCGCCTGGAGCGTGGTGGACAAGCTGGTACCCGCGCAGCTGGAAAACGGTGAGGAAAAACTGTGGAACGCAGACCTCAGCCCCTATCGCTGCGAAAGCCCGCCAGACACGGCGGAGCCGGACATGGAGGGTATGCACCGCCTGGGCGAGCGCCGCTGGATCAGCATGGACGGGCACTGGTATGAGATGACCTGGCACGACCACGATGAATAGTGGCAATTGCTCCCTTATCAGGGCTATGCGCCGCCGCTGCGTCACAATGGGGCCGGTGCCTGGCGGCTGTGGTGCGAGCAGCCCGCCGAGTGGGGCGACACACGTCAGTTGTTCCGCCGCCTGGGCGGGCCCTTCAGCGACCTTGACGATGCGCAGATCGACCGGTCGCTGGTGATCCATGGCCTCGATGATCAGCACCTGCGAGCTTGGCATGTGTATGGCCGACCGCCGGAGGCAGCGTTGGTCGATACCGTCACGCGCGTGCGGCTCGCTGGCAGGATTGGTACGTTGGTCAACCAGCTGCGCGAGGGCGGTGTAACTGCAGACCCGCAACTGCTGGAGCGGGTCATGCGCCTTCCACAAGCCGCCGGCAAGGACGGAGCAGCGTTAGCCGATGTGGCTTGGATCGGGCGACGAGAACTTCTACAGGCGGTGTACGAAGAGCAGAATCCCGACACGGAAACGGGCCGTCTCTTACGGCAGAATTTTGCCAGCCTGCACCGCTTGGCCGCGGATGAGGTGCTGCGCGATGCCAGCGAGGATGACCTGCAGCTTTTACGTGAGACGGGGCGTGTGCCGTTGCTGATGGCCGAGGCAGCAAGGTTGCAGGTTGCGCGAATCCGAATGGCGCGTGTGTATGAGGCGCTGTGCATCGATACGCCGCAAAACTCGACCTGGCGCGTGTGGTCCTGAATCTGCTGGTGCATGTGCCGGGGGCTGGCGGGCCGGGGTGGCGATTGTACGACGGTGATGCCAGCGAGCCGTTACTGACGGTCGAGGGATCGACGCAGACGTTTGACTTGCTTCATCGTCATGGGTTGTTCCGCCTGCGTGCCCGAACGCACACGGTTGTCGGTGAGAGGGGCGAGTTGTTCGAGACCTTGGCCGCAGCCTATGACGACGCATCGCAAGCGGCCATCGGCCAAGGCCAGCCCTTTGTGCCTGCGCTGCGCCAGGCGCTGGCCAACGTGGCTTTCGACCAACGCCAGACCGTGGTGAACCTGCTCAGGCTGGAACAGCCGAGCGGCTCGTTTCTCGCGCCGCAACGTCTGGCTGATGGCCGGATTGGTTACCCCATGGCGGGCGGCAGGCTCTGGGGGGCGTCAGGGCGAAACAGGCCAAGGGCGCTTCAGGCCCGGTTGCGAGACCTGTACCCGGCCTTTACCGACGAACAGATCGGGCGCTGGTTGGCCTCAGGTGACGCGCAGGCCAGGTTATCTATGCTGGAGCAGCAATATGGGGTGCTCAAGAGACACTTGACCCAGTGGGCACGCAGTGCCTTGCTGTCACCAGAACTGGCCGCCCGGCGTGAGTTCAGAAAGGGGCTGATCAACTGCTGGCGCTGTCTTGTGCCGGAATTGCAAGGGCAAGCAGCACTGGAGGACGGGCGCTTCATGCTGACCCAGACCATCAGCCGCTTGCGCCAGCTGCCGGTCCTGCCCGCGCAAGTGGGCTTTCCCCACGTCTCGATCCTGGCCTTGCGCGCCATGCGCGTGGAGCACGTTCCGGACGAGTTTCTGCGGGCGTTTCCCAACTTGCGCAACCTGGAAATCACCAACTGCCGACTCACGCGTTTGCCATTGCCTCTGATGCTTGTCCAGAGGCTGGAGGTACTCGACTTGTCTGGTAACCAGATCACGCTCGACCAAGGCCAGGCGTTGGTCTTGGCAGATTGCCGGTCCCTGGTGTACCTGAACCTTTCGGACAACCCGTTGCGCAGGGCATTTTCCGTCCAGGCAATGATCGAGCTGAATGCCCTCTACCTGTCGAACACTCAGTTACCCGAGTGCCCCTACGGGCTGATGGACGCGCCAGAACTGCACACCCTGAACCTCAGCGACAACCGTATTTCTGAACTGCCCGAGGGTTTTCATCAGTCGCAGTTGTGGCGTTCGGGCAGGGTCGAGCTTTCCGGCAATCCGCTGGGGGCAGCATATGACGGGGTTTCAACCTGGCATTTGCTTGAGGCCAGTCGCGTGCCTTACCGGTTGCGCATTCTGGATGCGTTGCCTGGCGAACGTCGAGATGAAATGGCGGCACTGTGGGCCCATCTGGAGGCCGAGGAGCAATCGGAAGAGTTTTTCAATACCCTGTCGATGCTGACAGAATCCGGCGCCTTCAGTTTCTCATCGACTGCATCCGCGCTGGCGGCCCGTGTGTTCGACATGCTCCAGGCGATGTCTGAGCATGATGCCCTCAGGCAAGAGCTGTTCGAGCACGCAGCGGCGACCGGTTGCCAGGATAATGCCACCGCGCGTTTCGCCGACCTGGAACTGCGAGTGATGATATGGCGCACGAGGCACAGCGGATCTGCCCGGCCTGAACGGGCCTTGCTGAAGCTCGGTGCCCGGATGTGGCGGTTGGCGGTGCTTGAGCAAATTGCCGCTGAACATGCTTATCGGGTGGGGGCGGGTGCTGAATCGATCGAATTCGCCTTGGCCTATCGAATCGGCTTGCGCAAGTCTCTGGACTTGCCTGCCCAACCCGGTGAAATGCTTTATGCAGGGATCCCTGCCTTGAGTAATCAGGACCTTCTTCTGGCCCGTGAAAGGATCCTGGCGCGACAGACTCGGGAGGACATTGCTGATTACCTGTCACGCCAGTGGTTCTGGCAGGATTACTTGCGCAAGGCCTCCGCGGTTCGCTTGCAAGTGCCCCAATCCATGCACGCTGAGCTGGAACGGCTGATGGCGCTGGGGAATCGGGACGAGGAAATCGCGCGGCTGCAGATCCGCCATCAGCAACGCGAGCATGCGGTGTTGCTGCAGTTGACGCTGGAGGCGCTGGACCGGAATACGGTGCAGCGTCCGCTCAGCTAGCGGGTTGGCGGTTGTCTGATTGCAGGCATTAGCTATATAGCGCCTGGCGGGGAGCAGGCAACCTAGTCTGGCCTCTTTTCATGAAGAGGCCCCCGCTATGGACACCACTTTGCCGTCAGATGCGCAGGCCGCCATCGATGCCTTCCAGGACGGCATCATCGGCAGGCGCCTTCCACCCTGGTTGCGTCATGCACCTGCTGAGCAACTGCCTGAGATCGGCAGGGCATTGTCAAACAGCCTTCGCTGCTGTGAGCAAGTGAACACGGTGCTGCGAGGTATCGAGGGCATCGACCGTTTCGTCGCATCAGCCCTGGGGAAGGCCCTCGACGAGCGTTACGGGCTTGGCCGTAACCCTTACTCGCTCAGGTTTCTGGAGGGCCGCCGGGAAGCTGTGATCAACAGTCAGCCGGTGGGCGCGCACCTGACGGCCGTGGTCTATGAAGAAAAGCCGCTGCTCGAAGTGGCATTGCGCAACTTCACGGCCGCCCAGGCGCAGGAAGGTGGCCAGCCGCGTGGTAACCGCCTGCTGCTTCCACGCCACGGCACGGTCAAACCCCCTACAAGCATCGAGTTTGCCGGACTGTGCCGTGAGCTGGACCTGGGTGAGTGCTATCAACGTCATCTGGATGCCATCCTCACGCCCGCTGGCAGTGCCGAGCGCCTGGTATCGCAGCTTGTAGATGCCACGCGCTATACCATGCTTGTGGACGCCTACAAAGCCAGGCAGGAGGGAACGCTGGATGCCAGCGAACTCAATGTGATGGTGGCTGTGTGCGAGAAGGGGGAGCTGCCGCGCTTGGCGGGTGACCTTGTGCTGGCCAGGCAACTTAAATTGCTGGGTTGCCAGATCGAGCAGGTGACCGTGTTCGTTGTCATTGAGCAGGGCGTCCTGTTCAACACGACGCGTCGGGTGTTGCTTTACGTGCCTGGGGACCCTTTTTCGCCTTGGCGCGCGTTCGAGAGCATCGACAAACTGAACCGCGAACTGGGCCGTTGCTTGCGAGACAAGGCCTATCAGCGTTTTTTCAGCCGCTTCGTGCTGCGGCGTGACAGCCAGGCTTTTTTCGCCCAGGTCGCGGAGCGCTTCGATGACCTGCCGAGCTGGGCCTTTCGCGATCTCGAACCGCGCTTGCAGGCTTACCCGCAGCCGTTGTTCATCAGCCTGGCACGGGCACGTATCCACCAGATCAAGGACGATGCGGCGATGATCGCGGTCCCTGTGGCCAGGCTGGATCGTGAGGTTCAGCGCCAGCATGACCTGCGCCTTGCAGCCGAAGGGTGGGCGCTGCTCAACCTGGCCAGCTTCTTTGTGCCTGGGGTTGGCCTGGCGCTGCTGGCCGTGACGGCCTTTGAACTGCTGGGTGAGGTCTACCATGGCGTCGAGGCCTGGCAGGAAGGCGATCGCCAGGAGGCGCTCGACCATTTGACCCATGTGGCGACAGACCTTGCCCTGCTGGCGACCACGGTAGCCGGGGTGGGTGTGGCTCGACGGGTTTGGGCACGCTCTGCGAAGGTCGATGCCATGGTGCCGGCGCGGCTGGAGGACGGCACTGAGAAACTCTGGCAACAAGACATGACCCCGTTTCAAATCCAGGCACCCGTTGCAGTCTCAAGCCCGGACGCCTTGGGTATTCGACGTCAGGACGGGCTGGCCTGGATCGAAATGGACGGGCATCACTATCGCGTGACAGAGGCGGGTGATGATCAATGGCAGTTGTATCCGGTCGACGGCCACGGACCGTTGCTGCGCCACAATGGCGCAGGTGCCTGGCGGGTGTGGAGCGAGCAACCGGCTCGGTGGACTGACAGATACCGCATGTTCCGGCGTTTGGGCGAACCCTTCAATGGGCTGAATGACGAACAGATCGATCAGGTTCTGCTGTTCCACGGCCTTGATGGCGACGACCTGCGTGGCCTGCATGTACACGCCCAGGCACCGAGCCCCGGGATGATCGACAGCGTGGCGCGGGTCAGGCTTGATCAACGCATCCGCAGCATGATTGGCCGTTTGCGCAGTGGCGAGCCGGTAGAAGATACAACAGTGCTCGATCACGCTCGGCGCCTGCCAGGCGCGAGTGGCCTGACAGATCGGGCATTGGCAGCGTTGGCATGGACGCAGCGCCGAACACTGCTGCAGCACCTTTTCGAAGCCTTGCAGCCCAGCGACACCCCTGGCAGCGCAGTGCTGCGCCGGGTCTTCCCGGGGCTGAGCGCGCGCACTGCGCAAGCACTGGTACAGGCCGCCAGCAGCGTGGATCGCATGCGGCTGCTGTCCAGCGGAAGGGTTGCACTGGGGCTGGCCGAGGCGGCAAGGGGCAGTGTGCTGGCTACCCGCCAGGCTCGCGTATTTGAAGCGTTGTACCTTGATACGCCGCAGCATGCAGACCTGGCACGGGTGGCCTTGGGCATGCTGCGGTATCTACCCGGAGGCGAACAAGGTGTGCGCTGGCGCCTGTACGAAGGCTGCCTGGGCGGGCCGATACTGGCGAAGACCGAGCAAGGGCCGCGGGCGTTCGATCTGGTGCACGTTAACGGCAGGTTTCAACTGCATGGCGGCCAGGGCACGGCGCTGGGTGAGGCAGGTGAGTTGTTTGACGTCATGGCGCCAGCCTATACCGAAGGGCAACGGCAGGCGATGGGGATCGGCGATCCATTCGCGCACAACCTCAGGGTGATGCTGGCGCGCGAAGCGGCACGCCATCGTGATGAGCTCAGTCGTTTGCTTGGCGCGGTACGCCTAGGTGCTGTCCGAGGGCCCATGCGCTTGGCCGATGGACGTATTGGCTACCCGCTGGGTGGTGGCGGAGTAAGTGGTTTTGCATCAAGGGGCAGTGCCCTGAGGGCAACGCTGCGCGATCTCTTTCCGTGGTTGAGTGATGAGCAGGTCGAGACCTTCGCCGATGACGCCAGGCGTTCAGGGCATCAGATTGAACACGTACTGGCTGACCTTCGCAATGAGTTCGCGGTGCTTCGCGCCACACTGAATACCTGGGTGGCACGAGGGCAGGGCGATGTCAGGGAAGATCGAGAGGCTTTACGCCAGACGTTGTTCAATTGCTGGCGGCGGTCGGTGGGCGTGGGGGAACTGCAGATCAATGCACAGGAAAACCTCCACGTCATGTTCTGCAATTTCAGATCGAGCGGCTTGCCCAACATACCCGCACAGGTCAGTTTCAGAGGTGTGACCAGCGTGTCGCTGCTGCACCTTGACCTTCTGGAGGTGCCCAGCAGCCTGCTGCTGGCCTTCCCTAACCTGCAAACCCTCGATCTGGGTGGGAACCTGTTGACGCGCCTTCCTCAGCCGTTGCTGCAGATAGCGCAGCTGCGGCATCTGAGCCTGACCAACAACCGGATCGTCCTGAACATTGCACAAACCGCCACGCTGGCCAGTTGCACGAACCTGCAGTCTCTCGACCTGTCCCACAACCCTCTGGGGAGCAGATTCACGTTGGCGGGTTTGGCTGAATTGCGCTGGCTGAACTTGCGCGACACACAGATCTCGCAGTTTCCACTGGGCGTGTTCGACAACGCTCAGTTGGTATCTGTTGACTTGCGGGATAACCGGATCAGGCACATTCCAGAGGGTTTCTACCAGTTGCCCGTGTGGCAGCGGCGGCGGTTCCGCTTGAATGCGAACCCCTTGGGCGAGGCCCAGACGTTACGCTTGCAGGCTTCGTTGAGTAGCGTCGATCCGGCCCTCGACGAGGAGCAAGTGCTTCTGCGGCTGCAGCACGCGCGTGAAGTATGGGGGGATGCCGTGACTCCGGAGCATCGCGGCTTGATGCTTGCTGCCTGGGACTCGCTGGATTCAGGGCAGGACGCCGAGCGTTTTTTCCGTGTGCTTCGCCAGTTGTTGCTGTCCGAAGACTTTCGTGTCAATGCGCGTGCACTGGGCAATCGGGTCATGGCGGTATTGCAAGCGATGGCCATTACGCCAGAGCTGCGGCAGAACTTGCTGTCAGTGGCCAATGATGAGTGGGGGTGCCAGGACGGTGCAACCTGGTGCTTGAGCAACCTTGAACTGAATTTGCTGGTTTGGCAGGTCGAGCACGCGGCCCAGGGAGAAAGCGAACGCGCCTTGCTAGACCTGGGCAGACGTTTATGGCGCCAGGATGCAGTCGACAGGTTCGCTACCCGATGGGCGCTACAACATGGCAGGACGCTGGAAGGAAGCGAGGTGGGGCTGGCTTTCAGGGTCGGGCTGAGGGAGCGTCTCGACTTGCCGCTGCAGGTGGGAGAAATGAGCTTCCTGGCGATCTCAGGCGTCCTGGATGCGGACCTGGCAGAAGCAGAGGCTGCGGTGCGGGATGCAGAAACCCCGGAAGAGGTTGCCCGCTCCATGGTTGACCGTGAATTCTGGCAGGCGCACCTGGAGCGTTCTCATCCTGAGCGATTCGCTGCGGTCGACCTGCCGTTCAGAAGGCAGCTTGAAACGGTGCTTGACGATGAAGCGCTGAGCGAAGGGGCCAGGATCGACCAGGCGGATGCCATTCGCGATGCGCAGCGCGCTGCACGCAGAGGGCTGATGCTGGATATGACGGTTCAAGCGATGGAAGTGGGACCCAAGGGGCCATCGATCGATGTGCGTTGACGTGTGCTCAGGGCAAGGGGGGGTTGGCCCTGCCAAAGCGGCTTTGGGCTATGCTCAATCAAGCTGACAGCGGCTTGTACCAGCGCCGTAGTCCTGGCTTCAGGTGGCTCGGAAATCGACAGTTACTTTTGCACACCCCGTTCTGGAATGAAGTGGTTTAGGCTCCCTGTCGGATTTTTCTCCGTGATCTGTAGTCATTGGTATATCGAGACAATAAGGAGATACGCATGCTTGTCCGGTCACTGACCCTCGCAACCTTGCTTGCTGTTGCCGGCCCCCTGTTTGCCGCAGACAGTGATGCGCCTCTAGCCAAGGAACTGGGCAAGACCAGACCATTGGTGGTTATCGCTCCCAGCAGTGCCGACCCGACGTTGCGAGGGCTGAACAAGGCGCTCGAGGACCCGGCCACCCAGGCTGCGTTCAAGGAGCGCAACCTTGTCCTGTACAGCGTCGCCAACATGATGGGCAAGCGAGAGGACAAGAACCTTGAGCAGCAGACCACAATGGCCCTGATTCGGGAACTGAAGTTGGGCGCGAGCAAGGGGACCAAGGTGATTCTGGTGGGCAAGGACGGTGAGCGGCACATGCTCAAGGACGACGACAGCGGCGAGGTCATCGACCCGCAGGTGATCTTCAAGGCGGTCGATGAACTGCCTGCCAGTGAAAAGGCACTGGCGGCGCCCGAGCCCGTAGCGGCGACCCCGCAAGGCAAGGCCAAGGACAGCAAGCCGGCCAAGCCCGCAGCCCCGCCCAAACCGCTGGAAGACTGATCACACCTCATGGCCCCAAGGCACCTTGGGGCCAGTTGCCGGGTGTCGTGTATCGCACTGTATCTGCCTGTGCAGCAGACCTACTGCCATACAAAAGCACGCCTGACACGATACATCCCCGACAAACCGCAACGGCCTAATGGCTCCACTATCCAACCCCAGTGGAGCTGCATCATGACTCAAGCAAAAAACACCCTCGGCCTGCTCGGCGCCGCCCTGATCGGCAGCATGGCATTGAGCAGCAGTGCGTTCGCCGTCGAGCCGCTGGCCCAAGGTTACCAGCTGGCTTCGGCCAAAGTGGCCGGCGAGGGCAAGTGCGGTGAAGGCAAGTGCGGCGGCAGCGGCAAGGCTTCCCAAAGCGAAGGCAAGTGCGGTGAGGGTAAATGCGGCGCCGGCGCCAAGGCCGGGGCTGAGGGCAAGTGTGGTGAAGGCAAGTGTGGCGACGCCTCGTTCGCCAAAACCGACAGCAATCACGATGGCAAGGTCTCGCGCGATGAGTTTCTGGCGGTGGCCAAGGACCGTGCCCGTGATTTCGACACGATCGACCGCAACCATGACGGTTTCATCTCCGAGCAGGAAGCGGCGGACCACCTCAAGGCGATTTATCAGGCCAATGGCAAGGCCATGCCTGATGGCTTGTTCAGCCACCTGACCGGCAAGCCCTGACTTTCTACCCCATGAAACGCCACAACGCTCCTCCTGCTGGCCAGGTGGGGCGTTGTGCCTGTTGGAGAGCTTTTATGTTTCCTGCAATGTTGAACATCGGGCTAGGCCTGCGTCGCGGCCTGTTGCCGGAACTGCTGGCCATGGAGGCGGGTGCAGTGGACTTTCTCGAGTGTGCGCCGGAAAACTGGATTGCCGTGGGCGGCGCCTACGGCAAGGGCCTGGCCCAGCTGGCGGAGCGCTTTCCTGTCACCTGTCATGGGTTGTCTTTATCGCTGGGTGGCAGCGCGCCGCTGGACCGCCATTTTCTCGAGCAGACCCGGCAGTTTCTTGACCGGTATCAGGTGCGACTGTACAGCGAGCACCTGAGCTACTGCAGTGATGACGGGCACCTGTACGACCTGATGCCCATCCCGTTCACCGATGAAGCCGTACGCCATGTGGCTGCGCGCATACGCCAGGCTCAGGAGCAGCTGGAGCGGCGCATTGCCGTGGAGAACATCAGCTACTATGCCGCGCCGTATCAGGCGATGAGCGAACTCGACTTCATCCGGGCGGTGCTTGATGAAGCCGATTGTGACCTGCTGCTGGACGTCAACAACGTCTATGTCAACGCCTGCAACCATGGTTACGACGCCCGGCAATTCCTTGCAGGCCTGCCCCAGGCGCGCGTGGCCGGGATGCACGTTGCCGGGCATTACGATGAAGCGCCGGACCTCAAAGTGGATACCCACGGGGCCGCCGTGAAGGAAGATGTCTGGACGCTGTACGCCACCGCTTGTGCGCGCTTCGGCGTACGGCCGACGGTGCTGGAGCGTGATTTCAACTACCCGCCCTTGGCCGAACTGTTGGCCGAGACGGCGCGTATGCGTGCTGTGCAATGCGCTGCCGGAGGGCAAGCAGATGAATGAGACCTTGCGTGCGCAGCAGTATGCCTTGGCCCGTCACCTGCGCGACCCGCAGCGCCATGCCCCGCCGCCCGGCGTCGAGGCCCGCCGCCTGAGGGTTTACCGCGAGTTGTTCTATGGCGCCATCGAAGGCTTGCTGGCTGGCAGCTTCCCGGTCATGCGCCAGGCGTTGGGCGAGCAGCGCTGGCATGCGCGAGTAGGTGATTTCTACGCCAGTTACCGTTGCCAGACGCCATTGTTTACCGAAATTGCCGAAACCTTCGTCGACTACTTGCAAGGTGTGGCGCTGGACACCCCTTGGCAGTTGGAGCTGGCGCATTATGAGTGGGTCGAGGCGCAGCTGTACCTGAGCGACGCCGAGGACCCGGCGCATGACCCTGATGGTGACCTGCTGGATGGGCAGCCGTTGTTGTCTTGTGTGGCGCGCGTGTTGGCCTATCGTTGGCCGGTGGACAGCATTGGCGTGGACTACCAGCCAACGGCTACCCCGGCGTCGCCAACCTTGCTGCTGGTTTATCGCGATGCCCGGTTGCAGGTGCGCTTTGCCCGGTTGGCCCCTATGGCGTACCGGTTGCTGGTGGAGCAGGGGACTGGAAGAGAGCGGCTGCAGGCATTGGGCGGGGATGTGCAGCAAGGGTTGGCATTGTTGCAGGCATTGCGCGAGCAGGGTGTCATTGTCGGAACCGTTTGAAGGCATTGGGGGCTGCGCAGCAGCCCCCGGTCCTCATCTGCCGAACCGCGTGCCAAGCCAATGATCGAGGCTAAGGCGCCCGGCGCCCTTGAGTAGCAGTGGCAGCAACGCTATCAGGTAGATCAGCGGCAACTTGTAATTGCCGAAGCCCTGGTCGGTAATGGCATAGCCTTGGGCCAGCTCCGCCAGGCCCGACCAGTGCGCCGGCCAGTGCACTGCCGCTATCGCTACAACGGTCACCACCATCAAACCCAATGATGCCAGCCGGGTACCCAAGCCCAGCAACAGCAGCAACGGCAGTACCAACTCGGCCCACATCGACAGCTGCCAGTTCAGCTCTGCGGGCAGCAGGTTGAAGGGGAACGGGAAGCTGGACTGCAGGTCGGCGAACCAGTTGCTGCCGTTGAATTTCTCCAGGCCGGATTCGAAAAATTCCCAGGCCAGAAATACCCGTAATGGCAAGTCGGCGCTCCAGCTGCCGATGCGATCGACGGTGGTCAGGGTACGGGTCAAGGTCGTCATGTGCGGTGCTCTCTTCAGGCAAGGGCGCGGGTGCTGCGGCGTTGTTTACGGGCCACTTTGGCGGTGAGCTTGACGGCGATGGCGCTGAACATCAGGGCGAACGCCAGCGGGTACCAGCCCCCCATGGGGATGCGTTTGTAGAACGACAGGCAGAACACCCCAGCCAGTATCCACATGCCGCTGCTGTGCAGCGCTTGCCAGGCACGACCGCCCAACAGCCGCATGGGGGCCTTGAACGAGGTGGCGGTGAGCAGCAGCAAGAACAGGTAGCCGACCGTGCCGGGCAGGCTGGACGTGAGCGTGCGGCCGGCCCAGAACAGTTCGGGGAATTGCTGGGCGTAGCGATAAATCAACACACCATGCACGGTGTGGGAGAACGCGAATGCCAACCCCAGGTAGCGTCGCTCCTGAAGGATGCGGCGGCTTGAGGTGCCAGGCAGCAAGGTCACCAGCGACGAGGCCAGGAACGCCAGCAAGAACAGTGCGAACGAGCTGCGTGCGGTGGCACGAATGGCACTGCGCAAGCCGTCCGGGTCAGGTTGGCTGGCCAGGACCACGGCGCTCATCGCCAGGGTCAGGCCGGCAAGGGCGGCGAACAGCTTCCAGCCGGAGGGCAAGGTGAAGGCTTTCATGAGGGTCTCCCGGGGTGTGGTTGTGTGACCGGGAGTGTCTCGAGGCGGGGTATCTGCAGTGTGTCAGGGGGATGCAGTTGTGTATCTGTTTGTAGAGGCGACCTCGCTTTTTACAGGAGCGGCCCGATCGAGATCCAAGGCCGTTCCTGCCAACGATCGCAGATGCACTTCAGGTGAGTTCGATCTGCGCGCACAATCCGCCCTGTTCGCGGTTGCTCAATGTCAGCCGCCCCCCCATGGCCTGGATCAGCTGGTGGGCAATGGCCAGTCCCAGGCCGGTGCCACCCGTGCTGCGATTGCGTGAGCCTTCCACCCGGTAGAACGGCTTGAGCACTTCATCCAGCTCGTCACCGGGTATCCCTGGCCCGTTGTCGAGCACGCGGATGATGGTGGTACTGCCCTCGCGGGACACTTGCAGCTCGGCAGCACCTGCAAACTTCAGGGCGTTGTCGACCAGGTTCACCAGTACCCGACGCAGCGCATGCGGGCGGGTTTCCAGCAGGGTACCGCTGTTGCCGTGGCGTTCGACCTGGGCGCCGCTGTCCTGGTAGTCGAATACCAGGCTGTCGAGAAAGGCATCAAGGTTGACCCGGCATGTCGCTTCGGTGCTGCTGTCCATGCTGCGGGCATAAGCCACGCCTTCGCGCACCAAGTGTTCCATTTCATCCAGGTCGTTCCAGAACTTGTCCCTTTCGACCCCCTCATCCATCACTTCGACCCGCAACTTCATGCGAGTGATCGGTGTTTGCAGGTCGTGGGAAATGGCCGCCAGCAACTGCATGCGTTCCTTGAGGTGGGCAGCAATGCGTGCCTGCAGGGCGTTGAAGGCCACGGCAGCGTAGCGCACTTCGCGCGGGCCGCTTTCATCCAGTTGCACGCCGGGCTGGTCCGGGTCGAGGTTGTCCACTGCCTGGGCCAGACGGGTTAGCGGGCCGATGGCCAGGCGTACGGCCAGCCAAGTGCACAGCAACAGCACAGCGAGCTGAATCAGCAGCACCACGGGCAACCAACGGGCTACCGGGACTGGTGTTGGCGTTACGTCGATGGTCAGGGGCGCGCCGTCGGCCAGGTTCAGGTGTGCCTGGAAATGCGCATTGGGCCCAGGGATTTCCAGAAAGGTCAGGCGGTAGTCGCTGCCAATGGCCTTGACGATCGACGCGGCGGCCATCGGTGGGTCACTGCTCGGCATCGCTTCGCCGGCCAGGCCTTGGTCGAGGCGATAGCGATAGGTGCGCCGTTCCAGGCGCGGCAGCCAGGCGGCACGCTCGGCTGCGGGCAGGCGGTCAAGGATGGCAACCGAGGTCGCCACGTCCTGCTCGAGGTTGCTGAGCATCATCGAGCGGCTGCTGATATAGCGCTCATAGGCCTGCAGGCCAAACGACAGACCATAGGCCAACACCAGGCCGGTGAAGAAGATCAGTGCCAGGCGCGAGGCCAGGGTGCGTGGCCATTTCATGAGGGGGACTCGAGCAGTTGCACCGGCAGCGAGAACACGTAGCCCTCGCTGCGCACGGTCTTGATGCAGCTAGGCTCGCGGGCATCGTCACCCAGGCGCTGGCGCAGGCGGCTGACCAGCAAGTCGATGGAGCGGTCGAAGATGTCGGCTTCGCGGCCCTGGGTCAGGTTAAGCAACTGTTCGCGGCTGAGCACCCGCTGCGGGTGGTCGAGGAACACCCGCAGCAGGCGGTATTCGGCGCCGCTCAGGGCCACCAGGGTGCCTTCGCTGTCGAGCAGGTGGCGCGCGGTGGTGTCCAGGCGCCATTGACCGAAACCCAGCAGGCGGCTGCTTTCACTGATGGTCAGGTTGGGTGGCAGCATGCGTGTGCGGCGCAGCACAGCGTTGATGCGGGCGAGCAGTTCGCGGGCCGAGAACGGTTTGGTCAGGTAATCGTCGGCGCCCATTTCCAGGCCGATGATGCGGTCGGTTTCGTCATTGCGGGCGGTCAGCATCAACACCGGCGTGTTGCGGTGCTTGCCGGCGCGCAACTCGCGGCACAACAGCAGACCGTCGTCGCCGGGCATCATGATGTCGAGCACGATCAGGTCGACGCTGTTGGCTTCGAGAAAGGCGCGCATCTGCCGGCCGTCGGCAACGATGCTGGTGCGCAGGCCGTTCTTCTTCAGGTAATTGCCGACCAGTTCGCGGATCTCGCGGTCGTCGTCGACGATCAGGATGTGATCGACGTGTTCCATGCGCTGGGTTCCTGTGCAAAGGGGGTTGGGCGCAGTGTACCGAGCGCGTTCGCCCTTGCCTGCGGGAGTTTGTATTGCAGTGTATCTGGCACGGGCAGGGATACAGCAGGAAGCACATCACAACGTTGGGCGACACATGCGGGATACCTGGCAGGCGTGAAATGGCTCTCGACCGGGGAGCAACACTCCCCACCCCCAAGAGTTACCAGGAGAGATGCCATGAACGTCAAGACTATCGCCAGCGCCAGCCTGTTCGCCGTGCTCAGCTTCGGCGCTATCGCTGCCCAGGCCGCCACTGCCCCGATGCAGGATGGCGGGGTCATGCAGTACCGCTACGGTGAGCCTCTGGATGTGAAGAAAGTGCTGTCGGTGCAGGATGATCAGAGCAACGCCTGCGGCCTGGTGAATACCCGAATGGACTACCTTGACTCCCATGGCCAGCGGCAGAGCGTGCAGTACCGCACCTACGCCACGGGCGGTTGCCATGACAACTGATCGCCGCCGGACGCTCAAGGCTGGCGGTTTTGCGCTGGCGCTGATGGGGCTTGGATTGGCTGGGCACCTGAAGGCCCGCGACAGCTACGGCGCCATGCCGTCGCTGTCCGGCGCCAGCCAGTGGTTGAATTCGGCGCCTCTGGATGCTCCGGGGCTCAAGGGCAAGGTGGTGCTGGTGGACTTCTGGACCTGGGACTGCATCAACTGCCGGCGCAGCCTGCCGCATGTGAATGAGTGGGCGCGGCGCTATGCCGATCAAGGGCTGGTAGTGGTGGGGGTGCATACGCCCGAGTACGACTACGAGCATGATGTGGGCACTTTGCGGGACAAGGTTGCCCGGTTGGGTATCGGGTATCCGGTGGCGGTAGATAACGACTACAAGGTGTGGAATGCCTGGGGCAACCAGTTCTGGCCGGCGCATTACTTTGTCGACCGCAAGGGGCAGGTGCGCCATGTGCACTTTGGCGAGGGGGATTATGGCGGGCAGGAACAGGTGATACAGGCTTTGCTGGATGAAAAAGAGTGATTCTCCTGTACCGGCCTCTTCGCGGGCATGCCCGCACCCACAGGGAGTGCAATCAGTAACGTTTGCGCAGTACCTGTGGGAGCGGGCGTGCCCGCGAAGAAGCCAACACTTTTCTATCAGGTGAAACTGGCAAAGTGCGCCTGCATCCGCGCCGCATCCGCCTGCCGCCCGCTGAACAGCTCGAATGCCTTCACCGCCTGGAACACCGCCATGTTGCTGCCATCCAGCGTGCGGCAGCCCAGTGCCCGGGCTGCGCGCAGCAGTTCGGTCTCCAGCGGGAAGTAGATAATCTCGGCCACCCACAGGCGGGGATGCAGCAACTCCACCGGCAGTGGCGTGCCCGGTAGCTTGGCCATGCCCACTGGCGTGGTGTTGACCAGCCCGTCCGCCTCGGCCAGGGCTGTGGCCAAGTCGGTGCCAAGCAAGGCGCGCCCTGCGCCAAAATGGCCGTTCAGGTTATCCACCAGCGCCTGCGCACGGGCTGCGTCCACTTCGAACAGCACCAGCCGCTCTACCCCTTCACCCAGCAGGGCATGGGCCACGGCCGAGCCAGCGCCACCGGCACCCATCTGCACGACCTGGCGCCGTGCCACACCGGGCAGGCCGCGGCGCAAGCCTTCGGCAAAGCCCAGGCAGTCGGTGTTGTGGCCGACGCGCTTGCCGTCCTTGAGCACCACGGTGTTTACCGCGCCGATACCACGGGCCTCGTCGGACAGTTCGTCGAGCAACGGCAGGATAGCCTGCTTGAACGGGTAGGTAATGTTCAGCCCGGTGAAACCGGTATGTTGCGCGGCTTCGAGCAGGCCGGGCAGGGCGCTGTCATCCAGTTGCAGCTGGTCGGCGTCGATCAGCCGGTACAGATAGCGCAGGGCCTGGGCGTCGCCTTCGTGTTCGTGCAGGGCCGGCGTACGTGACAGTTGGATGCCGCGGCCGATCAGGCCGGCGAGGATGGCTTGCTGGCTCATGCCGCACGCTCCTGCAACAACTCGGCGAAGTGGCTCAGCGCCATGCGGTAGCCGTGGCTGCCCAGCCCGCAGATGACACCGACGGCGATGGACGATACGAACGACAAGTGACGGAACGGCTCGCGTTTGTGCACATTGGACAGGTGCACCTCGATCACCGGCAGTTCGCTGGCCACCAGTGCATCGCGGATGGCCACCGAGGTGTGCGTCCAGGCGCCGGGGTTGATCACGATGCCGGCGCAGCGGCCACGGGCAGCGTGGATCCAGTCGATCAGTTCGCCTTCGTGGTTGGTTTGGCGAAACTCGATTTCCAGGCCGTGGGCGTGGGCAGTGTCGGCACATCCCTGAGCCAGGTCAGCGAGGGTTTCGTGGCCGTACTGGGCAGGCTCGCGGGTGCCCAGCATGTTCAGGTTGGGGCCGTTGAGCACGAGAATAAGGGGCTTCATGACGGGCATCGCTTTGTTGTTGTTGAATGTCCGTAGTTTTGTACTGACTGGTTAGTTTCGTCAATTGGACAAGATCGTCGCACCGGGAAAGTGGGCGATTATCGAACTTCTTGGGCGTTCACCGTCCTGTGCCCAGCAGCACAAGGCTGCGCCTGCAAAGCAACGCAGCGCGTCATTACAAAATTGTAATCTTGCCGCCACCGCCCCGATAACCGGCCCTTTCTACAGTCCCTCGCCAATGCTTCGCCGAGAGGACCTGTGTCGTGCCCATCCCCCGCAAGATCGCCTTGCTCTGCCTGTTGCTGGCCAGTGCCACCGGCGCCCAGGCCAGCCAGGCGCTGAGCCTGCCCCAGGCGCTTACCGCCGCTTTCGCCCAGAACCCGGAGCTGGCTGCAGCCGGCCGTGAAATTGGCATTGCCGATGGCGAACGGCGCCAGGCCGGGCTGATCCCCAACCCGGAGCTGGCCTGGGAGGTCGAGGACACCCGTCGCGACACCAGCACCACCACCGTCACCCTCAGCCAGCCGCTGGAACTGGGCGGGAAACGCGGCGCGCGTCTCGCCGTGGCGGGGGCCGGCCAGGCCATTGCCCAGCTCGACCTGGAGCGCCAGCGCAACGCCCTGCGGGCCGATGTGGTGCAGGCTTTCCACGCTGGCGTGCGTGCGCAGACCGCGCTGGAGCTGGCGCAGCAGTCGCAGGTATTGACTGAACGCGGCCTGCGGGTGGTGCAAGGGCGGGTTACGGCAGGCCAGTCATCACCGGTGGAGGCCACCCGTGCCCAGGTGCAACTGGCCCAGGCCCAGACCGAAGTGCGCCGCGCGAAAACCCAGCGCAGCGTGGCCTACCAGGCCTTGGCCCGGCTGATGGGCAGCCCGCTGGCAAGCTTCGACCGGTTACAGGCGGCCAACCTTTCGCCAGGCATCGCGCCGGGTGCCGACACCTTGCTTGAACAGGTCGAACAGACCGTCGAATGGCGCCTGGCCGCTGCCCAGGTCGAGCGCGGCGATGCGTCCCTGGGTTCGGAGAAAGCCCAGCGTATCCCCAACCTCACCGTCAGCCTTGGCAGCCAGTACAGCCGCGAAGACCGGGAGCGGGTGAACGTGGTTGGCCTGTCCATGCCGTTGCCGCTGTTCGACCGCAACCGGGGCAATGTCCTGGCGGCTGCGCGCCGTGCCGACCAGGCGCGCGACCTGCGCAATGCCGTGGAGCTGCGTCTGCGCAGTGAAACCCGTAGCGCCATCAGCCAGTGGGAGACGGCGATGCAGGACGTTGAAGCCTATGACCGCACCATCCTGCCGGCTGCGCAGCAGGCCGTGGACACCGCCACCCGCGGTTTTGAAATGGGCAAGTTCGCGTTCCTCGATGTACTCGACGCCCAGCGCACGCTGATCGAGGCGCGCGGGCTGTACCTCCAGGCGCTGGCCTCGGCGACCGACGCGCGCGCACACGTGGAGCGGATCTACGGCGATCTCGATGGCCTGAGCAACAAACCCGATAGCAGGAGCAACAATGACTAACTCACGCAAGCTAGCC
Organism: Pseudomonas sp. FYR_5; assembly: GCF_043106315.1. Classification (NCBI taxonomy): domain Bacteria; kingdom Pseudomonadati; phylum Pseudomonadota; class Gammaproteobacteria; order Pseudomonadales; family Pseudomonadaceae; genus Pseudomonas; species Pseudomonas sp. FYR_5. The sequence goes on along the minus strand of NZ_JBICMK010000097.1, from coordinate 355,172 downwards.
CTTCTGGCCACCGCCATTGCGGCGCTTGGCCTCGCTGGCCTGGCCTGGACCGGCACCCTCGGCCAGGCGTCCAAGGCTCAAGCCCCCCATGACGACCATGGTCAAGACAGCCACGGCCACGCTGCAGAGCAGGCCGCCGAAGGCCATGCAGAGGAGGGGCATGGCGAAGAAGAAGGCCAGTTGCACCTGTCTATCGCCCAGATCGAAACGGCTGGCGTGCAACTGGCTGCCGCTGGCCCCCGTGAGTTGGGCACCGCCATCAGCTTCCCGGGTGAGATCCGCTTTGACGAGGACCGCACCGCACATGTGGTACCCCGCGTGCCGGGTGTGGTCGAAGCGGTGCAAGCCGAGCTGGGCCAGGCGGTCAAGCGCGGCCAGGTACTGGCGGTGATTGCCAGCCAGCAGATCTCCGACCTGCGCAGCGAACAGCAGGCCGCCCAGCGTCGTCTGGAACTGGCGCGATTGACCTTTCAGCGGGAGCAACAGCTGTGGCAGGAGCGAATCAGCGCCGAGCAGGATTACCTGCAGGCGCGCCAGGCCCTGCAGGAGGCCGAGATCGCTCTGGCCAACGCTCGGCAGAAGGTCGCGGCGGTGGGCCCGGCCGGTGCCGGCAACCGCTATGAACTGCGCGCACCCTTCGATGCGGTCGTCGTGGAAAAGCACCTGACCGTGGGGGAGGTGGTCGACGCGACCAGCAACGCGTTCACCCTGTCCGACCTGAGCCGGGTGTGGGCGACCTTCGCCGTGGCCCCTCGTGACCTGGACAAGGTGGTAACCGGCCGCGATGTCACGGTCAGTGCGCCGGACCTGGGCGCCCAGGTCCAGGGCAAGGTCAATTACGTCGGCAGCCTGCTCGGCGAGCAGAACCGCGCCGCCACTGTGCGCGCCACACTGGCCAACCCCAATGGCGCCTGGCGCCCCGGGCTGTTCGTCAATGTGGCGGTCAGCGTCGACCGCTTCGATGCCGCCGTGGCGGTGCCGGAAAGCGCCCTGCAAACCTGGGAGGCGCAGACCGTGGTGTTCGCCCGCACTGCGGAAGGCTTCGAGGCGCGCCCGGTGAAGACTGGTCGTCGCGATGCTGGCCAGGTGGAAATCACCAGCGGCCTGGCCGCCGGTACTCAGGTTGCGGCCGCCGGCAGCTTTGTCCTCAAGTCGGAACTGGGCAAGGGCTCGGCCGAGCACAGCCACTGATCACGGGGACACCTGCATGTTCGAACGCCTGATTCAATTTGCCATCGAGCAGCGCCTGGTGGTGATGCTGGCCGTGGTCCTGATGGCCGCGGTGGGTATCCACAGCTACCAGAAACTGCCGATCGATGCTGTGCCGGACATCACTAACGTCCAGGTGCAGATCAACACCGCCGCCCCCGGCTATTCGCCGCTGGAGACCGAGCAGCGCATCACCTTTGCCATCGAAACCGCCATGGCTGGCCTGCCAGGGCTCAAGCAGACCCGCTCGCTGTCGCGCTCGGGCCTGTCGCAAGTCACGGTCATTTTCGATGATGGCACCGATATCTTCTTCGCCCGCCAACTGGTCAACGAGCGCCTGCAGGTGGCCCGCGAGCAATTGCCTCAGGGCATCGAGGCGGGCATGGGGCCGATCTCCACCGGGTTGGGGGAAATTTTCCTGTGGACGGTGGAAGCCCAGGAGGGGGCGCTCAAGGAAGACGGCACACCGTACACCCCAACCGACCTGCGAGTGATTCAGGACTGGATCATCAAGCCGCAGCTGCGCAATGTGCCGGGTGTGGCCGAGGTCAACAGCATCGGTGGCCATGCCAAACAATACCTGATTGCACCAGAGCCCAAGCGCCTGGCGGCCTACAAGCTCACCCTCAACGACCTGATTGCAGCACTGGAGCGCAATAACGCCAACATTGGCGCTGGCTATATCGAGCGCAATGGCGAACAGTTGCTGATTCGCGCACCCGGCCAGGTGGCCTCGGCCGAAGACATCGCCAACATCGTTATTTCCAGCGTCGACGGCACGCCGATCCGCGTCAGCCATGTCGCCCAGGTTGGCCTGGGCCAAGAGCTGCGCTCGGGGGCTGCGACCGAAAACGGTCGGGAAGTTGTGTTGGGCACGGTGTTCATGCTGATTGGCGAGAACAGCCGTACGGTGTCGCAGGCGGTCGCTGCAAAACTGGTCGAGATCAATCGCAACCTGCCCAAGGGCGTGGTTGCAGTCACGGTATACGACCGCACCCACCTGGTGGAGAAAGCCATCGCCACGGTGAAGAAGAACCTGATCGAAGGTGCAATCCTGGTGATTGCCGTGCTGTTCCTGTTCCTCGGCAACATCCGTGCTGCGCTGATCACGGCCATGGTTATCCCGCTGTCGATGCTGTTCACCTTTACCGGCATGTTCAGCAACAAAGTCAGTGCCAACCTGATGAGCCTGGGCGCGCTGGACTTCGGCATCATCGTCGACGGCGCCGTGGTGATCGTGGAAAACGCCATCCGTCGCCTGGCCCATGCCCAGCAGCGCCACGGTCGCATGCTGACCCGCACCGAACGGTTCCATGAGGTGTTTGCCGCCGCCCGCGAAGCACGCCGGCCGCTGATCTATGGGCAGTTGATCATCATGGTGGTGTACCTGCCGATCTTTGCCTTGACCGGGGTCGAGGGCAAGATGTTCCACCCCATGGCCTTCACCGTGGTCATGGCCCTGTTGGGTGCGATGATCCTCTCGGTCACTTTCGTACCGGCGGCCATTGCCCTGTTCGTCACCGGCAAGGTCAAGGAGGAGGAAGGCATGGTGATGCGTACGGCACGTCAGCGCTATGCCCCAGTGCTGGCCTGGGTGCTGGGCCGGCGCAAACTGGCGTTTGCTGCTGCCGCTGCCCTGGTGCTGCTGTCCGGCGTGATGGCCAGCCGCATGGGCAGCGAGTTCATCCCCAGCCTCAGCGAGGGTGACTTCGCCCTGCAGGCCCTGCGTGTGCCGGGCACCAGCCTGTCGCAGTCGGTGGACATGCAGCAGCGCCTGGAGCAGGCGATCATGGCCCAGGTGCCCGAGGTGGAGCGGGTGTTTGCCCGCACCGGTACTGCCGAGATTGCCTCCGACCCGATGCCGCCGAACATTTCCGATGCCTACGTGATGCTGCGCCCACGCGAACAATGGGTTGACCCTGGCAAGCCACGGGATGAACTGATCGCCCAGGTGCAACGCGCCGCTGCCAGTGTGCCGGGCAGCAACTACGAGCTGTCGCAGCCCATTCAGTTGCGCTTCAACGAGCTGATTTCCGGGGTGCGCAGTGATGTGGCGGTGAAGCTGTTCGGTGACGATATGGAGGTGCTCAACCGCACTGCCGCGCAGATCGCCACCAGCCTGCAAGGGGTGCCAGGCGCGTCCGAGGTGAAGGTGGAGCAGACCACGGGCCTGCCGGTACTGACCATCGACATCGACCGTGACAAGGCCGCCCGTCATGGTCTGAATGTGGGTGATGTACAGGATGCCATCGCCATTGCCGTGGGTGGCCGCACCGCCGGTACGCTGTATGAAGGCGACCGCCGTTTCGACATGGTCGTGCGCCTGTCGGAGACCTTGCGTACCGATGTCGACGGGTTGGCCAGCCTGCTGATTCCCGTACCGGCCAGTGCTGCTGAGGGGGCCGGGCAAATCGGTTTCATCCCGCTGTCGCAGGTAGCCACGTTGAACCTGCAACTGGGCCCGAATCAGGTGAGCCGCGAGGATGGCAAGCGCGTGGTGGTGGTCAGTGCCAATGTGCGTGGACGTGACCTGGGCTCGTTTGTGCAAGAGGCCGAGCAGACCCTGATCGGCCAGGTGCAGGTGCCACCGGGGTACTGGACGCGTTGGGGAGGCCAGTTCGAGCAGTTGCAGTCGGCGGCCGAGCGCTTGCAGGTGGTGGTGCCGGTGGCCTTGCTGCTGGTCATGGCGCTGTTGCTGATGATGTTCAACAACCTCAGGGATGGCCTGTTGGTGTTCACCGGCATCCCCTTTGCCCTGACCGGCGGGGTGCTGGCGCTGTGGGCGCGTGATATTCCGCTGTCCATTTCTGCCGGGGTCGGGTTCATTGCATTGTCGGGAGTGGCAGTGCTGAACGGGCTGGTGATGATTGCCTTTATCCGCGGGCTGCGCGAGGAAGGGCGCACGCTGCGGGCGGCGGTCGAGGAGGGTGCGCTGACCCGATTGCGGCCGGTACTGATGACGGCGCTGGTGGCCTCGCTGGGGTTCATTCCGATGGCCTTGGCCACCGGGACCGGTGCGGAGGTGCAACGGCCACTGGCAACGGTGGTGATTGGCGGGATCTTGTCCTCTACAGCGCTGACGTTGCTGGTGTTGCCGGCGTTGTATCAGTGGGCGTATCGGCGGGAAGAGCAGCAGGAAGGCTGAGCATTCGGGGCTGCAAGGCAGCCCCGGAAATCTCAGACGGTCTTTCGGGTTCCGGCCCGCACACCGTCCATGCTCATGTCCTCATGCAAAGAAATCCGCGAAGTTTCCGGCAACGCCAAACCGCCCACCAACGCCACCAGCGCAATCACCACCAGGTAGAACGCCGGTGCCAGGCTGCTGCCGGTTTGGCCGATGAGCCAGGTTGCCACCAGCGGCGCAGTGCCGCCAAATAGCGTGTAGGCCACGTTGTAGGTAATCGCCGAAGCGGTATAGCGGGTACGGGTAGGGAAGCTTTCCGACAGCAATGCTGCGGTAACCACGCCACTGCACAGTGCCCCCACCGCTAGCAGGATCACCCCCAGCAACGCACCCGACATCGAGCCAGAGCTGGCCAGCCAGTACGCCGGGAACACGCTAAGCATCATCCACAGGCAGGTAAAACCTATGGTCTTGCGCCGCCCCACCCGGTCCGAAAATGCACCGGCCAGCGGGCAGCCCACGGCGGCGAACAGCAGGGCCACGGTGGTCACCAGCAGTGACTGCGCACGGGTCAGGTTGCCGACCAGTTGCAGGTAGGTGGCGAAGTAGGTGGTGAACATGTAGAACGACAACGCGGTCAGCGAAATGAACGCCCCCAGGTTGCGAATGACCCGGCCATGGTGGCGCAGGGTTTCCTTCAGCGGTGAGTGCTCGTGCTCCTTGCCCTGGGCGACGGCTTCGCGGAACGCCGGGGTTTCCTCCATGCGCCAGCGCAGGTACAGGCCGACCAGGCCCAGCGGTGCGGCAATCAGGAACGGAATGCGCCAGCCCCAGGCATTCATCGCCTCGGTCGACAGGCTGGCCTCCAGGCCATAAGCGATCACCGCTGCGCAGGCAAAGGCGGAAAAGGTCGACACAGGTACGAAGCTGCCATAAAAGGCGCGCTTGTCGTCAGGCGCGTGCTCCATCAGGTAGGCGCAGGCCCCGGCATATTCGCCGCCGGCAGAAAACCCCTGCAGGCAGCGGGCCAGGGTCAGCAGCGCCGGGGCTGCCAGGCCGATGCTGGCGTAGGTCGGCAGCAGGCCGATCAACGTGGTGGAGCCGGCCATCAGCAGGATGGTCAGCGACAGGATGCGCTTGCGACCCAGTCGGTCGCCCAAGGCACCGAAGACGATGCCGCCCAAGGGGCGCAGGGCGAAGGCCACGGCGAACACCGCGAAGGTTTTGAGCAAGGCCACGCTGGCGTCTTCGCTGGCAAAGAACTGGCTGGCGATCAGCGTGGCGAGAAAGCCGTACACGGCGAAGTCGAACCATTCGACGAAGTTGCCGATGGCCGAGGCGGCAATCACCCTGCGCAGGGTGGCGGGGGATACCTCATGATGTGCGGACATGCGGGAGCTCTCCGGTTTCCTTTGGCAGCCATGATGAAAGTGGCGCGGTAGGGCCGCGCCATCGTTATTGTGCTTGCCAGTAGATAGCCGGGCGCTGCAAGGCGCTTTGTCGAGGGCGACCTCGGTATACCTGATTCGACCGGTGCAGCAGGTTACAGCCGGAGTGCCCCAAAGGCCTGTCAGGCCGCACGCTCAAGCACATCCAGCAAATCGCCAAATTCCAGGGCCAGTTTATGCCGTGGCGCCAAATGCACCAATGGCACCGAGGCATGGTGCGATTCACGCATCTTGATCGAACTGCTCAGGTACACCGGCAGCACCGGCAGGCCTTCGTTGCGCAGTTGATCGACCAGGGTCTGGTGCAGTGCGGTGCGGCCGGCGAACTGATTGACCACCACACCTTCCACCTGCAGCGCGGGGTTGTGGTCCTGGCGCAGTTCTTCGACCTCGGCCATGACATTGTGCAGGGCCTGGCGCGAGAAACTGTCGCAGTCGAACGGGATCAACAGACGCTCGGCCGCCACCAGCGCGCTGAAGGTGTAGAAGTTCAGTGCGGGCGGGGTGTCGATGTAGATCCGCTCGTAGTCCTCGCCCAGCGCCACCAGCAACTTGCGCAGCTTGTTGATCTTGAACTTGCTCTCCAGCTTGCTTTGCAGGTCGCTGAGGTCAGGGCTGGCGGTGACCAGGTGCAGGTTGCTGTAGCGGGTTTCGGTGATTGCCACGCGGTGCTTCTTGCCGGCGGCAGTAACCGGCGACAAGGTCTGGCGGAAGAAGTCGGCGATGCCGGCAGGAATGGTGTCGTTGGCCAGCCCGGTCAGGTAGAAGGTGGCATTGGCCTGTGGGTCGAGGTCGACCAGCAAGGTCCGGTAGCCCTCGGCGGCACTGGCTGCGGCGAGGTTGCAGGCAATGCTGGATTTGCCGACGCCACCTTTCTGATTGAAAACCACACGACGCATGAGACGCTCATCCATGAAGTGAAAATGTCAGGTCGAGGTCAATCCTATGACTGAAACGCTGCAGTTTTATGACAGGAATTGTTACAAGCCACCGATTCATCGTTGCCTGTATCGGCATTTTCACGGGCAAGCCCGCGGCCATGGTTACAACACAAGGCGTTCAGGCAAAAGCGACCCGGTTGCGCCCCTCTTGCTTGGCCTGGTAAAGCGCCCGGTCAGCCTCGCCCAATGCGTTCATGGGCTCGCCGTGCGTCTCGCCATCCCAGTGCGTCACCCCCAGCGAAATTGTCACTGCCCCCACCGGTTCCACCGGCATATCCTGTACGGTCACACGCAACCGTTCAGCCACCGCGGCCGCCACGTTCAGGGGGGCCCCAGGCAGCAATATCAGGAACTCCTCGCCGCCGGTCCGACACAACAGGTCGCCCTCGCGGCAACAACGGCGCATGAGCTCCGCCAGGTGGCGCAGCACCTGGTCGCCCACTTCGTGTCCATGGCTGTCATTTACCCGTTTGAAATGGTCGATATCCAGCGCAATGACTGCAAACTCCCGGTTTTCAGCTTCCAGTAACGACAGGCTGAATTCCAGGCTGCGGCGGTTGCCCAGGCCGGTCAGCGGGTCGGTCTGGGCGTCCCGATTGAGCCGGCCGATGCGCTCTTGCAGCAAGTTCAGGCCGAACAGTAACGCGCGTTTGAGCTCTGCCGCCTCAAAGTACCAGGCCCGCACATGATGCAAATGTTCGGCGGTACCGGCGCGGTCCATCGTGCGGGCACTTGCGGCCAGTTTCCACAGCGGCCGGGCGATGGTGCGGGCCAGCCACCACAGCAGCAGGCTGCCAACCAGCGCCAAGGGCGCCGAACTGGCGACCACGTTCAGCACCAGATGGTTCAGCGGCGTCACCGTCTGCGCCAATGGCTGCTGCGCTACCACGCCCCAGCCGGCGCTGGGCACAGTGGCGAAGCCGGCGAGCATTTCCACGCCCAGGCTATTGGTCAGCTGCCGGGTACCGCTGTCCAGTGTCCCCAGCTGGTCGACCAGCGCATTGCCCTCCACCACCGTGCCTACCCGTTCGCTATTGGGGTGGTACAGCAGGCGTCGTTTGCGGTCGACCACATACAGGTACGAACCGTTCTTGTAGAAATGCTCACCCAGCAGGCTGTTGAGGATGTTGTGTTCACGCAGGTACAGGCTGCCACCCACATACCCCAGGTAGCGGCCGTTGTCGTCGAAAATGGGTTGCGACAGCACCACCATCAGGTTGTCGGCCGCCGACAGATAGGGTGTGGAAACCAGTGGACGGCGTTCGTGCAGGGCTTCCTGAGCACCGGGCGACTGCACGTGGGTGCCGAGCAGGTGGCGTAGCGGGGCGGGGGATACCGCCAGCAGTACACCGTTGGCATCGATCACGAAGGTGGAGTTGAAGGCCATGCTCTGGCCCAGTACGCGGTCGGTTTCCACCTGCAGCGCTGCGGTGTCGCTCAACTGCCGGCTTTGTACGCCGGCGCTGAACATCAGTTGCTGCAAGGCGTTGCCAATGAAGGTGTCGGTAATGCTGGCCAGCTTTCTCGCATACACCCGATTGGCTTCCAGGGCATTGTCTATCAGTAGCTGGCGCTGCACCCGATAGCTGGCGAAATAGCTGGCGCACAGCATGACCACTGCGGTCAGGGCGCAGAGCACCAGAATGAGTGTACGTAGATCCAGGCGCAATCCGTGCTTGGTGTGTGGCAATCCTGACCTCTGTGATCGTAAAGGGCTGCTGAACGGAAGTTACCTTGGCGGGCAGCGCTCAAGAGCCTGCCTTGTCCAGCGCATCAAGCTCATCTTCCACCTGTTGCATGCGCTGCTCGACCAAGGCCTGCACGTTCACATCGCGGGCGGTTTCGCGCATCAGGGCGGTGAGTTTTTCGCTCAAGCGTTTGCCGGCTTCGGTGTCTTCCAGGGCGCGCGCTTTGGCGGGGTCCTGGGTGGCGGCGACGATGGTTGCGAACTCGGCGTCGCTGAAGTTCTTTTCGCTGTACAGGCGGAACAGGTCCCGGCGTTGGTCCTCGACGGTGAGGTGCTTGCGCAGTACGTCCTGGATGGTCGCTTGCGACAACTGCGGGTGAGTGCGGCCCAGCAGCGCGGACATGCGCTCGATGTTGTGCGTGTAGGCGTCCTGCAGCGGCAGCTGGGCAAGGATCTGTTCTTCACGGGAGGGCTTCTGGTCGCAGGCGGCGAGTGCAGCAGCCAGCAACAGGGGTAACAGCAACTTCGGGAGGCGAGGCATGGTATGGCCTGGTCGGGCAGTGAAGGCTGCCGATTATACCGATGTCCGCCTTGCCGCGACGAGCCCTGTGATTTGCCTTGAGCGGCACGCTGCGGTAGAACCGTACGCTCCCAACCACACTGGCAACCGCCCAATGCCGAACTGGACCTTGCAACCCGTGGCGCGTGACGCCATTGCCGAAGTGCTGGCGTTTGTCGACAGTGCCCGCCGAGCGCTTTTTCCGATGCTCGCCAATGCACCCTTGCCGCGTGACCTGGCGCAGTTCGCTGACACTTACCTGGACGGCGCGGGCTGTTTTCTGGAAGCCCGTGAGGGTGGGCGGCTGGTCGCGGTGATAGGTTACTTGCCCTATGACCATCGCTTTGCCCAGCTTGATTACCGCGCTGAGCGGGTAGTCGAGGTGGTGCGGCTGTTCGTGTTGCCGGCCTACCGCAGGCATGGGCTGGCGGCTGCCTTGTTTGGCGCCTTGCGCGAACGGGCGATGCAAGCCGGCTTCGACTGCCTTTACTTGCATACTCATCCGTTTCTGCCGGGTGCCATCGCGTTCTGGGAGCGGCAAGGGTTTACGTTGGTGGATGTGGAGCAAGACCCGGTGTGGCAGACCACGCACATGCAGTTGCGATTACGCTGACCGCTGGGAACGTGCCTGTTGGCGATGAAGATCACGCCGCGCGTCACTGGGTCGAACACGTTGCGGTTGAGAAGGTTCCAGTTGCCATCCTCGGTAAAGCCATTGCTTTGCAACTGGGCGACGCCGGCCAGGGCGTGAGCGACCCGAATAGCTGGCTCATTGCCCAGCTTCGAGCTTTTGCAACTGTGCGGCAAAGCGGGCTTTGGCCCGCGCTGGCAAGCTGGCCGGCAATTCGGCGGCAGGCGCGTCACCGACCTGGATCACCATGACCATGCCCATGGCCACGTGCGGAATGCACTGGATACCGTACACGCCCGGCACGCTGAAGGTGTGCTCGAACGGCTGGTTCAGCCTGCTCTTGAACGGCTCGGCCCCGGTGGGTAGCAGGCCCGCCACGCTGGCGGCATTATGCCCGTTCTGGGTCGGCAGGAAGCGAACGCTGTCGCCGGGTGCAATGCGCAAGTGGTCGGGCTCGTAGACCATGGCACCGTCGCTGCCACGGTTGAGCATTTTCACTTCATGCACTTCGGCCAGTGCGGTCGGGGCATGCAGGGTGCTGGCGAGCAGCAGGGCGACAGGGCGCAACAGCATGGGCAGGGCTACCTGGTTCAGGGGGCGCGAAAGCGCAGGATGCGCGCGCCGTCGAAAGGGTCGGTGAGGTAGTGGGCGTGGACGCCGAAGGTGCTCAGCAGGCGCTTGGCGGTAAGCACTTCGAAGGGTTTGCCAAGGGCGACCAGGCGGCCCTTGTCGATGACCGCGACACGGTCGCAGGTCAGTGCCTGGTTGAGGTCATGCAGCGCTACCAAGGTGGTAACCGGCAGCGCCTGCACTTGTTGCAGCAGGCTCAGCTGATGCTGGATGTCCAGGTGGTTGGTCGGCTCGTCCAGCAGCAGCACCTGCGGCCGTTGGGCCAGCGCGCGGGCGATGTGTACACGCTGGCGCTCGCCACCGGACAGCGACCCCCACAGGCGCGTGCGCAGGTGCAGGGCGTCGAGGTCGGCCAGGGCTTGCTCGACGATGGCGCAGTCTTGCCGGGAGAACGGTGCCAGGGCCGAGAGCCACGGCGTGCGGCCCAAGGCAACCGCGTCGAACACACTGATCGCATCGAGGGTGTCGGCCTGTTGCTCGACCAGCGCCAGCGCTTGGGCAACACGGCGGCGGGGCATCTGTGCCAGTGGCTCACCCATGAGCTGCACGCTGCCGCAGGCCGGTTTGCGCAGCCCTGCCAGCAACTTCAGTAGCGAGGATTTGCCCGAGCCGTTAGGGCCGACGATGCCCAGGGTTTCACCGGCGACAACGCTGAGGTCGATATCGCTGAGCACGGTATTGCCGGCCAGTTGCAGCCCCAGCCCATGGCAGGCCAGCGGGGGGATGCGAACAGTTGTCATGGCTGTCATGGTCGCCCCCGACGGCTGACCAGAATCAGCGCGAATACCGGGGCACCGATCAGCGCCGTAACCACGCCCACCGGGATCACCTGGCCGGTGATCAGTGTGCGCGAAAGAATATCTGCCGCAATCAGGAACAGTGCACCGCCCAGTGCGCTGGCGGGCAACAGACGGCTGTGCCCGGGGCCGAGCAGAAGGCGCAGGGCATGGGGTATAACCAGCCCGACAAAACCGATGGCGCCGACAATGGACACCATCACAGCCGTCACCAGCGCTGCACAACTGATCAGCAGCAACTGGGTGCGCCGCACCGGGATGCCCAGCGAGGCGGCCGAATCGGCGCCGAAGGTGAAGGCATCCAGCGCACGGCGATGCCACAGGCACACCAGCAAGCCGAAAATCGCCACCGGCACAGCCAGCCACACCGAAGGCCAGCGCACGCCGCTCAGGTTGCCCAGCAGCCAGAACAGGATACCGCGCGCCTGCTCGGCGGTGGCCGACTTGGTGATCAGGAAGGCGGTCAGTGCATTGAACAGTTGCGAGCCGGCGATACCGGCAAGGATCACTTGGGCATTGTTGCTGCTGGGGCCGGCCGCGCGGGCCAGCACCAGTACCAAGGCGAATGCGGCCACGGCACCGATGAAAGCCCCTGCGGACATGCTTAATGCCAGGCTACCCAGGCCCAGCAGGCCGACGAGTACCGCGCCGGTCGAGGCACCGGCAGACAGCCCCAGCAAGTAGGGCTCGGCCAGTGGGTTGCGCAACATCGCCTGCAGGATGACACCGCAGGTGGCCAGCCCGGCGCCACAAGCGGCTGCGACCAGGGTGCGGGTCAGGCGGTAGTTCCAGACGATGCCGGCGTCGATCGGGTCCACCGGGTAGGCGGCTTGCCACAGGTGGTTGGCCAGCACCTGGCCGACCACGCTGGGCGACAGGTTGGTTTCGCCGATGGCGGTGCCGGCCAGCAGGGCGGCCAACAGGGCGCCCAGGGCAACCGCGATGCAGGGTAACAGGCGGATCATCACGGGGCTGCTTTACCGCTGGCGAAGGCCGTGGAGAGCGTCTGCACGCCCCGGAACAGGCGGATGCCGGCCTGCATGGCGTCGGCGTCGAGGATAATGATGCGGTCGTGCTTTACCGCGTCCATGTTGCGGGTTACTGGATCACTGCGCAGGAATTCGAGTTTTTTCTGGTAGTCGTCGGCGGGGAAACGGCGGCGGTCCATGCGTGCGATGATCAGCCAGGTCGGATTGGCCTTGGCCAGGGTTTCCCAGCCAACGCTTGGCCATTCTTCGCTGGACTCGACCACGTTGCGCACACCGAGGGTGCGCAACATGAAGTCGGCGACACCCTGGCGGCCGGCCACATAGGGGTCGATGTCCAGGTCGGCGCTGGAGAACCAGAACAGCGCCGAAGTTGCCGACAGGTCCTTGCCGGCCAGTTGTGCCCTGGCGCTGTCGAGGCGCCCTTGCAACTCGGCGTTCAGTGCTGCGCCGCGGTCCTGAACGTCGAAGATCTCGGCCAGTTGGCTGACGCTCTTGTAGATGCTGTCTACCTGGAACGCTTGCAGGCGGGTGCCGTCTGCACCGACCAGGTTGTCCTTGCCCTCGCAGTCCGATGGCAGCACGTAGGTGGGGATCTTCAGTTCATCGAACTGCTCGCGGGTGGCGACCACGCCCTGGGCACCGACCATCCATTCGAACTGCACCGCGACCAGTTGCGGGCGCTTGCCGACCACCGCCTCGAAGCTGGGGTCGTTGTCGGCCAGACGCGGCACCTTGGCGTTCACCGCCTGGTATTCCGGCAATACGTTGTTGAACCACAGCGACGTGCCGGCCAGCTTGTCACCCAGCCCCAAGGCATAGAGCAGCTCGGTTCCGGCCTGGCCGATGGTGACGGCGCGCTGCGGTGCCTGGGCAAAAGTCTGCGGCTTGCCGCAGTTGTCGACCGTCAGCGGGTAGTGGGTAGCAGCGGCCTGGGCCAGGCCGGTGAGGCCTAGGCCCGCGAGCAGGGTGGCGAAACGGGGCAGCATGCTGGGCGATCTCCTATCGGACAGTTCTGGTGAGGAACGCACGGACAGGCATCGCCAAGCCCCCAGCGGGTGGCTGGGGCAACACGGATGGCCAATCCCGGACACCCCGCCGGTTGGTGAATGAAGGCCGGCAGGTCTCCTGACTGGTGCGTCACGGCCCGGCTCCCGCCTTCCCGGGCGGTAGGCCCAGTGGCATCGATGGAGCAGGCTCGGCACCTACAGTTGCGGGGGCAGTTCCGATTGGCCTGTATTGGCAGGCCTGGGATTCCCTGTTAGTTCCATGGTGGAAACCGGCGGCCCGCATGGTAGACCATCGCGCCGCCAGGTGAAAACGCTTTTCAGAAGTACTTCAGCCAACGGATGTCGCGGCGACGCTGCTTCAGGCGGGCGAACCCGCGCACTGGCAGGTACAGCGAAACCGCCAGCAGCACCGCGCCCAGCCACACCGCTGCAATACCGTCGAAACCGAAGTAGTCGCCATGGTTGAGCCCGAACAGCGCCACACAGGCCAGGTACAGCAGCTTCAGCACATACAGGTGCAGCAGATAGAAGAACATCGGTGCCGCACCGAACACTGCCAGTGCAGTGATCCAGCGCGCCTGGCCGGCCCGTTCGAACGTGCGCAACAACAACAGGCCGCAGCCCAGGGTCAGGGTCAGGAACAGAAGCGACGGTGGGTATTTGGTGATGTTGAAGAAGCTCATCAGGGTTTGCGTGAAGGTTGGGTAACCGCTCCACGGTGCCTCACCGTAACCGTTGAACATGCGCAGCAGGATAAAGCCAAGCAGCGCGAGCAAACCGGCCACCAGCAGGTGTTGCTGGCGTTGTCCGGCATCGCTGCCGCGACCGAACCAGGGCCCCAGGCCGTAGCCCAGGGCGATGACGCCGATCCACGGCAGCACCGGGTACGACGTGCGCAGGTGCAGGTTCTCGGAAAACGCCAGCCAGCCACGATCATGCAGGATTGCCCACGGCACATGCAGGGCTGACTCTACGCCGAAGTGCACGCCGTCGAGCAGGTTGTGGCCGGCGACGATGATGGCGCCCAGGGCGAGCAGCGCGGCGCGTGGCAGCCACACCAGCAGCGACAGGGCGATCATGCTGACGCCGATGGCCCAGATCACTTGCAGGTAGATCACGCTGGGGGGCAACTGGAAGGTCCAGGCGAAGTTGACCAGGGTGAACTCCAGCAACACCAGGAACAGCCCGCGTTTGAACAGGAAAGCCGAGACGTCGCCACGGCCCTGATGCTTCTCGCCATACAGCCAGGCCGATAGGCCGGTCAGCAGGACGAACACAGGCGCACACAGGTGGGCGAGGGTGCGGCTGAAGAACAGCACCGGTTCCGTGGTGTCGATGGCCATGGGGTCGCTGACCTGGCGGTGCAGGAGGAAAGTCTCGCGGACATGGTCCAGGAGCATGAACAGGATCACCAGGCCGCGCAGGGCGTCGATGCTCTGCAGCCGCTGGGTGATCAGAGTGGGCGTGGCGATGGCGCTTGTCATGGGTGAACGCTAATAGTAATGAATGTCATATAAAACGTTATCTTATAACTAGCCGGTGACGGGTTGGTAGCGGTTTTTGTGCTATCCGTGCCGTGAAGAGGTATTCAGGTCAGAAGCTGTAATCCACCGTCGCGAAGTACGACCGCGGCATCCCCATCAACCACTGCTGCCCGCTGAACGCCGACTGCACATACTCGCGATCGAACAGGTTGTTCAACTGCAACCCCAACTTCACATCCGGCAACACCTGCCAGGCGATGTTGGCATCGACCACGGTGTAGCCGGGGGCGCTTTGGGTATTGGCGGTATTGGCATAACGCTCATCCACATAGCGCGCCCCCAAGCCGGCCTCTACCTGCTGGCCGAAGCCTTTGCTCAACCAAAGGTTGGCGGTACGCCGTGGCACGTTGGCTGGCCGGTTGCCTGCGCGGTCCTGTGGCAGGCCGCCGACCATTTCGTCGAAGTCGTCGTACTTGGCGCGTACCAGCGATGCATTGGCCGACACCTGCCACTGATGGGCCAGGGCCAGCTCCAGCGTCGCTTCCAGGCCATCGGAGGTCTGCTGCCCGGCTTGTTGCTTCTCGTGCGTGATCGGGTCGTCGACCAGCAGTTTTTTCTTGACGATGTGGTAGGCGGCAAGCGTCCATTCGCCACGCCCCTCCCAAAAGCGCTGCTTGATGCCGGCCTCGGTCTGCTTCGCCTCGGTCAGGTCATAGTGCATCTGTGCGGGGCTGAGGCTGATGAGGTTGTTGACCCCGTCCTCGCTGGTTGAGTACTGGCCGTACAACGACAGGTCGTCGTTGAGTGCAAACACCAGCCCGACACGCCAGTTGCCACCTTGCAGGCTACGATCGCTGCGGCTGTCGTTGGTCAAGTTATTGCGGTCGATGTGGTTCTGGTCGCGACGCACGCCGGTAACCAACGACAGGCGATCGCTCAATTGCAGGCGGTTTTCGGCAAACAGGGCAAAGGTATGGGTGGTCGAGAGCGTTTGCGGCCGCAACGGCGAGGCGCTATGGAACCCGCCGGGCTGTGGCTGCCACGGGTCGATATAGTCGCCGCCGACATCGTTGTAGGGTGAATTGCTGTCGACGTTGAATCGCACCTTGTTGTACTCGGCACCGAGCACGGTCTTGCTGGCCAGGCCGAACAGGGTGTGGTCGAAGGTGAAGGTCTGGCGGTCACCGAACTGTTCCTGGTTGTGCTTGATCTCCAGGTAGCTGCCGCGCAGCAGCTGCTGACGCCCGCTGTCCCAGCTGTAGTCCTCGGCGTTGCGCCAGTGACGGCGGCTTTTGATGTAGTACAGCTGGTTGCTGGCGCTGAGCTGGTCGTTCAGCGCCCAGTCGGTCGTGAGCCGGGTCCATTCATCAACGTACTGCTGCACGTCGTTCTGTACGTTGTAGTTCTTTTTGCGCAGGCTGCTGCGGTAGTGGCCGTCGATCAGCGGGGTGCCGTAGTAGTTGGCAGGTTGTGCATCGCCGCGGTCATGGGCCAGCGTGAAGCTGAGGTCATCACTGGCATCGAAACGCAGCGCGGCGCTCATGGCCAGGCTACGTGAAGCGGTGCGGTCGACCCAGCCATTGCCGGTCTGTTGGTTCAGCGTCAGGCGGTAGCTCAGGCGCTCGCTGAGGCTGCCGCCGCTGTCCAGGCCGAGCTGCTCGCGGTCCCACGAGCCGTAACCCAGGCGCAGGTGGTTGCGCACCTCGCCGGCAAAAGGTTTTTTCGGGATCACGTTGATCACCGCGCCGGTGGCGCCTTCGCCATGCAGTACCGAGGCGGGGCCGCGAATCACCTCGATGCGTTCGACCATCCACGGGTCGACCGGGAAGGTCTGGGTGCCGGCACCGGTGTACAGGCGCGCGCCGTCGAACAGGGTCATCACCGAGCTGTGGCCGGCAAAGCCGCGGGCAGACAGGCCTGTACCGCCGTCCCCCGGTGAGCCGACGAAGGTAATGCCCGGCGAACGGGTCACTGCATCCTGCACCGTGAGGTTGTTGCGCTGCTGAATCTGCCGTTCGCTGATACTGCTGGTGCTGGCCGGTGTTTCCAGGGCGCTGAGGCCAAGGCGCGAGCCGGCCTGGGTCGGCGTGGCCAGGTCGATGGCGCGGCTGTCGAGGGTGTCGGTGATGGCCGTGGAAGGCAGGGCCAGAGGCTGCGGCTCGCGCTCATCAGCCAACGCCGGCAGGGCGACGGCCAGGCAGGCCGCCAGGGGGTGAAGCTTGAACATACGGGACATGTCGTTCCACTGCTGCAGGAATGAATGGATCCCGGTGGAAAACACGCAAAGGCGAACCATGCAGGCAGGCGCGCGCACGGATTCCGGCCTGCGCCCGCCCACCGCGGGTTGCCAAATGAAGCTCCAGGCCGGTCTCCGGGCTTGCGAGGGGCATGAAACCTTCACCTTCCCATGCTTGAGCACAGTGGTATCTCGAAGGATTCGCTCGCTTACCGTTGCGGGGGCAGCACCGGACTTGTCGTGGGCAACACGACGCACCGGTTTCCCGTTTCACCCTGCGCGCGGCGGCGCAGGGCACCTGAAACTGGCGCGCATCTGACCACTGAAATGCTGGGGCGTCAAATGTGGGTGTGCTGTGAATGTCGCGAAAAAATCAGGTTGTGAGTTTGAAGGCAGGCTTGCCTGTACAGGCTAGCGCCCGCGGCGTCGCGATACCCGTGCCTCGATGTTCTTGCGCCCGATCAGCAGCGGCGGCTTCTCCACCACCGGCTCATCCGCCAGCCACTTGTACATCACCAGGCAGTCCACCAGCCCCAGGCGGGCATGACGGTAGGCCTTGGGCAAACGGCCGACTGTTTCAAAACCCAGCTTGTGCCATAGCGCCACGGCCACTTCGTTGCTGGCTACCACCGAGTTGAACTGCAAAGCCAGAAAGCCTTCCTGGCGCGCCAGCTTTTGCGAGTGCTCGCACATCAAGCGCGCCACGCCCCGGCCGCGTGCCTGTGCGCAGACCATGTAGCCGCAATTGCCCACATGCGCACCAGGCCCGGCAGCATTGGCCTTGAGGTAATACGAACCCAGTAGCTCGCCATCTTCTTCGGCCAGCAGCGTGTGCAAGGGCAGCTCCAGCCACAGCTGGCGGGCCTGCTCGAAGCTCAGGGCCGGGTCGAAAGCGTAGGTTTCACGGGCTTGGACAATGGCCTGGAAGGTGGGCCAGAAACGATCAAAATCGTCCGGCATCATGGGGCGAATGTGGATCATGCGGGTTCCTGCGCGGGGTGAGCCGCCCAGTCTGGGTGGCGCGGCGCCGTCGCGCAAGGGCGACGACGCCGTCTGTGCTCAACCGTTGGCCTTGCCCACCGCGTCCATCGCGCGGGCCGAGTACACCAGCGCGGCACCGGCGTTCATGGCCACGGCCACGCCAAGGGCCTCGGCAATTTCCTCGCGGCTGGCACCCTCTTTGACGGCCTGCTGCGAATGCACGGCGATACAGCCGTCGCAGCGGGTGGTCACAGCCACGGCCAAGGAGATCAGCTCGCGGGTCTTGGCATCCAGGTGGTTGGTTTTGGCGCCTGCACCGCTGGCGGTCATGTAGCCGGCTACGGTGTCGGGTGAGAGTTGCTTGAGATCGCCGATGCCGGCCATCAACTGCTTACGGTAGGCGTCCCAGTCCATCATGCTCATCGTCTTCACCTTGGGGTGGTTGCGAGTGGAGCTTTCAGGCTAGTCGAAGAGTGGCACGTGTGAGGCGGTACTTTGGTTGGTAAACGCAGGTCACTCGTACAGTGGCCTGCGTTGAGCCTTCAGATGTAGATGAACACCAGCACCAACGCCGCGACCACTGCCCATTTTTCCAGGTAGTAGCGCATGCGGTTGCGCTTTTTCAGCGCCTTGCCACGCTCGCGGATCTTGTAGATGCGGGTGAACAGGCGGTTGATGCCACCGGTCTTGTCGCTGGCGTCGTTGGGCGCAGCGGCAGCGGCCATCACGTTGCGGCTGAACCAGCGGTTGAACGCAGTTGCCCAGCGGTACTTGAGCGGGCGTTCGACGTCGCAGAACAGGATGATGCGGTTGTGCTCGGTGGTGTTGGCCGCATAGTGGATGTAGGTTTCGTCGAAGATGACCCCCTCACCATCGCGCCATGCGTATTTCTCGCCGTCCACGTCGATGTAGCAGCCGTCGTCATTCGGTGTGTCCAGGCCCAGGTGGTAGCGGTACGAGCCGGCATACGGGTCACGGTGGCGCACCAGCTTGGCACCGGGTGGCAGGGTGGCGAACATAGCCGCCTTGACCGTGCCGATGCCTTGCAGCAGCTCGGTCGTGCGTGGGCAAAGGGCCATCGCCGACGGGTGGCTTTCGCCATACCACTTCAGGTAAAAGCGTTTCCAGCCGGTCTTGAAGAACGAGTTGAAACCGACGTCATCGTAATTGTCGGACTTCTTGATTTCACCGACGTGCAGCAACTGGCGGCCTTCCTCGCGGATCTCCTGCCAGTGGTCCTGCAGCGGTTTCAGTTCTGGAAAGGCCTCGACCGGCAGGTAAGGCTTGGCCGGGTGTTTGGAGAACAGGTACAGGAAGCTGTTGATCGGGGCCAGGAAGCTGGAGTGGTCGCCCAGCTGGCGAGTCAGCTTGTGGCGAACCCGACCGCGCAGGTGAACATAGGCGATCGAGAGGACGAAGATGAGTACGAGTGCAATTTTCATGGACGTTTACTGGTCGAAGAATGGCCATGCGCCAGGGCATGAGCCCGCCAGCATAAACAATCATGGGGGTAGTTTGTACTGATTGTTACGAAACTGCGGGGCGACATTGGTTTAATACCCTACAGTCTTGCGCAAACGTTTCATGTCAGGGAGTTTGTATGGTTCAGGATATACGTCCCAGTGGTAGCCCGTTCAAGCGGCTGTTCTTCGCCTTGCCGGTCAGCGACGCCCAGCGCCGTGACCTGGCCCAGTGGCGGCGAGGGCTGAACCTGCGCAGCGGCAAACCGGTGCCGGCAGCCAACTTCCATGTCACGCTGCTGTTCCTCGGTGATGTGGACGCCGCGCAGGTGCCTGCGATTTGCGCGGCGGTCGACCAACTGGCGCTGCCAGCCTCGGCGCCGCGGCTGTTGCTCGACCGTTTGCAGGTGTGGCAACGGGCCAGCGCCCTGGTGCTGGAGGCGCAGCAGGTACCACCGGCCCTGTTGCAACTGGTGTACGGTTTGCAGCAGGCGTTGCTGCCGTTGGGGGTGGAAGCGGCCAAGCGGGAGTATCGACCGCACCTGACGCTGTCCAGGGATTACCGCGGGCAGCCGCCCGAGGCCAGCAGCGCGCCGGCGTTTTACCTCACCACGCGACACTTCACGCTCTACGAATCGCGCAAGGGGGCTTACTGGCCATTGGCGCAGTGGCCGCTGGCGGACTGACCTGCAGGGGCCGTTCAGGTCAGGCGATTACACCGGCAGGCTCTGGTAAGGCAGTTCATCCCCCGGGCTACGTTCGAACTGACGCTTGTACTCGCGGCTGAACTGCGAGGTGCTCTGATAGCCCACCCGGTGCGCAGCCTGTGCCACGCCCAGGCCTTCGCCAATCAGCATCTGCTGCGCCTTGAGTAGCCGCAAACGCTTCAGGTACTGCATCGGCGCCATATCGGTGCAGCGCTTGAAATGTTCGTGGAAGGTGGAAACGCTCATGTTGGCACGCGTAGCCAGTGCCTCCACGCTCAGTGGCTCGCTGTAGTGCTCGCGCAGATGGGCGAGGGCGGCGCCGATGCGGGCGAAGTGCCCCTGTTGCTCCACCAGTGCCCGCAGCACACCGGCCTGGGGGCCGCGCAGGGCGGTGTACAGCACTTCGCGTACCCGCGCCGGGCCCAGCACCTTGGCGTCCAGCGGGTCGTGCAGGCAGCGCAGCAGGCGCTCCACGCTTTCGCGCATGGGCGCATCCAGTGCCGCCGACGTCATCGATTGCGGGGTTTGCGCCTGCACTTCAGCGTCCGGTGCCAGGCCCATGCTCTGCACCAACTCGCCCAGCACGCCACGGTCGATGCCCACCGCCACGCCCAACAGCGGCGCCTCGCGGGTGGCAAAGGTTTCACACATGAACGGCACCGACAACGCCTGCACCAGGTAATGCCCTGCACCGTACTCCAGCGTACGCGGCCCCAGGCGCGCCAGTTTGCTGCCCTGGGCCAGGATCATCAGGCTTGGTTCGTAGATCTGCGGGCTGCTGGCCACATAGTGGTCCCAGCTCAGCACCTGCACCTGGGGCAGGTGCGTGGGCACAAAGCCTGGGCGCGTGGCGAGGCTGCGGATCAGTGCGCAAAGCGGCGCATTGGCATCGACGTGACGGGTCAGTTGCATGGTGGACCAAGGGCAGAGAATCAGACACCTTGATCATCGCAGATTGAGGGCGTGGCGCCAGCTACGGGTTGGCATCTTCGTAGAATCAGGCATGCATGCCGGAGAATCAGCCGTGGGCGAGGCGGCAAACGGCGCGCAGAATGCGTCGCCTGAATCGTTTCACTTCACTGCGAGGCCCTGCATGTATACCGCCATCGGTTACGCCGCTCAAACCCCCACCAGCCCTCTGGCCCCCATGACGTTCCAACGCCGCAGCCCGCGCCCGGACGACGTCGCCATCGACATCCTGTACTGCGGCGTGTGCCACTCCGACATCCACCAGGCGCGCAACGAATGGGGCATTGCCGTGTACCCGCTGATGCCGGGCCACGAGATCATCGGCCGGGTCACGGCGGTGGGCGACAAGGTCACCGCGTACAACGTCGGTGACCTTGTGGGCGTTGGCTGCATGGTCGACTCGTGCCGTACCTGTGAAGCCTGCGCCAAGGACCTGGAGCAATACTGCCTGGAAGGCCCGACCATGACCTACGCCACCCCGGACCGGGTCGACGGCAGCAACACCATGGGGGGGTACTCCAGCAGCATCGTGGTCAGCGAGCACTTCGTGGTGCGCATACCGGCCGGCATGGACCTGCCCAGCGCTGCACCTATTCTGTGTGCCGGCATCACCACCTATTCGCCGCTCAAGCACCATGGCGTTGGCCCCGGCCACAAGATCGGCATCCTCGGCATGGGCGGCCTGGGCCACATGGGCATCAAACTGGCCAAGGCCCTGGGGGCGGAGGTGACCCTGTTCACGCGCTCTCAGGCCAAGGCCGAGGAAGCGCGCCGCCAAGGGGCCGACCATGTGATCGTCTCCACCGATGCCGAGCAGATGCGCGCCGCTGCCGGCCGTTTCGATTTCCTGCTCGACACCATTCCGGTGCAGCACGACCTCAACCCGTACCTGGAAACGCTGAAGTTCGACGGTGTGCACATCCTGGTCGGCCTGATCGAACCGATCGACCCGGCATTGCATGCGGCCAACCTGGTGATGAAGCGCCGGGTGCTGGCGGGGTCGTTGATCGGGGGGATTGCCGAGACTCAGGAAGTGCTGAACTTCTGCGCCGAGCACGACATCCGTTGCGATATCGAGATGCTGGATATCCGCAACATCAACCAGGCCTATGAGCGGATGATTGCCGGTGATGTGAAGTACCGGTTCGTGATCGACATGGCCACGTTACAAGGCTGATTGATTGGTTGCCTGTACGGGCATCTTCGCGGGCAAGCCCGCTCCTGCACAGGGGTGATGTAGGGCTTGCTTGCGGTGGGGGAGGCACAGGCAGCAACGATGCAGCCGTTTTACCAGGCCATCGGCTTGTCCCAGCCCTTCCAGAACAGCCATCGCCGCACCTCGCCGTGCGCGCCGGTACCGATCTGCCACTCGGGCCGCCCGCTATCCAGCGCAATCACCGAAATAACCCCCGCATGGCTCGCCGCCACCAGCGTTTGCCCGTCGGCGCTGATATCCATCGCACTGATGGTCGATCCCAGGTAGTGCTGCCAGTGCTCCGTACCCTTTTCGCCAAACGCCCGCAGGTAGCCATAGGCATCACCCACAATGTACTCGCCATCGCGCGCAACCCCTGCATACACCCTTGCGCCATCCTGCACCAGCGGGGTACGCGGGTCCTGGCTGTAGTAATCGGTATCCAGCCCGTGCAGGTCTGCCACCCTCACGGCCAGCGTGGCACCGCTGTAGAAATGGCAGGCATTGACGATCAACTGGTCACCGGCGCGGTTGAACAAGGCAAAGTGCGGGTATTCGCTGCCCGGGCCGATGTGCGCCAGCGGCTTGAGCTGTTCGTCCAGAACAAGGTGCCGGCTGCCTTGCTCACCCACGACGATCAGCCGGCCATCCGCCGACACTGCACCATGCTCCATGCTCAGCCCCAGGCTGATGTCGTCCGGCTCGGTGCCCTCGGCCAGCTCTTCGAGCACGCGTGCCTGCTGTGGCAGCAGGCGAGTCGCACCTTGAGTGGCCAGCACGAAGATACCTTCGGCACTCACCAGCAGCACGCGCTGGCCATCGGGGAAGGGGATCAGCGCGGTCGGTGTGGGCGGCAGGTCGAACGGCTCGAACGGGTAACCTGGCGGTAACCCCTCCAGCCCGGTGGGCCAGGCCAGGCGTTGCACTTGCGGGCCGCCCCAGCCATCGGTCACCCGCACGCCCTCGGCATTGGCCAGGGCGAAATAGCGCCGCGCCGGGCAGCGGCCAAAGTGTTCGATGCCGATGACCGGGGTTACCCCATGGTGGTCGATACGCACCACCTGGCCCTTGTCGTATGGCATGCCGATGCGCGCCAGCAGGCTGCCATCTTCCAACAGCAGGACATTGCTGATGCCTTGGCCGTGGTCTTCGAGCAACGGTATCAGGGGGTGGTGCGCCGGTGGCCAGGCGTCGCGGAATGCCTGGCGCTGCTGTTCGTCGATGTCAGGGCGGTTGGCTGCCTGCAGGGCTGCCAGCCACGCGTCGAGCAGGTGTTTGGTGGTGGGTGCCTGCGGCTCTTCGAGGTTGTCCCAGCCGTGCGCACGGCCCTGCGCGACATAGTCGTTGACGGCCTGGGCATAGGCGGTAACTGCCTGCTGCCACTGCTGCTGGGGGGGCTGCTTGTCCATGAGCGGATCGGGCTCCTTGTTGCACACGCGTTTCATACAAAGTGCGCATGGTACTCCTTCTGCCTGTGCTGCGGTTGTGAGGCCCCCGCTTGACGCGTACCATGCCGGGCATTCCTATCCATAACAAAACGTACGTTGGCACCCCGGCAAGCGGGTCGCTGGCGTGCGATTTGTTGCGTTGCCTGCGGAGAAGCAGTTTCCACCCATGAACGAACCCATACCCACGCACCTGCCGCCCACAACAGGCAGCGGCAGCTGGCTGAGCGTCATCGCCCTGGCCTTGGCGGCCTTCATTTTCAACACCACCGAGTTCGTCCCGGTGGCGCTGCTCAGTGACATTGGCCGCAGCTTCGACATGAGCACTGCCCAAGTCGGCCTGATGCTGACCATCTATGCCTGGATCGTGGCGCTGGCCTCGTTGCCCATGATGTTGCTGACCCGCAACATCGAACGGCGGCGTCTGCTGCTGTTCGTGTTCCTAGTGTTCATTGTCAGCCACTTGCTGTCGTGGCTTTCGCAAAGTTTCGCCATGCTGCTGGTCAGCCGCATCGGCATTGCCCTGGCGCATGCGGTGTTCTGGTCCATCACCGCCTCGCTGGCGGTGCGTGTGGCGCCGCCGGGCCAGCAGGCCAAGGCGCTGGGCCTGCTGGCCACCGGTACTACCCTGGCCATGGTCCTGGGCATCCCGCTGGGTCGTGTGGTGGGCGAGGCACTGGGCTGGCGCATCACGTTCCTGAGCATTGCCGGGGTAGCGCTAGCCACCATGCTGTGCCTGATGAAATCGCTGCCGCTGCTGCCCAGCCAGAACTCCGGTTCGTTGCGCAGCCTGCCGGTCCTGTTCAAGCGCCCGGCACTGGTCATTACCTACTTGCTGGTGACGCTGGTCATTACCGCGCAGTTCACGGCCTACAGCTATATCGAGCCATTCGCCCTGCACGTGGCGCAGATCGGCGGCGACCGTACCACGCTGTTGCTGCTGTTGTTCGGCGGCGCCGGGGTTTTTGGTTCGTTGTTGTTCAGCCGCTACAGCGATCGCTTCCCGCATGGCTTCCTGGTGGGTTCGATCGGAGTACTCGCCGCGTGCCTGTTGCTGATGTTGCCGCTGTCGGGCAATTTCTATGCGTTCGCAGTGCTGAGCATGTTCTGGGGCGTGGCGATTCTCAGCTTCAGCCTGGCGCTGCAGTCCAGGACTCTGAAGCTGGCGTCCGACGCCACCGATGTGGCCATGGCGCTGTTCTCGGGTATCTACAACATCGGCATTGGCGGTGGTGCGCTGCTGGGCAGTATCGTCAGCAGCCAGATGAACGTGGCGGATATCGGCCTGGTGGGCGGCAGCGTGGCAGTGGTCGGGCTGGTACTGGCCGTTGCCAGTACCCGGCGTTTTCGCGAGGCGTTGGCACCTTGAGCCGAGGCCGCCCCTTGCCGGTCAAGCAGAGACTCAGGCCAATACTGCAGCCCATGCCGATATCAACAAAACCCCCGCCAACACCTGATTGAACACCCGCAACCGCCCCGGTGCCTGCAGCCACCGGGCGCTCCCCACCCCCAACACCGCCCATGCGGTCATGCTCGGTAGAGCGATCAGCCAAAACACCAGCGCCAACTGCCACACTGGCAACGACGGCGCGGCAAATACCCCGACCACCGCCACGGCCATCAACCACACCTTGGGATTCACCACCTGCAACGAGGCCGCGCTGAGCGCACTGAAGCCTGGCGCCGTGGTCGTGTGGAGCGGGGTGGCGGCACTGCGCAGCATCTTCCACGCCAGGCTGCTCAGCCACAGCACCCCGGCCCAGCTCATCAGCTGTTGCGCCAAGGGGTGACGCAGCAGCAGTTCGCCCAGCCCCAGCCCGACGAGCAGCACAATGGCTGCTGCCGCGCCACACGCCGCCACGATCGGCGCCAGGCTTGCGCGCAGGCCCCGGCGGGCGCCATGGGCCAGGATCAACAGGTTGGTCGGCCCCGGGCTGATGCTGGACACCAGGGCGAACAGAATGAAGGGCAACAACGACTGCGACATGGTTCAGGGCTCCGTAAACGCGGAGCACCATGCTCGCTGCCTGCCGGCACTCAGTCTGGAAGGTTTGAGCAGCGCCTGCGGTAGTCAGCCGGGGTCAACTGGTAGGCGCGGCGGAACCAGCGCCCCAGATGGCTCTGGTCGGCAAAGCCCAACGCCACGGCCACTTCAGCAGGTGTCTGACCTTGGGCAAGCAGGCGCCGCGCGCGGGCCAGGCGCAGCTGGATCAGGTAGGCATGGGGTGCAATGCCGAACGCTGCCTTGAACGCACGGGTCAGGCGAAAGCGGTCGATGCCGCAGGCCTGGGCCAGGTCTTCCAGGCCGATGTCGCGCTCCAGGTTGGCGTGCAGGAAGTCCCGCGCACGCTGTGCGGTCAGCGGCAGGCGCGGGTCGGGATTGATGCGGCGGCGCCAGTGCAGGTGACGGGTCAGACAGGCCAGTAAATCGTCCATGGCCGTTTGCCTGACGATGCGCAAGTCCTGATCATGCACGGCCTGGAAGGCCTGGGCGGTGGCCCGCGCCAGACGTTCGTCATGGCACAGGGTGTCGGCAAAGCTGGGCAGGCTGTCGCCTGGCGCGTGCTCGTACAGCGCGCGCAGCTGTTGGTCGAGCCAGGCGGGCTCCAGGTACAGCGTCGAATAGGTGAAGCCTTCTTCGGTGGGCGCCAGGCCATCGTGGATGTCGCCAGGCTCAAGTAAAAACACCTGTCCCGGCGTGCTGCGGTGGCGCACCCGGCGGCAGTTGAACTGCTGCACGCCCTGCTCGGTCACGCCGACCAGGAAGCTGTCGTGCCAGTGGGGGTCATAGGCATGCCCGACAAAATGCGCCCGGACCGACTCGATGCCGGTGTCGGCGTCTTGTTTGAAGTCGATCCAGTTGCTCATGGACGTGTACCGTGGGGTAAATCGCTACCTTAGCGCAACGCCCCCGGCTCAGTCTGGAACGATTGTGCAGCCGTTGGTCAGTGCCCGGGCGCGCAGGGCCTCGAAGCGTTCGCGTAGCCACAGGTGCAATTGCGTCACGGCAGGCGTGAGTTGCTTGCGATGAGGGCAAACCAACGTGAGCGGGGTAGACTCGCCGAGCAATTCGGGCAGGACGATTTCCAGTTCCCCGGCCGCAATATTGGCGCTGACATCCAGCCACGACTTGTAGACGATACCTTCCCCCTGGATGGCCAGGCGGCGGATGACGTCGGCATCGTCACTGACCAGCGGCCCACGCACCTGCACGGTGCGATTACCCAACTGCCACTTGTCGTACACCCGGCTGTGCTGCATGTAGAGCAGGCAGGCATGCTGTTGCAGCGCGTCGGGGGTGAGTGGGCGGCCGTGGCGGGCCAGGTAGTCGGGCGAGGCCACCAGCACTCGGCGGTTCCATTCGGCCAGCGGCAGGGCGATGTAGTTGGCATCCTGATTGAGGCCATAGCGGATGGCCACATCCACAGGGTCGCGGTTGAGGTCGGCCATCTGGTCGGACAGGAAGAAGCGCAGTTGCAATGCCGGGTGGTCGCGGCGGAAAGCGCTGAGCCAGGGCAGCAGCATGTTGCGGCCCATGTCGGAAGGGGCCGACACCTGCAGAGTGCCGCGCAGGCTATTGGGGTTGCCATGCAGATCTTCATGGCCCTGGCGCAGGCTTTCCAGCACATTCAGCGCGGTTGGCAGGTAGCGCTCGCCCTCGGCGGTCAGGCGCAGGCTGCGGGTGGTGCGGGCGAACAGGCGTACATCCAGGTCGCGTTCCAGGCGTTTGATCGCGGCAGCCACCTGGCCCGGCAGCAGGCCTGCTTCATGGGCGGCGGCAGTGAAGCTGCCCAGCACGCTGCTGCGGGCAAACAGTTCGAGGTCGGTGATGCGCAGCATTTTCATTCCAGGGATGAAAGTGTTGTTACATTGTGCCGCTTTTTCTTTTTTGCTGGAAAGATAAGATGCGCGGCACATCCACTGTTCATTCCGGAGTTGTCGCATGGATACCGTATCGCTGGCCAAGCGCCGTTACACTACCAAAGCTTACGATGCCTCACGCCGCATTCCCCAAGCCACTGTCGACGCCCTGCTCGAACAACTGCGCCACAGCCCGTCGTCGGTCAATTCCCAGCCCTGGCATTTCATCGTCGCCGACACGGCCGAAGGCAAGGCCCGCCTGGCCAAGAGCACGGCGGAGGGTTATGCCTACAACACGCAGAAGCTTCTCGATGCCTCGCATGTGATCGTGTTCTGCACCCGTACCGAAATGACTGAAGAACACCTGAACACCGTGCTCGATCAAGAGGCTGCCGATGGCCGTTTCCGTGATGAGCAAGCGCGCGCCGGGCAAAACCAGAGCCGCCGTCACTACGTCAACCTGCACCGCTTCGACCAGAAGGATGTGCAGCACTGGATGGAAAAGCAGACCTACCTGGCGTTGGGTACTGCCTTGCTGGGTGCGGCAGCGCATGGGCTGGATGCCACGCCGATCGAGGGCTTCGACAGCAAGGTCCTCGATGCCGAACTGGGCTTGCGTGAGCGTGGGTTCACCAGTGTGGTGATCCTGAGCCTGGGTTACCGCAGCGAGGCGGACTTCAATGCCGGGCTGAACAAGTCGCGGTTGCCGGCATCGCAAGTGTTCACCTTCCTGTGAGGTTTCCGGGGCCGCTTTGCGGTCCTGGCAATGCTGGCGGTCAATCTGGCAAAGCCCTGGCTTCGATTGCCCGCCCCGGCAAACTGGCAATGACCCGGCATATACCGCATACTTATCGGCAAATACCGAAAAGGAGCGTGCCATGCTTGCCGAAGTGCTTCGCGACAACGGTTACCACGAGTACCGGGCGCGCCTGCAGGCGCTGCTGGACATTCCCGAGCTTGCCAGCGACTTCGAAATTCACACCCGCATCACCGATGGTTTTGCCGCCACCTGGTTGGTGAAACTGACCGAACGCGGTGTGCTCACGCCGGTGGAGCGCGACCAGATCATCCCGCTGCGCACGCTCAAATCCCGTATCGAGCGTGACCAACCGCTGACCGTGGATGAGAGCGACCGGCTGTTCCGCTCGGCCCACATCACCGCCATGGCCGAGGCCGTGTTCGGTGAAGCGGGCAAGGCCAAGCGCTGGCTGTCCAAGCCCAAGGAACGCTTCTCGGGGCTGACGCCGATGCAGATGCTCACCACCCAGCAAGGCACCACTCAGGTCGAAGAAATGCTGCTGCAGATTGCCGAGGGCTATGGCCTGTGATTTTGTGGCGAATCAGCGCCTATGCAGACTTGAGCGGTACGGGGGGCTTGCGTGTGAGTGGCCGCTGGCACCAGGCGGGTCGACCGGTGGTGTATGCCGCCACCAGCCCTCCCGGGGCGATGCTGGAAGTGTTGGTGCATCTGGAGATCGACCCCGAGGATTTCCCTACCACCATGCGCTTGCTTCGCATCGAACTGCCCGACACGGTTTCCCAGGCGCAGTTGCCCGCTTTGCAGCCCGGCTGGTCTGCCCACCCTGAGTTGACCCGTACGCTGGGCAATCGCTTTCTGGATGACTGTTCGGCATTGCTGCTGCCGGTGCCAAGCGCGATCATGCCCAGCACCACCAATTACCTGTTCAACCCACGGCACCCGCAGGCGCAGAGCGCGAAAATCCTGGTTGAGGATTTCACGCCGGACAGCCGCCTGTTCTAGGGCGTGGTCACCACAGTGCTGCCGATGCTGACGCCAGCACCCGGCCAAACACCTCGAGCGCCTTGTCCACGTCAGCCTCGGTGCTGAAACGGCCGATGCTCAAGCGCACACTGTTGCGTGCCTGGCGTTCATCCAGCCCCAGTGCCAGCAGTACATGCGAGGCAGCGTTGCTCGCCGAGTTGCAGGCCGAGGTGGTCGACAACGCCAGTTCGCTGGCCAGCGCCGTGCTGTTGAAGCCTTTGCTGTCGATGCACAGGTTCAAGGTATGGGGAATGCGTTGCTTGGCGCAGCCGTTCAGGGTAACGCCGGGCATGGCCAGCAGGCCTGTGCGCAGACGTCTTGCCAGTTGCTCGAGGCGCTGGTACTCGCTGTCGCCAGGTTGGCCGGCCAAGGCAAAGGCGCTGCCCATGCCAGCGATCTGATGGGTCGCCAGGGTGCCGGAACGCAAGCCTTGCTCATGGCCGCCGCCGTGCATCTGGGCACGCATCAGCGCGCGGGCGCGTGGCCCTACATACAGCGCACCGATGCCTTTGGGCCCGTAGACCTTGTGCGCCGAAAAAGACATCAGGTCCACGGCCATCGTATGCAGGTCGATCACCAGCTTGCCTACGGCCTGCGCGGCATCCACGTGCAGCAGGGCACCGTGGGCACGCACCTGCTCGCCGATCGCGGCAAAGTCGGTGACCGTACCCAGTTCGTTGTTGACCGCCATCAGCGATACCAGGCGGGTGTCAGCGCGCAACGCTGCCTGTACGCTTGTAGGCTGGATCAGGCCGTCGGCATCCGCTGCCAGGCGCGTAACGGCCCAGCCCTGGCGTTCCAGTTCGGCCACGGTGTCAAGCACGGCCTTGTGTTCCAGCTGGCTGGTGATCAGGTGTCCGGGCTGGCCGATGCCTTGGGCAATACCCTTGAGCGCCAGGTTGTTGGACTCGGTTGCGCCCGAGGTCCACACCAGTTGCTCGGATTGCGCACCGACGCACTCGGCTACTTGCTGACGGGCCTGTTCCACGGTGTGACGTGCAGCTTGGCCGTAGGCGTGGCCGCTGGACGCCGGATTGCCGAAGTTGGCCTGGTTTCCCAGGCAGGCGAGCATGGTTTCGATGACCCGGTCGTCGACCGGGGTTGTGGCGGCGTAATCGAAGTAGAGTGGGGCGCTAGGCATTGGGGCGGGTCCGTGTCAGTGGCCGTGAAATCGTTAATCATTGACGTAAGCGTACCCGCCAGCAGCGAGATATTTTTCCCTTCCCTTGTTCGATTCTCGATTCTTGTAGAAAAAAAATCTCTACTGAATAAATTTATGGGAATTTTCTACTTTCTTTGGTGAGGAGCCATGAATGGCTCCGCACCAGCCTTTTCAGGCGGGCTCCAGCGCCTTCTCTTCCTCGGCCACCACGCGCTCGCACAATTCGGTGATCTGCTCGCGCATCCAGCGGTTGGCCGGGTCCTGGTCGGTGCTTTCATGCCAGTACAGGTGCGTTTCCAGTGCAGGCACCTCCACCGGCAGCGCCTGATAACGCAACTGATGGCGACGTGCGAAGCGCTCGGGAACCGTCATCGCCATGTCGGTCTGCTGCAACACCTGGGATGCCATGAGGTAGTGTTGCGAACGCAGAGCGACCTTGCGTTGAACCCCCATCTTGCCCAGCGCCAGGTCGACGTAACCCAGGCCGTTGCGCCGGCTGGAGATATGGATATGGGTCATGCCCAGGTAGCTGTCGAGGGTCAGCTTGCTGTCGGCCAGCGGGTGGCCCTGGCGCAGGGCGCAGACATAGCGGTCCTGCATCAGTTTGATGTGGCGCACCTGCGGATCGGTGTTCAGTGGCGCGTCGATGGCAAAGTCCAGGCGGCCGGCGGCGAGTTCCTTGGTGGTCTCGCGGCGCTTGCACAGGAAGCTCTCGATCATTACCGCCGGTGCCAGGCGGCGCAGGCGCTGGAACAGCGGCGGCAAGATGACCGCCTCGGTCAGGTCGGTCATGCTGATGCGGAAGGTCTTGTTGGCCTGCTGCGGGTTGAACGTGCGGCTTTCCTGCACCGAGGTCCGCAGCAGCGCCAGGGCGTTGCGCACCGGACCGATGATGTTCTGCGCCATGGGTGTGGGCACCATGCCTTGCGCGGTGCGCACGAACAGCGGGTCATTGAAGGTTTCGCGCAGGCGCGACAGGGCATTGGATACTGCCGGCTGGGTAATGCCGACGATCTGCCCGGCGCGGGTCAGGTTGGCTTCGGTGTAGATCGCATCGAACACGATGAACAGGTTGAGGTCGACCTTGGTGAGGTTCATGGGCGCCGCTCTTTGTTGGAATTATCGGTCGATCATATATCGGTTATGAATGTTTATACACGCGGAAAATAGACTAGGTGGATGGAGCAATGCTGCTCTAGGCTCTGCCCCAAGTACTCCGAACTGTGAAGGTAGCCCTGATGGATTTCGCCTATTCACCCAAGGTCCAGGCACTGCGTGAGCGTGTCACTGCGTTCATGGACGCCCATGTCTACCCTGCCGAAGCCGTGTTCGAGCGCCAGGTCGCCGAAGGTGACCGCTGGCAGCCCACTGCAATCATGGAGGAGCTCAAGGCCAAGGCCCGCGCCGAAGGGCTGTGGAACCTGTTCTTGCCAGAGTCGGAATACGGCGCCGGCCTGAGCAACCTGGAGTACGCACCGCTGGCAGAAATCATGGGCCGCTCGTTGCTCGGGCCGGAGCCGTTCAACTGCTCGGCGCCGGACACCGGCAACATGGAAGTGCTGGTGCGCTATGGCAGCGAGGCGCAGAAACGCCAGTGGCTGGAGCCGCTGCTGCGTGGCGAGATCCGCTCGGCGTTTGCCATGACCGAACCGGACGTGGCCTCCTCGGACGCCACCAACATGGCTGCTACCGCCATACGTGACGGTGACGAGTGGGTGATCAACGGCCGCAAGTGGTGGACTTCCGGCGCCTGCGACCCGCGCTGCAAGGTCATGATCTTCATGGGCCTGTCTGACCCTGAAGGGCCACGCCACCAGCAGCATTCCATGGTGCTGGTGCCGACCGACACGCCGGGCGTGAAGATCGTCCGCCCGCTGCCGGTGTTCGGTTATGACGATGCGCCCCATGGTCATGCCGAAGTCCTTTTCGAGAATGTGCGGGTGCCGTACGAAAACGTGATCCTTGGCGAAGGCCGCGGCTTCGAAATTGCCCAGGGCCGACTGGGCCCAGGCCGTATCCACCACTGCATGCGCTCGATCGGCATGGCCGAGCGCGCGCTGGAGCTGATGTGCAAGCGCTCGGTGGAGCGTACTGCCTTTGGTCGGCCACTGGCACGCTTGGGCGGCAACGTCGACAAGATCGCCGACTCGCGCATGGAAATCGACATGGCCCGGCTGCTGACGCTCAAAGCGGCCTACATGATGGACACCGTCGGCAACAAGGTGGCCCGTAGCGAGATCGCCCAGATCAAGGTGGTGGCGCCGAACGTGGCATTGAACGTGATCGACCGGGCTATCCAGATACATGGCGGGGCAGGGGTAAGCGGCGATTTCCCGCTGGCCTACATGTATGCCATGCAGCGCACCCTGCGCCTGGCTGACGGGCCGGATGAAGTGCACCGGGCGGCGATTGGCAAATACGAAATTGGCAAGTATGTGCCGGTGGAGATGTTGCGTAGCGGGCGGTGAACGCGTCAGCCTGCGCCGGCCCATTCGCGGGTGAACCCGCTCCTACACGGGCACCCAGCTTGCCCGCGACGTGGCCAGTGCAAGTGATTCACTCAGGCACCTAGTTGCGTGTCTTTTTCCCTCTTGGACGCGGGTTCTTGTCCAATGGCGTGGGGCTGGTGCCCATCCATACTGTCATCCTTTTTTTGCCCCCGCGTCTTGATCAACGAAATCACCACCCCACCCAGCAACAACCCGAATGTCACGCCCAACGACAGCAGCGCCGGCACCTTGCCCACCATGCCGTGATAGAAAATCTTGCAGCCAATGAAGATCAACACCAGCGCCAGGGCGTACTTGAGGTAAACGAACCGGTGCATCAGCGCCGCCAGCGCGAAATACAGCGAGCGCAGGCCGAGGATGGCGAAGATGTTGGAGGTGTAGACGATGAACGGGTCCTGGGTGATGGCGAAGATCGCCGGCACGCTGTCGACGGCAAACACCAGGTCGGCCAGTTCGATCAGTACCAGCGCCAGAAACAGCGGGGTGGCATAACGCAGCGCCTTGCTGTGCCCGGGCGGGGTCTGGCGTACGAAGAAGTGCGAGCCATGGATCTGGTCGGTAACCCGCATGTGCCGCCGCACGAACTTGAGGATCGGGTTGTTGGCCAGGTCCGGGCGGCTGTCTTCCTTCGACAGCGCCATTTTTACCCCGGTAAACAGCAAGAAGGCACCGAAGATGTACAGCACCCAGGCAAAGTTCTGTACCAGCGCCGCGCCCACGCCGATCATGATGGCCCGCAGGAACACCACGCCCAGGATGCCCCAGAACAGCACGCGGTGCTGGTAGCGACGGGGGATGGCGAAGTAGCTGAAGATCATCGCCATGACGAACACGTTGTCCATCGACAGCGACTGTTCGACCAGGAAGCCGGTGTAGAACTCCAGCGCAGACTGCGCACCCAACTGGTACCAGACCCCCGCGCCGAACAGCACACCGACACTGAAATAGCCCGAATACAGCAGCAGGCTCTCGCGCATTTCAATTTCCCGGTCGTGGCGGTGCAGCACGCCCAGGTCGAGCACCAGCAAACCGATGACGATGGCCATGAACACCAGCCACAACCAGGCGCTGGTACCGAGGACAGGTGTTGTGAGGAATGCTTGCAGAGCTGTCATGAGCCCCTCCTTGAATGTCGACGTTGCATGGCAACAGTGATCCGACATGGCGGCTTGGCAGCCGTCAGAGGGGCCCGGTATCACATGAGCTTGAGCCTAGACCCGTTTGCCAGTGGTGCCGAATGGGTAGCTGTTACATTTCTTTGCCAGTGCAGCGCTCAAGCCCGCAATCCTTTGCTCAGCCCTTTCCCTTCTATTAAATAACTCCGGTTATAGCCAAAACCAATCGAAAGCATGAGCTTTGCCAATGAGCCTTCAGCGGGATGATTAGTTAGGATTCTATCCATCAACTGATTCCAACCCCATGAAGGAGCGTCTCTCATGCCAATCATCAACAGCCAGGTCAAACCCTTCAACGCCACCGCCTACCACAAAGGCGAGTTCGTTCAGGTCAGCGAAGCCGATCTGAAAGGCAAGTGGTCTGTCGTGTTCTTCTACCCGGCCGACTTCACCTTCGTTTGCCCGACCGAGCTGGGTGACCTTGCTGACAACTACGCCGAGTTCCAGAAGCTGGGCGTGGAAATTTACGGTGTTTCCACCGATACCCACTTCACTCACAAAGCCTGGCACGACACTTCCGACACCATCGGCAAGATCCAATACCCGCTGATCGGTGACCCGACTCACGTCATTTCGCGCAACTTCGACGTGCTGATCGAAGAAGCCGGCCTGGCCGACCGCGGTACCTTCGTGATCAACCCGGACGGCCAGATCAAGATCGTCGAGCTGAACGACGGTGGCGTAGGCCGTGATGCTGCCGAACTGCTGCGCAAGGTCAAGGCTGCCCAGTACGTTGCCGCTCACCCAGGCGAAGTGTGCCCGGCCAAGTGGAAAGAAGGCGAAGCCACTCTGGCGCCGTCGCTGGACCTCGTAGGCAAGATCTAAGGTCATGCCCACAGCGCGGGCGGTAAGCAGCCGCCAAAGCTGAAATACCTACCGCCCCGTCAAACGCCCGGGCGACCTTGCCTGGGCGTTTTTGTATCCGAGTTTTGAAAAAGGAATCGCCCGTATGTTGGACGCCACGCTTAAATCGCAACTGAAAACCTACCTGGAGCGGGTCACCCAGCCGATCGAGATCGTTGCCTCCCTCGACGACGGCGCGAAGTCCCGCGAATTGCACGACCTGCTGGTGGAAATTGCCGGCCTGTCGAACCTCATTACCTTCAGCGCGGACGGTACCGATGCCCGTCGCCCTTCGTTCTCGCTGAACCGCCCGGGTGCCGATATCAGCCTGCGCTTCGCCGGCATACCCATGGGCCACGAGTTCACCTCGTTGGTGCTGGCGCTGCTGCAAGTCGGCGGCCATCCGTCAAAGGCCAGTGCCGAAGTGATCGAGCAGATCCAGGCCCTGGAAGGCGAATTCAGCTTCGAAACCTACTTCTCGCTGTCGTGCCAGAACTGCCCGGACGTGGTCCAGGCGTTGAACCTGATGGCGGTACTCAACCCCAACGTGCGTCATGTGGCTATCGACGGTGCGCTGTTCCAGGACGAAGTGGAATCGCGCAAGATCATGGCGGTACCGAGTATCTACCTGAACGGTGAAGTGTTTGGTCAGGGCCGTATGGGCCTGGAAGAAATCATTGGCAAGATCGACACCAACGCCGGCGCCCGCCAGGCCGAGAAGATCAACGCCAAGGATGCCTTTGACGTGCTGGTTGTCGGCGGTGGCCCCGCTGGCGCCGCTGCTGCCATCTACGCTGCCCGCAAGGGCATCCGTACCGGTGTTGCTGCCGAGCGCTTCGGCGGCCAGGTGCTCGATACACTGGCCATCGAGAACTTCATCTCGGTGCAGGAAACCGAAGGACCGAAGCTGGCCACGGCGCTGGAAGAGCACGTCAAGCAGTACGACGTCGACATCATGAACCTGCAGCGCGGTGAAGCGCTGATTCCCGCTGCCGAGGGCGGTCTGCACGAAGTGCGTCTGGCGGGGGGCGCTTCGCTGAAGGCCAAGACTGTAATCCTGGCCACCGGCGCCCGCTGGCGCGAAATGAACGTGCCAGGTGAGCAGGAGTACCGCGGCCGCGGCGTGGCCTACTGCCCGCACTGTGACGGCCCGCTGTTCAAGGGTAAACGCGTGGCGGTGATTGGCGGCGGCAACTCGGGTGTGGAGGCGGCTATCGACCTGGCCGGTATCGTCGCCCAGGTGACGCTGATCGAGTTCGACAGCCAGCTGCGTGCCGATGCGGTGTTGCAACGCAAGCTGCACAGTCTGCCGAACGTTAACGTGATCACCAGCGCGCTGACCACCGAGGTGCTGGGCAATGGCGAGAAGGTGACCGGCCTGCGCTACAAGGACCGTACCACGGATGAACAGCACGAAGTGGCACTGGAAGGCATCTTCGTACAGATTGGCTTGCTGCCCAATACTGACTGGCTGAAGGGCACCGTCGAGCTGTCGCCGCGTGGCGAAATCATTGTCGACGCCAAGGGCCAGACCAGCATCCCGGGAGTGTTTGCCGCAGGTGACGTGACTACCGTGTCGTACAAGCAGATCGTCATTGCGGTGGGTGAGGGGGCCAAGGCATCGCTGGCGGCCTTTGACCACCTGATTCGGACTTCGGCACCGGCGTAAGCCTGTACCGGCCGCTTCGCCGCTAAAGCCGCTCTTGCAGGACTGCGCAGTGGTTGAAACTGTGAAGATCCCCGTAGGAGCGGTTTACCCGCGAAGAGGCCGGCCCTGCTGGCCAATTTCCACCCGCCGTTCACCGTTGCCGCCGCGACCGTATTCGCGGGTAAACCCGCTCCTACACAGATTGGTGGTGGACACACATCGGGAGTTGGACACAGACCGCTGTAGGAGCGGGTTCACCCGCGAAAGGGCCGGTACAAGCAAAGCATCAACCTGAAGGTGTCTATGCTTACACGTAAACCCCTCAGGAATCCCCCGCATGACCCTGATCAGCCGCGAACCCTGGTGGCTAGTCCCCCCGAAGCCCGGGGAGCAAGAGCAGGACCTGCACTGGGGCTACCTGGAAATCTACGCCGACGGTCGCGCTGTGTTCGTCGACCAGCGCCCCACTGACCGGGAGCTGGCCGAGCGCAAGAGCTGCCGCAATTTCCCCGACCCCGAGCCGTGACGGCTCAGCCTTCCAGCTCGGCCAGGCGCGCTTCCAGCGCCGCAATGCGGGCTTCGAGGGCTTCGATGCGGTCTTCTGACACACTGCCGCCACTGTTGCGAGCGCCGCCTTCCTGTTGGCGTGCAGCGAGAATCGCCTCGATTTCCGCCGGGTCGCCCAAGGCATGGGTGTAGCGGTCTTCACGCTGGCCGGCCTGACGTGGCAGGTGCAAAGCCAGGTCCCGCGAGATCAGGCGCTCCAGCTGATGCTGGATCTGCTCGGTGTCGTCAAAGTCGTGCAGGCGGTTGCTACGGGTCAGCAGTTCGTTGAGGGTTTGCGGGCCCCGCAGGAACATCAGGCCCATCAGCACCAACTGTGCTGGCACCAACTCCAGTGCCTTGTCTACCCGATGTTCCCAGCGGTCGGCACGGCTGCCCATCTGCAGGCGGGTCATGCCCTGACCTTCGAGGGCGCGCAGCGCCTGGCCGACCTGGCCTTGGGTGAGGTTCATCACCGGCTCGCGGCTGGTCTTCTGGTTGCAGGCCAGGACCAGGGCATTGAGGGTCAGCGGGTAGCTTTCCGGGCTGGTGGCCTGCTTTTCGATCAGCGAGCCGAGAACGCGGATTTCGATGCTGTTGAAGCGGCCTTCACCTGCGGTTTCGTGTTCTGACATGGCCCTGTCTCGTGGCTGGGGAAAGGCCACTAGGGTAGGTAATGCCACCGCGTAAGGCAATTGGGGCCGCAATGCGGCCCCGGCGCGCTTAGCCGTTACGCTGCTCTTCAGCCTGACACGCCGCTGCAGTGAACAGCACATCGGTCGAAGAATTCAGCGCCGTTTCGGCCGAATCCTGTAACACGCCAATGATGAAGCCCACCGCCACTACTTGCATGGCTATTTCGCTTGGGATGCCAAACAGGCTGCACGCCAGCGGAATCAGCAGCAGCGACCCCCCGGCCACGCCCGAGGCGCCGCAGGCGCACACTGCCGCCACCACGCTGAGCAGCACGGCAGTGGGCAGGTCCACCTGGATACCCAGGGTATGCACTGCGGCCAGGGTCAGCACGGTAATGGTGGTTGCCGCACCGGCCATGTTGATGGTCGCGCCCAGCGGGATCGACACCGAGTAAGTGTCTTTATGCAGGCCAAGGCGTTCCGACAATGCCAGGTTGACCGGGATGTTGGCGGCCGAGCTGCGGGTGAAGAACGCAGTAATGCCGCTTTCACGCAGGCACAGCAGTGTCAGTGGGTAGGGGTTGCGGCGGATCTTCCAGAACACGATCAGCGGGTTCATCACCAGTGCCACGAACAGCATGCAGCCGATCAGTACCGCCAGCAGGTGCAGGTAGCCGAGCAGGGCGTCCAGGCCCGACTGTGCCAGGGTGGAGCTGACCAGGCCAAAGATACCCAGCGGGGCGAAGCGGATGACCATGCGCACGATCAGGGTGACGCCATTGGACAGGTCTGCGACCACGGTTCGGGTGGTTTCACCGGCATGGCGCAGGGCCACGCCCAAGCCGATGGCCCAGGTCAGCACGCCGATGAAGTTGGCATTGAGCAGGGCATTGACCGGGTTGTCTACCGCACTCAGCAACAGGTTCTGCATCACCTCGGCGATGCCGCCTGGCGCGCTCAGCGTGGCTTCGCTGGTGCTTAGCGCCAGGTGCGAGGGGAACAGCATGCTGGCAACCACGGCCACCACTGCAGCGGCAAAGGTGCCCAGCAGGTACAGCCAGAGGATCGGGCGAATGTGGACTTCCTGGCCGTGACGATGGTTGGCGACCGAAGCCATGACCAGAATGAACACCAGCACGGGCGCAACCGCCTTCAGGGCACTGACGAACACCTTGCCAAGAAAGGCCAGGTCACGGGCGATGGCAGGTGCCAGCAGGGCGAGGGCGATACCGGCGAGCAGGCCGATGACGATCTGGGTCACCAGGCTGGTGCGGTTGAGGAGGCGGAGAAAAGGGGTCATGTGCAGCGGTATCTCGGAATCTGGAAAGGGCGGACTTTACCATAGAGCACCTATAGCGCATGCCGGCCCGTGCTCGTAGTCAATCAGGCTTTTACGGCTACCAGTGAAACAATTCCCGCCGCGCCCCTTCGGTAATCGCCACGATCCCAGGGTGCTTGACCTTGCGCTCCACCGAAATGGCGTAGAACGACTCGTGCACGGCCTCGGTCTGCCCGATCAGTTGCACGCCGTACTGACGGCACACCTCCTCGGCGATTACGCTGGGAGCAACGAAAATGCCGCTGCCCGACTGCCCGAACGCTTGCATCAAGGCACTGTCATCGAATTCCCCCACGATCCGTGGCTGCACCTGCTGCTCGCCCAGCCACCGCAGCAGCCGGCTGCGTACCACGGTCTCCTGACCGGGAACAAGCAGTGGAGCATCCTGCAGACAAGCTGGAAAAGGACCGTCCAGCCGTTGTACCAGCGCCGGGGTGGCGAAGAAGCTCAGCCCGCACTCGCCCAGCTTCTGGCTGTAGCACTTGATGTCCAGGTGGTTAGGCATGGGGCTGTCGGAAATCACCAGGTCCAGGCGCTGGATGGCCAGGTCTGCCAGTAACCGCTCAAGTTTGTCTTCGCGGCAGTTGATGCGCAGCACCTCCTCCAGGTCCATGGTCGGTGCCAGCAGGCGGTAGACAATGGATTTTGGCACTACGTCAGCCACCCCCACACGGAACAGGATCTGCTCCTGCGGGCCGGCGCGCAGCATGGCCTCAAGCTCGCTGCCGATCTGAAACATCTGCTCTGCGTACACCAGGGTCTGGCGGCCG
Organism: Pseudomonas sp. FYR_5; assembly: GCF_043106315.1. Classification (NCBI taxonomy): domain Bacteria; kingdom Pseudomonadati; phylum Pseudomonadota; class Gammaproteobacteria; order Pseudomonadales; family Pseudomonadaceae; genus Pseudomonas; species Pseudomonas sp. FYR_5. The sequence continues at coordinate 315,404 of NZ_JBICMK010000097.1, read as the reverse complement.
GTTTCGGTCAGTTCCAGCTGCCGGCCGGCGCGCTGGAACAGTTCCAGGCCGTAGGTTTGCTCGAACAAGGTGATCTGCCCGCTGATGGTTTGCGGTGTGAGGTTCAGCTGTTGGCTGGCGCGGGTGATGCTGCCCGTCTTGGCCACGGCCCAGAAGTAATGCAGCTGGCGATAGTTAAGCACCGTCGGTCGTTCCGATTCGTAAAAACCGAAGTATATGCCATGAAAATACGAATTTTCCTGAACTATTGCCGTCTCTAGAATGCACGGCTATCAGGCGCCATGCGCCGCCGGGTTATTTTAAGCGAGGACACCATGCTGCAATTCAAATCCATTGGCACCCCGTTGGTGCTGGCTTTGGCCCTGTTCACCCTGGCAGGCTGCGACCAGGCCGAGAAATCCGCACAGCAGATGCTCGATCAGGCGGCGCAGTCGGCCAAGCAGGCTATCGACGACACCAACAAGGCTGCCCAGCAGGCGCTGAGCGAAGCCATAGGCAGCGAAGGGCAGAAGCCCAAGGATGCCGAGAAGAAAGAAGAAACCCAGGAAATCTGACCCCAACCGCCGCTGCAGGATTTGAACAATGGAATATTTGCTGGAACTCGCCGCTAGCCCTACCGCCTGGGTTGCCCTGGCTACGCTGGTGGCCATGGAAGTTGTACTGGGCATCGACAACCTGATCTTCATCTCGATCCTGACCAACAAACTGCCGGTGGAGTACCGCTCCAAGGCGCGACGTATCGGGATCAGCATGGCCTTGGTCATGCGACTGGCCTTGCTCAGCACCGTGGCCTGGATCGTCCAGTTGACCGACCCAGTGTTCGAAGTGTTCGGCAATGCCTTCTCGTGGAAGGATGTGATCCTGATTGCCGGTGGTCTGTTCCTGCTGTGGAAGGCGACCAAGGAAATTCACGAAAACGTCGACCCGCATGGCGCCAAGGAGGAAGCCAAAGTCTCCTCCACGGTTACCCTGGGCTTTGCTGCGGCGATCTTCCAGATCCTGTTGCTGGACATCGTTTTCTCGGTAGACAGCATCATCACCGCCGTGGGCATGACCGAGCATCTGCCCATCATGATTATCGCCGTTATCACGGCTGTGATCGTGATGATGGTGGCAGCCGACCCGCTGGCCAATTTCATCAACGACAACCCGACCGTGGTGATGCTGGCGCTGGGCTTCCTCATCATGATCGGCATGACGCTGATCGCCGAGGGCTTTGGCGCCCATGTACCCAAGGGTTATGTGTATGCGGCCATGGCGTTCTCGACGGCTATCGAGGTCCTCAACATTCTGGCCCGCCGGGCGCGTCTGAAGCGTGAGGCGGCTGAAGGCTGATGCAAAAAAGGGGCGCTTTGCGCCCCCCATTCGTGAACAAGCCCGCTTTCACAGGTACTTCGAGCCGCGCTGGCATCGCGAAATACCTGTGCAGCGGGCTTGTCTGCGAGTGGGCTTCAGGAAATCCTGAGGTCAGTTCACCCCCGCATGCCGCCGCGCCCGTCTTACCGGCTGTGGCCTGGGCGGGGCCTGCGGTGGCAAGTGGTGATGGTGTGCGTGACGCCGCACGATACGCAGTACACCCCACAGCATGGCGGCTGCGACGCTCAGCCACATGCCTACCAGCATGAGAATTGCCATGGTCAGGCTCATCTGTGCCTCCATCTCTACGGCAAGCGCTTGATTGGCCCGCGTTTACCTTCCAGACACTGCTTTAGTCTAGTCCTTCGCCTGTGACGTTCCATCGAACAATGGTCAATCTCTAGTGCCGATTCGCTCCAAGGCGCTGTCGGACTATACCCGCGCCGCTGTCGGACCTATGATCGGTGGCCAGAGCCGGGCGCTGCCTGCCTGGCGTTGGAACAAGCGAGTGCCCATGGAGCAACATTCCTTCAAGGCTGCCCCCCGGCGGCTACTGGCTGCCTGTCTGCTGGCTGCCACCCTGGCCGGCTGTGCCAGCGCACCGCCCGGCAATCTCAAAGGCTTGCCGCAGCGAGTCGAGATCAGCAGCGTGCCGTTCTACCGTGGCAACGCCAACCACAGCGGGGCCATGGCGCTGGCGGCAGTGCTGTCGCAGCAGGGGGCGCCTATTACGCCAGGGTTGTTGGATAAACCGCTGAACCTGCCTCAGGGGGCCGAAACTCTGGATACCGCTATTCCCCGTGTGGCGCGGGACTACGGTAGGGTGGTGTACCCGCTGGACAAGCAGCTGGACGCGCTGCTGACCCAGGTGGCGGCGGGCAACCCGGTGCTGCTGCGTTACGAGGAAGGTTCGGCCTGGTGGAGCGGGCCCCGCTATGCAGTGTTGATGGGTTATGACCGTTACAAGCAGCGGGTGCTGCTGCGTTCGGGCATGCACCGGCGGCAGGTGCTGGCATTCGATGAGTTTGCATCGGCGTGGGAGAAGCAGGGGAGTTGGGCGGTGCTGGTGCAGCCACCTCGGCAACTGCCGGCCCAGGTTGATCGCCAGCGCTGGTTGCGTGCTGCGGATGAATTGGCCAAGGCGGGGCAAGAGAGTGCGGCGAAGCAGGCTGTGAATAGCCTGAACAAATAGCGTTGCCTGTGCCTGCCCTTCGCAGGTAAGCCCGCGCCCACACGGACTGTGCAAGCAGCACAAATCCTGTGGGCGCGGGCCTGCCTGAATCAGAAGCCCAGGCGATCGCGCAGGCTGTAGTACCAGGCACCGATGGCGCTGAAGGGGACGCGCAGCATCTGGCCACCCGGGAACGGGTAGTGCGGCAGGCCGGCAAAGGCGTCGAAACGCTCTGCCTGGCCGCGCAGGGCCTCGGCCAGTACCTTGCCTGCCAGGTGGGTATAGGTCACGCCGTGGCCCGAGCAACCCTGCGAGTAGTAGATGTTGTCGCCGATCCGTCCAACCTGTGGCAGGCGCGACAGGGTCAGCAGGAAGTTACCGGTCCAGGCGTAGTCGATCTTCACGTTCTTCAGCTGCGGGAAGGCCTTGAGCATTTTCGGGCGGATGATCGCCTCGATGTTGGCCGGGTCACGCGCGCCGTACACCACGCCGCCACCGAAAATCAGGCGCTTGTCGCTGGTCAGGCGATAGTAGTCGAGCAGGTAGTTGCAATCCTCGACGCAGTAGTCCTGCGGCAGCAGGGTGCGTGCCAGTTCTTCGCCCAGTGGCTCGGTGGTGATTACCTGCGTGCCGCATGGCATGGACTTGGCGGCCAGCTCGGGTACCAGGTTGCCCAGGTAGGCGTTGCCGGCAACGATGATGAACTTGGCGCGGACCTTGCCCTGCGGGGTATGCACCACTGGGTTGGCACCACGTTCGATGCGCACGGCCGGGGTTTGCTCATAGATGATGCCACCCAGCGACTCGACCGCAGCAGCTTCGCCCAGGGCCAGGTTCAGCGGGTGGATGTGGCCGCCGCTCATGTCGAGCATGCCGCCGATATAGCTGTCGCAGGCAACCACTTCGCGGATGCGCTTCTGGTCCATCAGCTCCAGCTGATTATGGCCAAAGCGTTCCCACAGGCGCTTTTGCGATTCCAGGTGGCCCATCTGTTTGCTGGTAAGGGCGGCGAATACGCCACCATCTTTCAGGTCGCACTGAATGTTGTACTTGGCCACGCGCTCACGAATGATGCGCCCGCCCTCGAAGGCCATGTGGCCCAGCAGTTGTGCCTGCTTGGGGCCAACGGTGCGTTCGATGACATCAATGTCGCGGCTGTAGCTGTTGACGATCTGGCCGCCGTTGCGGCCCGATGCGCCAAAGCCGACCTTGGCCGCTTCGACGATGCTTACCTTGAAACCGTTCTCCAGAAGGAACAGGGCGCTGGACAGGCCGGTGTAGCCGGCACCGATGATGCACACATCGGTTTCCACCTCACCCTGCAGCGCCGGACGTGGCGGCACCGGGTTGGCCGAGGCGGCGTAGTAGGACTGGGGGTAGGGGGTGTTAGCCATGCTGCAGGAACCTCGTGTTTTATATTTTTAACGAATGTACCGATGCTATCAATAATAATAAACACCCGCTAGTCGTCTGGTGAAAATCCTTTACGGGATACCCTCCAGCCCGCCTTTATATAAAGAGTTTAAGATTCAGTAGGTTAGCGCGAAAAAAAGTGTTGACAGGGTTTTTGTAATGCGTAGAATGCGCACCACACGACAGGCACATAGCTCAGTTGGTTAGAGCACCACCTTGACATGGTGGGGGTCGTTGGTTCGAGTCCAATTGTGCCTACCAAATCGAAAAAGGGGTGATCCGAAAGGGTCACCCCTTTTTTCATTGTCCATTGCCACGTGGGCCGAAAAGCGCGGTATGGGCACGAAGCGCTTGCATGCGAAAGTTTTTGATTTTTCTCAAAAAAAAGCTTTACAGGTGCGTATCGGATCACTAATATGCGCACCACACGACAGGCACATAGCTCAGTTGGTTAGAGCACCACCTTGACATGGTGGGGGTCGTTGGTTCGAGTCCAATTGTGCCTACCAAATCGAAAAAGGGCGATCAGAAATGATCGCCCTTTTTGCATTTGCGCCCGAAGCAGCGTGTAACGTTTGGTCGCGGTTCGGGCATACCCCGGCGTGCTAGAATCCGCCCCTTCGAATCTGGAGGTACACGCGTGCGCAAACTGGCTGTGGTAATGGCAGTGCTCGCCCTGGCGGGCTGTGAGAACGAGGTCGAAGGCGTGCACAAGCAGGTGGCCGAACACCTGAACAACCCCAAGACCGCCAAGTTCGGCAACGTGCGGATCGACACCCAGGGCACCATCTGCGGTCAGGTCCGCGGCAAGGACGATGCCGGGCAGTACGAAGCCTACCGCAGTTATGTGGCGATCAAGCGCGACGGCCAGTACGACATCATCGTTGACGATACCGGCAATAACCTGCGTATCCGCGAGCTTTGCGGCGGCGCCGACCTGCAGCGGCGTGCCGAGGCCCTGGCAGACCAGCCGGCGCCCCAGGGTTGGGATGTGGAAGTGGTGCAGGGCGCCAACATGGGTGCCCTCAGTGACATGACGGCGCGCCTGATCGAAAAGGGCATCCCGTCTTCGGTGGAGTACCGCGAAGGCAAGCCAGTGGTGCTGCTGGGGCCGTTCCCCACCCGCGAAGAGGCGCAAGCGCGCAGGGACGAAGTGATGGCCAAGCTGGGTACCGATTCGGTGGTCATCCAGCACGGCGCATCACGCTAGGGTCTGTTTTCAACGCAGCATGAACAAGTATCAAGGCTTTTCCTGCAGAGTCTAAGCCTGGGCGGAGGCGGCGCAGCAAAGGCTTGTGTCAGGCGCCGTTCACACAAGTTTGGCTATGCTTGGGTGGGTAGCGGCCAAACGGGGAGGGCCTCATGTCTACACTGGAGCGTGCCATTGCCGTGGCCGCCAGGGCGCATGAAGGGCAATACGATAAGGGTGGGGCGGCTTATATCCTCCACCCGTTACGCGTGATGATGCGGGTTACCACACCTGAACAGCGGATTGTGGCGGTGCTTCACGATGTGATCGAAGACACCCCGCTGACCCTGTCTGACCTGGCGCGCGAGGGCTTCGCGCTGAAAATCCTGGCCGCGTTGCTGGCGCTTAGCCGCCGCGAGGGCGAGCCTTACCAGGATTTCGTGGTGCGCCTGGGTGATGACCCGTTGGCGCGCACCGTCAAGCTGGCCGATCTGGCCGACAACAGTGACCTCTCGCGCATCCCCTGCCCGGGCCCCGCCGACCTGGCGCGGCTGGCCCGTTACCGGGAGGCCAGCGCCTATTTACAAGCGCTGGCTTAAGGGTCAACCGCACGTCTTGAGGTTGACCGGCCCCACGAATGCGTTTCCCCGCCCCATCACGCAGGCGACCTGTTGGTTGCGTTGCCGCTCCCAGGCTTGCGGCGGGTACGTCTTGTTCCAGGCTTCGAACAGCTGGCGGTCCTGTTTGGACAGGCGCAGGTTGTACTGCTTGCTCATGTAGAAGTAGGTGCGGGCGATCATGCCGCGGATCGATGGGCGCGGCATCACTTTCCTGGCCTTGAAATCGACCTGGGTCAGGCAGCGGCCATACTGGCCGCGTTGCTCCGGCAGCCAGCCGAAACTGAAGTTGCTGCGGTCGCCGTTGACCTCACCGATGCTTGGCACCAGGTTGTGCAGGTCGGCTTCGGCGCGCTGGTACACTTCGTCATGCTGCGAGCACTGCTTGCGCCCGCCACTCTGCCAGCATTGGCGCTGATGGCCGATCTGCCAGGCGGGTACGATGTGTTCCCATTCGATGCGCGAGGCGCGCCGGGCATTCTTGCGCGGGGTATAGCCGCAGGACGCCAAGTCGACCTTGTTGCCCTTGTATTTGCACCCGCAATAGAACTCGGTCGATTGCGGTGCATAGAGCTTCCAGGCGACCTTCTTGGCCTCCTGGAAGGTACGCGGGGCGTCGGCCTGGGCAAGTGGCGTGGTCAGTAACAGGCAAGCGGCTGCGAAAAGCGAAACTCTCATGCGCAGTCAGTCTTCCTTTGGTACGGTCCAGAAAATCTGCACGCCGCCATCGTCGCGGTGGGCGAGGGTGACGTTGTCGTTCTCGGCGATCTCCTGAAGCAGGGTTTCCCAGTCATCCGGGCTTTCCTGTTCCAGGCGGAAGATCAGCGCCGCGCGGCTGCGCTGGGCGGTTGGGCTGTTGATGATCTTCTGGATGCGTACACCCAGCTGTTCATAGCTGCTCGGGGTGGCGGAGGCGGTGCTGGACACAGGAATTCCCTTGTTTTGCTGTATGCACGTACAGTATTTCACTGTAAGTAATTTCGCAACTGCTTGTCAGGAGAAATCCAGGGTTGGCCTGTAAACCATGAGGCCGGTCAGAAAGGTAAGCGATGTCGCCGGTTTGTACCCTCAGTGTCTGTGCGGTTCAGGAGAGGGCAGTGAGGCCCTCAGAGCCGGAGAGCCGGCTCTGAGGGAGGAGCACTCAGTACTCCCAGAAGATGCGCTGCAGCTCCTTGCTGTCCTGGGTCTTGGTCATTGCCACCATCGCCAGGATCCGCGCCTTCTGCGGGTTCAGGTCGTGAGCCACGACCCAGTCGTTCTTGTCATCCGGCTGTTCGGCGTTACGCAGTACGAAACCACCCTGGTTGACATGCGACGAGCGGATGATCTGCACGCCGTTCTTGCGCAGTTCCTGCAGCGCCGGGACAACTCGCGACGATACCGAACCGTTGCCGGTACCGGCATGGATCAGCGCCTTGGCGCCGTTCTGTGCCAGGGCCTTGTAGGCGGTGTCGGTGACGTTGCCATAGCCATAGGCAATGTCCACCTGTGGCAGGCTGCTGATCTGCTTGATATCGAACTCGGAATTGACCGTATGGCGCTTGGCCGGCAGGCGGAACCAGTACGATTTGCCTTCCACTACCATGCCCATCGGGCCCCAGGTGCTCTTGAAGGCTTCAGTCTTGATGTTGACCGTCTTGCTCACGTCGCGGCCGGACTGGATCTCGTCGTTCATGGTCACCAGCACGCCCTTGCCGCGCGACTGCTTGTCGCTGGCTACGGCCACGGCGTTGTACAGGTTGAGCATGCCGTCGGCGGACATGGCGGTACCCGGGCGCATCGAGCCGACCACCACGATTGGCTTGTCGGTCTTCTCTACCAGGTTGAGGAAGTAGGCGGTTTCTTCGAGAGTGTCGGTGCCGTGGGTGATGACGATACCGTCGACGTCCTTGCTTTCGGCCAGCTCGGCGACGCGCTTGCCCAGTTTCAGCAGGTCGTCATTGCTGATGCTCTCGGAGGCGATCTGCATGACTTGTTCGCCGCGTACGTTGGCGATGTCGGCCAGTTCCGGCACGCCGGCGATGAGCTTGTCGACGCCCAGCTTGGCAGCCTGGTAAGTGGCGCTGTTGGCAGCGCTGGCGCCGGCGCCGGCAATGGTGCCGCCGGTGGCGAGGATGACCACGTTGGCCAGCTTCTGTTGGGTTTCGGCTTCTTTGGCCGAGGCACTGGTTGGCAGGATCAGCAGCAGGGCGAGTGCGCTGGGGGCGAAGGTTTTCAGTGCGGCATTCATCGTTATTGTTCTCGCTTCCTAGTGAGTTAGTTATTGAGTCGCGCGGGGCTACAGGCATTTTTCGTACCAAGGCGCCACGTGCGCCAGGGTCGGGACGGCCGTGCGTTGCAATGGGCTGTGTAGCAGCCCCGCCAATGCGCGGTGTTGCACCGGGTCGGGGGCGCCGCGCGACGCATTCGTGACGCGAGACCGCACCTGAAAAAAGGGGGGGCTGCATTCGCAATTCCGAACAAAAAAAGGTAAAGGTGTTCGGTTTTTCGGAAAATCTGCATAATCGGTCCCAGCAGCACTCTGGCCTCCGATAGCCAAACGGATTTGACAAACAACGGTCCTGTTACCATAGTTGGTCAACGCAAACGTTTGCGATCCGATAAAAAACACAAGATTCGGAGTCATCGTCCATGAAGCTGCCGTTCCCCGGTCGTCTGCTGGCCTTCGCTGTCATTTCCTCGCTTAGCCTCGTCTTGCCATTGTCTGCTGCTCACGCCGAAGACAAGCCCAAGGTCGCCCTTGTCATGAAGTCGCTGGCCAACGAGTTCTTCCGCACCATGGAAGACGGCGCCAAGGATTACCAGAAAACCCACGCCGACGAGTTCGACCTGATCGCCAACGGCATCAAGAACGAAACCGACACTGGCGAGCAGATCCGCATCGTCGAGCAGATGGTCAATGCCGGCGCCAAGGCCCTGGTCATTGCGCCGGCTGACTCGAAGGCACTTGTGTCGGCGGTGAAGAAGGCCATGGACCAGGGCGTGGTGGTGATCAATATCGACAATCGTCTTGACCCTGATCTGCTCAAGAGCAAAGGCATCAGCGTTCCCTTCGTCGGCCCCGACAACCGCAAGGGCGCGCGTCTGGTTGGCGATTACCTGGCCAGCCAGAAACTCAAGGCCGGCGACCAGGTGGGTATTATCGAAGGGGTGCCGACCACCACCAATGCCCAGCAGCGCACCGCCGGCTTCAAGGACGCCATGAATGCCGCGCAGATGAACATCGTCTCGGTACAAAGCGGCAATTGGGAGATCGACAAAGGCAACGCCGTCGCTGCCTCCATGCTCAACGAATACCCCGACCTGAAGGCCTTGCTGGCTGGCAACGACAGCATGGCGCTGGGCGCTGTGTCCGCCGTGCGTGCCGCTGGCAAGACAGGCCAGGTGCAAGTGGTGGGCTATGACAACATCAATGCCATCAAGCCAATGCTTGCAGACGGTCGCGTGCTTGCCACCCTCGACCAGGCCGCCAGCCAGCAGGCGGTGTACGGCATTCAGGCGGCGCTGAAAATGGTCAAGGGCGAAAAACCTGATGTGGATGCCGACAACGTCATCCAGACCCCGGTCGAACTCATCACCAAGAAGCCCTGATGCTGCCAGGAGAATCGGCCATGCCTGCATCGGCCAATGAAGTGGTGCTTGCCGCCAGCGGCCTGGGCAAGACCTATGCCCAGCCCGTGCTCGGCGAGGTCAGCCTGAACCTGCGCGCCGGTGAAGTGCTGGCCCTGACCGGCGAGAACGGCGCTGGCAAGAGCACGTTGTCCAAGCTCATCAGTGGCCTGGAGGTGCCCACCACCGGGCACATGACCTACCGCGGCCAGGCCTACGCGCCCGGCAGTCGCGGCGAGGCCGAACGCCTTGGGGTGCGCATGGTCATGCAGGAGTTGAACCTGCTGCCGACGCTGACCGTGGCGGAAAACCTGTTTCTCGACAACCTGCCCAGCCGTTTCGGCTGGATCAGCCACAAGCGCCTGCGCCAACTGGCAATGGCCGCCATGGCCCGGGTCGGGCTCGACGCCATCGACCCGGACACCCCTGTCGGCGAACTGGGCATCGGCCATCAGCAAATGGTCGAGATTGCCCGCAACCTGATCGGTGACTGCCATGTACTGATCCTGGACGAGCCCACAGCCATGCTCACTGCGCGCGAGGTGGAGTTGCTGTTCACCCAGATCGAGCGCCTGCGTGCGCGTGGCGTGGCCATTGTTTATATCTCGCATCGCCTGGAAGAGTTGCAGCGCGTGGCGCAACGCATCGTTGTGCTACGCGATGGCAAGCTGGTGTGCGACGAGCCGATCCAGCGCTACAGCAGCGCCGAACTGGTCAACCTGATGGTCGGCCGCGAGCTGGGCGAGCATATCGACCTGGGCCGGCGGCAGATGGGGGCACCGCTGCTCAAGGTCGACAAGTTGTGCCGCGGCGACAAAGTGCGCGAGGTGTCGTTCGAAGTCAGGGCAGGGGAGATTTTTGGCATCTCCGGCCTGATCGGCGCCGGTCGTACCGAGCTGCTTCGCCTGATCTACGGTGCCGATCGCGCGGACAGCGGCGGTATCGCGCTGGGCCAGCCGCCGCAGGCGGTAAACATCGACTCGCCCAAGGCTGCAGTGCGGGCCGGTATCGCGCTGATAACCGAAGACCGCAAGGGCGAGGGCCTGCTGTTGACGCAGTCGATCAGCGCCAACATTGCGTTGGGCAACCTGGGCGCGGTATCGCGCGCCGGTGTGCTCGATGGCGAGGCGGAAAAGGCCTTGGCCGAACGCCAGATCCAGGCCATGCGCATTCGCAGTGCTGGCGCGCAGCAAGTGGTGGGTGAGCTGTCTGGCGGTAACCAGCAGAAGGTGGTGATTGGCCGCTGGCTGGAGCGCGATTGCCAGGTGCTGCTGTTCGACGAACCCACGCGTGGCATCGATGTGGGCGCCAAGTTCGACATCTATGGCCTGTTGGCCGAGCTGGCGCGTCAAGGCAAGGCCTTGGTGGTGGTGTCCAGTGACCTGCGCGAACTGATGCTGATTTGCGATCGCATCGCCGTGCTGTCCGCCGGCCGCCTGATCGACACCTTCGCGCGTGATCATTGGAGCCAGGACCAGTTGCTTGCCGCCGCCTTCGCCGGTTATCAGAAACGTGACGCGCTGCTGCATGATGCAGCCCCCAGGATGGATGCATGAAAACCACCCCGCTAAACAACCCGGGCGCCGCCCCCGTGCGCCGCAGCGGTACGTACTTTGGCCTGGGCACCTACCTGGGCCTGGCTGGCGCCTTGCTGGCGATGATTGTGCTGTTCTCGTTCCTCAGCAGCCACTTCTGGTCGTATGGCACCTTCAGCACGCTGGCCAACCAGATCCCGGACCTGATGGTGCTGGCGGTGGGCATGACCTTCGTGCTGATCATCGGCGGCATCGACCTGTCGGTGGGTTCGGTGCTGGCGCTGGCCGCCTCGACGGTGAGCGTGGCGATACTCGGCTGGGGCTGGGGCGTGCTGCCCTCGGCGCTGCTGGGCATGGCCGTGGCCGCGCTGGCCGGCAGCATTACCGGTAGCGTCACCGTGGCCTGGCGCATCCCGTCGTTCATCGTTTCGCTTGGTGTGCTGGAGATGGCCCGTGGCCTGGCCTACCAGTTCACCGACTCGCGCACCGCCTATATCGGCGATGCCTATGCCTGGTTCTCCAACCCGGTCGCCTTTGGTGTTTCGCCAGCGTTCATCATCGCCTTGTTGGTGATCGTGCTCGCCCAGTTGGTCCTGACGCGCACGGTATTCGGTCGTTACCTGATCGGTATCGGCACCAATGAAGAGGCCGTGCGCCTGGCCGGTATCGATCCGCGCCCCTACAAAGTGCTGGTGTTCGCCCTGATGGGCCTGCTCGCCGGCCTGGCCGCGCTGTTCCAGATCTCGCGGCTGGAAGCGGCCGACCCCAATGCCGGCTCTGGCCTGGAGCTGCAGGTCATTGCCGCCGTCGTGATCGGCGGCACCAGCCTGATGGGTGGGCGTGGCTCGGTCATCAGCACCTTCTTTGGCGTACTGATCATTTCCGTATTGGCCGCCGGGCTGGCGCAGATCGGCGCCAGCGAGCCGACCAAACGTATCATCACCGGGGCGGTGATCGTCATCGCCGTGGTGCTCGACACTTACCGTAGCCGGCGCGCGGGCCGGCGGAACTGACAACATGGCAACCATCAAAGACGTCGCGGCACTGGCGGGTATTTCTTATACCACTGTGTCCCATGTACTCAACAAGACCCGTCCGGTCAGCGAGCAGGTGCGGCTGAAAGTGGAAGCCGCCATCATCGAACTGGATTACGTGCCCAGTGCGGTGGCGCGCTCGCTGAAGGCGCGCAGCACGGCCACCATCGGGCTGTTGGTGCCCAACAGCGTCAACCCGTACTTTGCCGAGCTGGCGCGGGGTATCGAAGACGCCTGCGAGCGCAACGGCTATTGCGTGATTCTGTGCAACTCCGACGACAACCCGCAGAAGCAGCGCAGCTACCTGCGCGTGCTGCTGGAAAAACGCATCGACGGGCTGGTAGTGGCCTCGGTGGGCCAGGACGACGACCTGCTGCAAAGCCTGGCCAGTGTGCGCACGCCAATGGTCATCGTCGACCGTGAGCTGGAAGGCGTCGATGCCGACCTGGTGCGTATTGACCACGAGCAGGGGGCGTACCTGGCCACCCGGCATTTGCTGGAACTTGGCCATCGCGACGTCGCCTATATCGGCGGTCCCGCCGAAACCGGGGTTACCCAGCTGCGCCTGAGCGGCTTCCGCCGTGCCATGGCCGAAGCGGGAGCGCCTGTGCCGGGCAGCCGTGTACTGCACTGCGACTTCACCAGCCCGGGTGGCCATGCGGCGGCGGCGCAGGTGCTGGAAGGCAAGCGGCCCTCGGCGATTTTTGCCGGCAACGACATGATCGGCTTTGGTGTGCTGCGGGCTGCAGCCGAACGCAATATCAGCGTACCCGGCGAGCTGTCGGTGATCGGCTTCGACGACATCGAGCTCAGCCGCTACGTGTACCCGCCACTGACCACGGTGGGCCAGTCGATCCGCGAGCTGGGCGAAAGCGCTGCCTCGTTGCTGCTGACGCGTATCGCTACGCCCCGGCAAGGCGCAGCGGAGCAGCGCATTGTCGCCCCGCGTATCGTCTTGCGTGAGTCCACCGGGCCGCGGCCGGACCTGTTCAATGATTACCGCTAACGCTAAGGAAACGTCATGAATGCCAAGGTTGTGGTGGTCGGCAGCCTCAATATGGACCTGGTGGCTCGCGCCCAGCGCCTGCCTCGGGCCGGCGAAACACTCCCCGGCGATAGCTTTTTCACGGTACCGGGCGGCAAGGGTGCCAACCAGGCCGTGGCGGCTGCGCGGCTGGGCGGCAGCGTGGCGATGATCGGCAATGTTGGGGATGATGATTACGGTCGGCAACTGCACCGGGCCTTGTATGTCGAGGGGATCGACTGTCAGGGCGTCAGCACCTGCCCAGGTGTGTCCAGCGGTGTGGCGCTGATCACGGTGGATGCTGCCAGCCAGAACTGTATTGTCATCATTCCCGGCGCCAACGGCCTGCTGACGCCGCAGTCGGTGCGGCGCTTCGATGCGTTACTGCAGGCTGCCGAGGTAATCATCTGCCAGTTGGAAGTGCCAGCCAGCACCGTGGCCTGGACACTGGCCAGAGGGCACGAACTGGGCAAGCAGGTGATCCTGAACCCAGCACCCGCTACCGGCCCCTTGCCAGCGGAGTGGTTTGCGCATATCGATTACCTTACCCCTAACGAAAGCGAGGCCGAAGCCTTGACCGGTGTGGCGGTGACCGACCAGGACAGTGCTCGGCGCGCAGGCGAGCGCTTGCTGCAGCTGGGGGCAGGCAAAGTGATCATCACCTTGGGTGCGCAAGGTGCCTTGCTGGTCGCTGGCCAAGGCCATCAGCACTATCCGGCGCCGCACGTGCAACCGCTGGACACCACCGCTGCCGGCGATACCTTCATTGGTGGCTTTGCTGCCGGCCTGGTACGTGGGCTGGGGGAGGGTGAGGCGATCATCTTTGGCCAGCGTGCCGCAGCATTGTCGGTTACCCGTGCCGGTGCCCAACCGTCCATTCCCTACCTGGCGGAGCTGACGCCATGAAGAAAACCCCACTGTTGAACGTTGCCCTGTCACGGGTCATTGCCGGCATGGGGCATGGCGATATCCTGGTGATCGGCGATGCCGGGCTGCCGGTGCCGCCGGGGGTGGAACTTATCGACCTGGCCATTACGCCTGGCCTGCCGGACTTCGCCAGCGTGCTGCGGGTGGTGCTGAGCGAATTGCAGGTTGAGCGGCACGTGCTGGCTGAAGAAATGCAGAAAGTGGTGCCACCCGCGCTGGTCGAAATCGAGCGACTGAAGGGCAAGCTGGGCAAGCGCGAATGGCTGGCCCATGAGGATTTCAAAGTGCTGTCGCGCAGTGCCCGTGCGGTGGTGCGTACAGGCGAGTGCCAGCCCTACAGCAACATTGCCCTCATCTCCGGCGTCACCTTCTAGCCGCTTCCACAGAGGACGCCGGGCTGTGTAACCGCATGATTCATAGGCAACAGGAGTGCCACCCATGCTCAAGTCCCTGCTACAAGGAGTCGTCTTCATGGCCACAGCCTCGACCCTCCAGGCCGCCCCCATCGACCTGATCATCGACACCGATCCCGGCGCCGACGATGTGGTGGGGCTGTTTCTGGCCATGGCTTCGCCCAACGAACTCAGTATCCGCGCCATCACTACCGTGGCCGGCAACGTGCGCCTGGACAAGACCTCGCGCAATGCCCGCCTGGCCCGCGAATGGGCGGGGCGCGAAGACATCCCGGTGTACGCCGGTGCCGGCCGCCCATTGGTGCGCACGCCGATCTATGCCGCCGATGTTCATGGTGAAGAAGGCCTCACCGGTGTCCAGGTACACGAGCCGAAAGCGCCCTTGGCCCAGGGCAATGCCGTGCAATACCTGGTCGATACCCTCGGCGCAGCCAAACCGCACAGCATCACCGTCGCCATGCTCGGCCCGCAGACCAACCTGGCCCTGGCGCTGATCCAGCGCCCGAGCATCGTCAAAGGCATCAAAGAGGTGGTGGTCATGGGGGGAGCGCATTTCAACGGCGGTAACATCACCCCGGTGGCGGAGTTCAACCTCTACGCCGACCCGCACGCCGCCGAAGTGGTGCTGGCCAGCGGCGTGCAGCTGACCTACCTGCCGCTGGACGTCACCCACAAGCTGCTGACCAGCAGCGCCCGCCTGACGCAACTGACAGCCGTGAACAACCAGGCCAGCAAGCGCGTGGTGGACATCCTCAATGCCTACATCACCCACGACATGGACCTGTACGGTATGCCCGGCGGCCCTGTGCATGACGCCAGTGTCATCGCCTACCTGTTAAAGCCCGAGCTGTTCAGTGGCCGGCGCATCCACATGAGCATCGACAGCCGCGAAGGGCCCACTTTCGGCCAGACAGTTGCGGACTGGTACGGCGTGCTCAAGCAGCCAGCGAATGTGCTGTGGGTGGAGCAGGGTGATGCCCAGGGGCTGTTCGACCTGCTCAGTGCCCGCCTGGCGCGATTGGAATAGCCGCGTGCGGCGCGTAGCGCTCGAACACCTGGTCGATGAAGCTGCGTGCCGCCTCGGCGCCGTTATCGCGCACCAACAGGTCGATGGCGATCAACAGCAACTCTTCCGGTGTGCCAGGGCTGTACGCGCTCTGGCCCTCGGCCCATTTGACCTTGATATCGGCATCGATGCTGTGGGTGCTCATGAAAAGCTCTCGCTGGGGGCCCGGAACGAAGGAGGAACACCTGACCCTGGTGTTCGATGGAGGCGGGATGCGCTCCACTTCTTGCAGCAAATCATGGCTTTGCGCCGGTGACCGTGCGAGCTAAGCATATGGCAAACACAGCACGTTGTGCAAAATCCGGTCACGATTGCTTTTCGCCTCCCTGCTACAGTTCAGGCAGACTTGACAGGTTTTGCAACAAATGATGAGCGGAGCTGTCGGATCAGGCAGTTCCCGGACCGATTTAGGAGGCTTCATGTTCCGTACCCGTGCTTACCTGGCAACTTTGGCTGTGGCTGCTGTCCTGGCGGGTTGCAGCACTGGTGGCAACGCTGATGGTGGGGCTGCGCCGGCCGCCCCAGCTGGCAACGATGGCCGCTGCCAGGCCAGCGGTGCCGACTTTGCCATTGGCAAACAGGCCAGTGCCGAACTGCTGGAGCAGGCACGCAAGGCCAGCGGCTCGCAGATGGCGCGCATTCTCAAGCCGCGCGATGTGGTCACCCTGGAGTACCGCTCAGAGCGCCTGAACCTGAACGTGGACGAGCAGGGCAGGGTAACCCGCGTCAACTGCGGTTGATGCACGCGGGGGCAACTGCCTTGCGCAAAATGTGAAAAGCCTGCGCAGTCGCCTGTAGGGGCGGGTTCACCCGCGAACACGAGCGAAGCCCGTGCCATTCACCCTAAAGTCTGTTTCGCAGGCAATCCCGCCCCACTCAGATGATGCAATCACCCATAAAAAAACCCGCCACAAGGGCGGGTTTTTTTACAGCTATCCGAATTACTCCGGACGAACCTGTGCAGCCTGCATGCCCTTCTGGCCGCGCTCGGCGACGAAGGAAACAGTCTGGCCTTCTTTCAGGCTCTTGAAGCCGTCAGATTCGATGGCTTTGAAGTGTACGAACAGGTCGTCGCCGCCGCCTGCTGGGGTGATGAAGCCGTAGCCTTTCTCATCATTGAACCATTTGACGGTGCCTTGTTGGCGATTGGACATGGGTGAATCTCCAGAACATTTAGTTTTTTCATTGGTGCAATGCGGCCGAGGCTACGGAGCACGGTATACATCATAGTCTAATTCTGCGCATCTAGCGCCTTTTACCTTCGCAGGATATTGATCCAGCTCAAAGAATGGCTGGTCGTCGCTGGCTTTAAGGTTTCAGCTCTTCGGTGCGCAGGCCTGTTTTACCACCATCTGCGCCCTCTGCATCAGCTTGGCGTCAACGCCGTCTTTGCTGTCGAGGTCGGCAATCTCGGCGTCGGTAAAGTTCTTTTTGATGGCTTGCGCGCCACAGTCGCAGTGCTTTTTCGCGGTGGCAGCGTCAACGCCCTGGCCGCTGGCCACTTGCGTGCACTGGGTCATGTAGCCGGCCTCCTTCCCGGGGGGGAAGTTGCCGGCGTTCGCAGCCACGGGCAGCAGCAGGGCGCCAGCGGCCGCCAGGGCCAGAAGAGACGGAACTCGCATCACCAGTTACTCCTTGGGTTAAGGTCTCATCAAGAGTAGGTTGCTTCCCAAAGTCTGAGCGGTATTTTTCCGCGTTAGTTCACCGCTGCGGTGCAATTTCCAAATATTTCTGCCTGGGGTGCAACCCCCGTGCTAGCATGCTCGGCTTGCGGTCGCGCTGTTGCCGGCTGCAGCTATCTTTTTTCTTTCCAGTCACTCTGGTTCGTCCCTGACAAGCCGAAAGGCTTCTGCCACTGTGGGGCAGGCTTCCTTTTACCGGAAGGCAGGTCGGATCTTGTACTGGCTCATCCCAACCCACGTGACCTTTGGTAGGGGTCACCACTAGGAGAGGAGGCGCCATGCCCGTTATTACTCTTCCCGATGGCAGTCAACGTTCGTTCGATCACGCCGTATCCGTAGCCGAAGTAGCCGCTTCCATCGGCGCTGGCCTGGCCAAGGCCACCGTTGCCGGCAAGGTCGACGGCAAGCTGGTCGATGCGTGTGACCTGATCAGCAACGACGCCACCCTGCAGATCATCACCCCTAAAGATGAAGAGGGACTGGAGATCATCCGTCACTCGTGCGCCCACTTGGTTGGCCACGCCGTGAAGCAGCTGTACCCGACCGCCAGGATGGTGATCGGCCCGGTCATTGACGAAGGCTTCTATTACGACATCGCCTACGAGCGCCCCTTCACCCCAGAAGACATGGCCGCCATCGAAAAGCGCATGATGGAGCTGATCGAAAAAGACTACGACGTGGTCAAGAAAATGACCCCGCGCGCCGAAGTCATCGATGTGTTCAAGGCCCGTGGTGAAGACTACAAACTGCGTCTGGTCGAAGATATGCCGGATGAACAGGCCATGGGTCTGTACTACCACGAAGAATACGTCGACATGTGCCGTGGCCCGCATGTTCCGAACACCCGCTTCCTCAAGGCATTCAAGCTGACCAAGCTGTCCGGCGCCTACTGGCGTGGCGATGCCAAGAACGAGCAACTGCAGCGCGTGTACGGCACGGCCTGGGCTGACAAAAAGCAGCTGGCTGCGTACATCCAGCGCATCGAAGAAGCCGAAAAACGCGATCACCGCAAGATCGGCAAGCAGCTCGACCTGTTCCACCTGCAGGAAGAAGCCCCGGGCATGGTGTTCTGGCACGCCAACGGCTGGACCGTCTACCAGGTACTCGAGCAGTACATGCGTGGCGTGCAGCGCGAAAACGGCTACCAGGAAATCAAGACCCCGCAGGTTGTCGACCGCATCCTGTGGGAGCGTTCCGGCCACTGGTCCAACTATGCCGAAAACATGTTCACCACTTCGTCGGAAAGCCGTGACTACGCGGTAAAGCCGATGAACTGCCCGTGCCACGTGCAGGTGTTCAACCAGGGCCTGAAAAGCTACCGCGACCTGCCGCTGCGTCTGGCCGAGTTCGGTGCCTGCCACCGTAACGAGCCGTCCGGCGCACTGCACGGCATCATGCGCGTGCGTGGCTTCGTACAGGACGATGCGCACATTTTCTGCACCGAAGATCAGGTGAAGAAAGAAGCCGCCGACTTCATCAAGCTGACCCTGGACGTGTACAAGGACTTCGGTTTCAGCGACATCGCCATGAAACTGTCCACTCGTCCGGCCAAGCGTGTCGGTTCCGAAGAGTTGTGGGACCGTGCTGAAACTGCGCTGGCCGACGCCCTGAACGAATCCGGCCTCGAGTGGGAGTACCAGCCAGGCGAGGGCGCCTTCTACGGCCCGAAAATCGAGTTCACCCTGCGCGACTGCCTCGGCCGTAACTGGCAGTGCGGTACCCTGCAGTACGACCCGAACCTGCCAGAGCGTCTGGATGCCAGCTATATTGCCGAAGATAACAGCCGAGTACGCCCGGTCATGCTGCACCGCGCTATCCTCGGTTCGTTCGAGCGCTTCATCGGCATGCTGATCGAGCACTACGCTGGCGTGTTCCCGGCGTGGCTGGCCCCAACCCAGGCGGTGATCATGAATATCACCGACAAACAGGCCGATTTTGCCCTCGAGGTTGAGAAATCTCTGAACGGAAGCGGTTTCCGTGCCAAGTCGGACTTGAGAAATGAGAAGATCGGCTTTAAAATCCGCGAGCATACTTTGCTCAAGGTCCCGTACCTTTTGGTTATAGGGGACCGCGAAGTCGAAACGCAAACCGTCGCTGTGCGTACTCGCGAAGGTGCAGACCTGGGCTCCATGCCCGTCGCCCAATTCGCTGAGCTGCTGACACAAGCGGTTTCCCGGCGTGGTCGCCAAGAATCGGAGTAATGACTATTAAGCGTGAAATGAGAAACGATAAGCGTGCTGTACCGAAGGCCCCGATCAACGAGAATATCTCGGCCCGCGAGGTTCGGTTAATTGGCGCAGACGGCGAGCAGGTTGGCATCGTCTCGATTGATGAAGCGCTGCGTATCGCTGATGAAGCGAAGCTGGACCTGGTAGAAATCTCTGCAGACGCGGTACCGCCCGTCTGCAAGGTCATGGACTACGGCAAGCACCTCTTCGAGAAGAAGAAGCAGGCTAACGAAGCCAAGAAAAACCAGAAGCAGATCCAGATCAAAGAAATCAAGTTTCGTCCAGGGACGGAGGATGGGGATTACCAGGTAAAACTACGCAACCTGGTACGTTTCCTTACCGATGGGGACAAGGCCAAGATCTCTCTGAGATTCCGTGGTCGTGAGATGGCCCACCAGGAGCTGGGCATGGAGCTGTTGAAGCGGGTCGAAGCCGACCTCGCCGAATACGGCACCGTTGAGCAGCATCCGAAGATGGAAGGACGCCAGCTTATGATGGTCATCGCCCCCAAGAAAAAGAAGTAATCTCCCGGGCACGGCAGGCCTGATGATTATGTGTAATTTTATCGAATGCGGAGTTCCAACATGCCAAAAATGAAAACCAAGAGCGGTGCTGCGAAGCGCTTCCTGAAGACAGCTTCGGGCTTCAAGCACAAGCACGCTTTCAAGAGCCACATCCTGACCAAAATGTCGACCAAGCGTAAGCGTCAACTGCGCGGTGCCAGCTTGCTGCACCCGTCCGACGTCGCAAAAGTCGAGCGCATGCTGCGCGTTCGTTAATTCTGGTTAAGATAGAGGAAGTTACTCATGGCTCGTGTTAAGCGCGGCGTTATCGCTCGTAAGCGTCACAAAAAAATTCTGAAACTGGCTAAAGGTTACTACGGTGCACGTTCGCGCGTATTCCGTGTAGCCAAGCAAGCGGTCATCAAGGCAGGCCAATACGCCTACCGCGACCGTCGCCAAAAGAAGCGTCAGTTCCGCGCACTGTGGATCGCTCGTATCAACGCCGGTGCCCGCACCAACGGTCTGTCCTACAGCCGTCTGATTGCTGGCCTGAAAAAGGCTTCGATCGAAATCGACCGTAAGGTTCTGGCTGATCTGGCAGTGAACGAAAAAGCGGCGTTTGCTGCGATTGTCGAGAAAGCTAAAGCCGTTCTGGCTTAAGTACCCGCGACAATCACCCGGCGGTGCTAGCGCTGCCGGGCATTGAACGTCATCGATAGGGGAAGAGCCTTCAAAGCTCTTCCCCTATTTTCGTATCTGGAGTCTGTACATGGAAAACCTGGATGCGCTGGTCTCCCAAGCCCTAGAGGCCGTGGAACGCGCTGAAGACATCAACGCCCTGGAACAGATCCGGGTTAATTATCTCGGCAAGAAGGGCGAGCTGACCCAGGTGATGAAGACCCTGGGCAACCTGCCAGCCGAAGAGCGGCCGAAAGTCGGCGCGCTGATCAATGACGCCAAAGAGCGCGTCACCGTTGTGCTCAATGCCCGCAAGGCAGCCTTTGAAGAAGCGGAGCTCAGCGCTCGCCTGGCTGCCGAATGCATTGACGTCACCCTGCCAGGCCGCGGCCAGGCCACCGGTGGCCTGCACCCGATCACCCGTACACTCGAGCGCATCGAGCAGTTCTTCACCCACATTGGCTACGGCATTGCCGAAGGCCCAGAGGTGGAAGACGACTACCACAACTTCGAAGCGCTCAACATCCCTGGCCACCACCCGGCGCGGGCGATGCACGACACCTTCTACTTCAATGCCAACATGCTGCTGCGTACCCACACCTCGCCGGTGCAGGTGCGGACCATGGAGTCCACCCAGCCGCCCATCCGCATTGTGTGCCCGGGCCGCGTATACCGCTGCGACTCGGATATCACCCACTCGCCGATGTTCCACCAGGTCGAAGGCCTGCTGGTCGATCGCGATATCAACTTCGCCGACCTCAAGGGCACCATCGAAGAATTCCTGCGCGTATTCTTCGAGAAAGAACTGGCGGTCCGTTTCCGCCCATCGTTCTTCCCCTTCACCGAGCCGTCTGCAGAAGTCGACATCCAGTGCGTGATGTGTTCCGGCAACGGCTGCCGCGTGTGCAAGCAAACCGGCTGGCTGGAAGTGATGGGCTGCGGCATGGTGCACCCGAACGTGTTGCGCATGTCCGGCATCGACCCAGAAGAGTTCCAGGGCTTCGCCTTCGGCATGGGTGCCGAGCGCCTGGCCATGCTGCGTTATGGCGTCAACGATTTGCGTCTGTTCTTCGACAACGACCTGCGGTTCCTAGCCCAATTCCGCTAGGCCCAATCGACGCAACTTTCAGGAGAACAGCATGAAATTCAGTGAACAGTGGCTGCGCGGTTGGGTCAACCCGCAAGTCTCCCGTGACGAACTGGTCGCCCGCCTGTCCATGGCCGGCCTCGAAGTTGACAGCGTTACCCCCGCTGCCGGCCAGTTCAGCGGCATCGTCGTGGGCGAAATTCTCGCCACCGAGCAACACCCGGACGCCGACAAGCTGCGCGTGTGCCAGGTAAGCAGCGGCCAGGAAACCTTCCAGGTTGTGTGCGGCGCCCCTAACGCCCGCCCAGGCATCAAGATCCCGTTCGCCATGATCGGTGCCGAACTGCCAGGCGACTTCAAGATCAAGAAGGCCAAGCTGCGCGGTGTCGAGTCCTTCGGTATGCTGTGCTCGGCTGCCGAACTGCAGATCAGCGAAGAAAACGACGGCCTGCTGGAACTGGCTGCCGACGCTCCGGTTGGCGAAGACATTCGCACGTACCTGAGCCTGGATGATGCCAGCATCGAAATCGGCCTGACCCCGAACCGCGGCGACTGCCTGTCCATCGCCGGCCTGGCCCGCGACGTCAGCGCCCTGTACGACACCCCGGTCACCCGCCCGGTGGTGCCAGCCGTAGCGGCCGCCCATGACGAAGTGCGCCCGGTCGAAGTCAGCGCCCCGGCTGCCTGCCCGCGCTACCTGGGCCGCGTTATCCGTAACGTCGACCTGAGCAAGCCAACCCCACTGTGGATGGTGGAGCGCCTGCGCCGCAGCGACGTTCGCAGCATCGACGCCGCCGTCGACATCACCAACTACGTGATGCTCGAACTCGGCCAGCCGATGCACGCCTTCGACCTGGCAGAAATCAACGGCGGCATCCGCGTGCGTATGGCCGAAGAGGGCGAAAAGCTCGTCCTGCTCGACGGCCAGGAAGTTGCCCTGCGGGCCGACACCCTGGTCATCGCCGACCACACCCGCGCCTTGGCCATCGCCGGTGTCATGGGTGGCGAGCATAGCGGTGTGAATACCGAAAAAACCCGCGACCTGTTCCTGGAAAGCGCCTTCTTCGAGCCGATTTCCGTCGCCGGTAAAGCCCGTTCCTACGGCCTGCACACCGATGCCTCGCACCGCTACGAGCGCGGCGTCGACTCGCAATTGGCCCGCGAAGCCATGGAACGCGCCACGCAGTTGCTGCTGGACATCGTTGGCGGCGAAGCCGGCCCTGTGGTCGAAGCGGTCAGCGAACAGCACCTGCCACAAGTAGCCCCGGTTACCCTGCGCGCCGAACGCATCACCCAGATGCTTGGCATGGAAATGGACCCAGCCCAGGTCGAGCAGTTGCTCAACGCCCTCGAGCTGACCACGACCAAGAGCGGGGAAGGGCAGTGGACCGTCAGCGTACCAAGCCACCGCTTCGACATCAGCCTGGAAGTGGACCTGATCGAAGAGCTGGCCCGCCTGTACGGCTACAACAACCTGCCGGTTCGTTACCCGCAAGCCCGCCTGGCCCCACAGGGCAAGCCGGAAACCCGCGGTGACCTGCCGACCCTGCGCCGCCTGCTGGTTGCCCGCGGCTACCAGGAAGCCATCACCTACAGCTTCATCGACCCGAAACTGTTCGAACTGTTCAGCCCGGGCGTAGAGCCGCTGCTGCTGGCCAACCCCATCTCCAGCGACATGGCCGCCATGCGCGCCTCGCTGTGGCCGGGCCTGGTCAAGGCACTGCAGCACAACCTGAACCGCCAGCAAGACCGCGTGCGCCTGTTCGAGAGCGGCCTGCGCTTCGTCGGCCAGCTGGGTGACCTGCAGCAGCAGCCAATGATTGCCGGCGTCGTCACCGGCAGCCGCCTGCCAGAAGGCTGGGCCAACGGCCGCGACGGCGTCGACTTCTTCGACGTGAAAGCCGACGTGGAAGCCCTGCTGGGTTACTCCGGCGCCCTGAGCGACTTCACCTTCAGCGCCGGCAAACACCCAGCCTTGCACCCGGGCCAGACCGCGGTCATCGAGCGCGACGGCAAGCTGGTCGGCTACCTCGGCGCCATCCACCCAGAGCTGGCCAAAGCCCTGGGCCTTGACCGCCCGGTGTTCCTGTTCGAGCTGGTGCTGGGCGACGTGGTCGAAGGCCGCCTGCCGAAATTCAGCGAACTGTCCAAGTTCCCGGAAACCCGTCGTGACCTGGCTTTGATCGCAGGACGTGATGTAGCTTCTAGCGCGGTGCTTGAATTAATTCGTGACAATGCAGGCGAATGGCTCACAGACCTCAGGCTGTTTGATGTGTACCAAGGTAAAGGCATTGATCCTGATAGAAAAAGCCTTGCCGTCGGCTTGACCTGGCAGCATCCATCGCGCACTCTTAACGACGATGAGGTGAACACTACCCTGCAAAACATCCTCACCTCGCTCGAACAAAGGTTGAACACCACGTTAAGGAAATAACGGCATGGGTGCTCTGACGAAAGCTGAGATGGCCGAAAGGCTGTACGAGGAGCTGGGGCTTAACAAGCGTGAGGCCAAGGAGCTGGTCGAGCTGTTTTTCGAAGAAATTCGGCACGCACTTGAAGAGAACGAGCAGGTCAAGCTGTCCGGTTTCGGCAACTTCGACCTTCGCGACAAACGCCAGCGGCCGGGCCGTAACCCCAAGACTGGGGAAGAGATCCCGATCACCGCACGGCGCGTCGTCACCTTTCGTCCAGGGCAGAAGTTGAAGGCCCGGGTTGAGGCCTATGCTGGAACCAAGCCATAACGACGAACTGCCCCCCATACCGGGCAAACGCTACTTCACCATTGGTGAAGTGAGCGAGTTGTGTGCCGTAAAGCCACACGTGCTGCGGTATTGGGAGCAGGAGTTCGACCAGCTGAACCCTGTGAAGCGGCGGGGGAACCGGCGGTATTACCAGCGCCAGGATGTGCTGATGATCCGCCAGATTCGTGCGCTGCTGTATGACCAGGGGTTCACCATTGGCGGGGCTCGGTTGAGGCTCTCCAGTGATGAGGCTAAGGATGAATCCAGCCAGTACAAGCAACTGATTCGGCAGATGATTGTTGAGTTGGAGGATGTGTTGGTGGTGTTGAAGAAGTAAGCCGGGTTTCTGATGAATTGAAAATTTTTTGAGAAAAAGCTTTCATTTATCAGAGGGTTAGGGTACATTCTTCAACGTTCTCGGCAAGATTGAGAACATGCTTCAAAGCCCAGTCGGGGCGTAGCGCAGCCCGGTAGCGCACTTGCATGGGGTGCAAGGGGTCGAGTGTTCGAATCACTCCGTCCCGACCATATATTTCAATGACTTAGGCCATTTCCGAAAGGGATGGCCTTTTTCATATGCGTGACTTTTGCGTGACTTCTCAGGTTGTTACGCCTGCCTCCTCTTCAAAATTGTCAGCACCGGCCCACGCGAGTCCGTCGCTGAAACTTTGTTTGCCGCCTCTATCAACTGTCCCAGCTCCGCGCCAGAATAGTGACTGGTCACGCTTCCGTTCTTGTGGCCAAGTAGCGACTTCCGATCTTCCTCTGTTACACCTGCTGCTTTCAGGCGCCTGCCGAAAGTGTGCTTCAAGTCGTGAACCCTGATAGAGGCGAACCCGGGGTGTGCCGGTCGCAAGTGTTGCTCCTGCCAGAGCTTTGCCGCGCGCACCCTCGCTTTTTTCCAGGCCGAGTCGTTCATCCTGTGCATCCCGATGCCGTTGTAGGGGAACACCCATTCCCGGCTGATTCCGCGCTGCCCGTCGATGATCGATTTGGCCACAGTGTTCAGCACCACCAGGCGCTCGTCCCGATTCTTCACGCCTGAGTTCTCGTGCCGGCCGCCGAAATCGGCAGGTATCAGGAACACGCTGGTGCCCAGCTCGGGTACCGAAATTTCCCAATCCCACCTAAGTTTGCAGACCTCCTGCTCGCGGCAGCCTGTGTTCACCTTGAACAGGGCCATCTTGTGCAGGTGCTCCGGCAACTCCCCGAAGAGAATCGATTGCTCATCCCAGGACATGGGGTAGGGCTTTCGACTGGCTCTCTTCTCTTCCAGCTTGGCCAGCAGCGGAATGCTGTCGAGCCAGGGCCTGCGCTCTTCATCCCGCCACTTCCGGCAAGCCAGCGACAGCACGCGAATCACCCGCTCGATTGCGATGTTCACCGTCCGGTTGCTGACTGCCTTACGCACTTTCCCATTTGGTAAGTCTTCATCCGTCTGCCGGTCCCGAATGAACGGGGCCAGCGCCTGGTCGTCGATGTGCGTCAGTGGTAGGTCGCCCAGGTACGGGTCGAGCTGTTGCAAGCACAGTGCGGTCAGCTTGATAGACGGCTGATCTTTGTGCTCGAGCAAATACCTGGTGGCCGCCTCGCGGAACGTCCTAACTTGCCGAACGCCATATACCTTGCGCTGGCGGATCTGCTCCAGGCGGTGAATCAGGTACTTTTCTGCTTCCGCCCGGTCACTAACTCCAGTGCTTTCGTAAAGTCTCTCTCCGTTGATCTTCTTGTCGATGTGCCAGATGCCGTTCCTTTGGGAAAGGCCTGTGATTGTCTTTCGCGCCATCCCTTATCTCCTGATGGGCGCTCGCTGCCGGGTGATTGTCGTCCCTGAGCGCCTTCTTTCGCAATTGCCATGGCCTGGATGTAGTCGTTTACCCAGGCGTCCAGTTCTTCCCGGTCAAATCCGATGCCGCGCTCCCCGATGGGGAATTCGCTCACATGCGGCCTGACGGTCTTGTTGAATTCTGATCGGCACATGCCGAGGTATTGCGGTGCTTCGCCGGCGCGGATGATGCGCGGCAGAATGCGTGCGGCCGGTGCCGCGCTGGCGTATGCCATAGGATGGTCTCCACGCCGCCGCTGGCGGCAGGTTGGTGGTCAGGCTGTGGGCGCAGGGCTGACGATGTAGTAGCTGGTGCACTTGCAACGCGGGCACACCATGGTGCTTGCGCCTTTGAGCCACTTGCAGGGCGCAAGCACGCGCTCGCTCTCCTTGTGCTGGTTTCGGCACCGGGAGCACTTCACTGTGATATCGAACACGGTTCATCCTCGCCCGCGCATGTCGGCGGGCTTCAGTTGTAGGGGAGGGGTTAGCAGTTGAAGGCGAATTGGAAATAGCGGCCGTCAGGTAGGGGGAGGGCTACGGTGCCGGAGAAGTCATCGCCGGACATGCCGCACTCCTGATCGACGTACACGTCACCGAGGGCAAACCCGTTGTCCTGAGGTGCGCCGGCCGGCTCATCGACGATCTCGTAGTCGTAGGTGTTCTCGGCCGCTTCAATCTCTTCCTCTATCTGGGTGAACACCTCCTCACCAACCAGCGCCTTTACCATTTCCAGCACAGGGGCGTTGCGCGCCTGCTGATCCAGCTGGTACTGGATCAGCGCCTCGTCGGCCGCCCGCATGATCTCGAAGCACTCCTCATCGGTGATTCCGAAGATGTTGCTCATCGCGGCCCCCTGTAGATCAGGTAGGCCATGTAGGCGAGGGCGATCATGGCGCCACCTGCTTGCGGTAGCCGGCATCGTGCAGAGCAGCGATCGCGCACTCTACATACTCGCGGGCAGTGAGAAGCTCACCTGCACTGAAATCCAGCTGGGCATCCTCTGCCATTTTGGTGATTGCTGTCTTTCGCTCTTCCGCCGCGATCTGCTCGGGCGTCCGGATGGGGCGGAAGGTTGAGGCCCATAGCAATGTACCCCAGCATTCCGGCGTCCCGGAAACGAACACATGATCGCTATTTCCGTGCATCAGCACCTGCCCAGGCCACCACAGGTCTCGCTCGGCGTCGTATGCCTCACATGCCGATCCAACTGGCGGAACGCCGTGCCCGCTCCAGCGCTCTGGGCGAGGCGTGATGTACTGGATCTGGCCCTGCGTGAAGTTATGCCGGTGATCGCCGGTGCCGCCGCCGTAGGGATAAGCGCGATCCTCGGCGCCGACCACGGCGTACTGGTCCATGTTGATCCACACCTCGGTTATGCCGTGGTGGGCGACCAGGCCGTGACCGTCTGCCCACTCAGGCGCCTTGCTCCAGTCGATCTTGCTCACAGCTGATACCTCTCATCAATCCAGCGCCCAGGCGCCAGTGCGGGTGTAGGTTCGGGTTGTGTTTCGTGCGGGGAGAGCTGGCGCTGGTTGCCGGCCTGCAGCTGGCTGTCGGGGATGCAGCTCAGGCCGCCCGAGTAGGACCAGCACGTCACTGCACGCTGGTCGTCGTGAAACACCTGGAACACGTAGGGCATGCCTCGTGTTTCGCGTGGGTCTGCGCTGACGCCGGTGGCCAGCAGCAGGAGGCAGAGGGCGAGGCGGGTCATGCGCGACGGCCCTCAATGTCCGCTTCGGTTATTGTGTACTCCACGACGTTTTCCACGCGGTAGAACGGGGTAGGGCTCAGGTGCTTGGCCGCCCAGGCCTTGAGCAGGGTTTGCAGCTCGTGCTCGGCCAGCGATGGCACGGCCGGCCAGTCCTCCGCGGCCTCACCGCAGTCATCCCAGGCACGCTCTCCGATCATCTCGATGATGTGCTTGGTGTCGATGTAGGCCGCAGGGTCTGGGCGCACAGCGTTGCCGCGGTAGACGGTGGAGCCGGCCACGAGTTCTTCGTGGTCATCGAGCAAATCGCCCAGGCTCTCACAGCGGAACGTTTCGTCGTCGACAGACCAGGTCTCGCCGGTCAGCAGGCGTGATTCAGACATGGGGAATCCTTGGCCGCCATATCGCGGCAGTGAATAGAGGGGAGAGGGGTTACAGCGGGGTGGGGCTAGGACTGACGCTTGAGCATGGTCTGAGCATTTGCGTAGTTCGGATTGTCCGCCAGCATCTTCTCGACGCTGTCGCAGTCGCCACCGAGGAATGTAATGCGCTCATGGCCGTTCACGATGGCTGTTCGGTAGTCTCCAGTCATCAGCCGAAGCTGCTCGCGCAGGGTGTCGAGCTCAGCGCGCTGGTCACAGACTACTTTCCAGTGCTTGGTGATACCTTCGCGTAGCCGCTCAGCCTCGCCAGGATCGGCGTGGGTGTAGAGCGGGATGGTGTAGCCATTGACCGCCGAGGCTGGCGCCCCGCCGAACTTCAGGTTGTGCTGTTTGACCTCATTCGAGATCGTGGCGTGCATATGAGGTGAGCGCGGGTCCATCCATGCCACTGGCTCTCCCTGGTGCTGCTCGGCTCTCGCATTCCACAACTCGACCGCCTTGTCGCGGCCTGGCTGCTCCTCACCTTCATTCTGCGCCACGCCCACTGGGCCACGGGCCAGACACGCCTCATGCGGTCCGGTCAGGCCTTGGCAGATAACCACTGAGGCATCGCTGTCTAGGCGCTCGATGAGGAAGTCCTGCTGGCCGCAAAAGGGGCACGGCAGTGGTTCGCTGACCATCTCGGTGTAGCTGGATCGGTTTTCTGTGGGCATGGGGATACCTCGCTAGTTTTGTGCGATGCAGGGAAAAAAGAGGTAAATAAAAAAGCGGGCTTACCTCAGGGGGTGAGCCCGCTTGCTGCTTGCCATTGCGGCCTACAGGTTTTCAGTTGCCCGGCGCGAAGTTGTAGTCCTTGCCGACCAAAACAACCGCGTTGCCGTAATTGATCAACAGCGAGCGCTTCTTCAGTTCGCTAGCCAGCGATTGCTGAAAGGCTTCCTTGATGCGATCCCGGTCCGCTACGGCATAGAAGCGATCCCAAGGCATGGTGATCACATCTTTACCGCTCTGTTGCAGGGTTGTCTGAATGTCTGCTGCGATTGCGCTGGCTGCTTTTGGCATGTCCTATCCCCCGATGCAGAGCGACCCCCATGGCGCTCTGCGGTGAGATTTATAGCGCCTCCTAAGCTCATTGTAAATATATCCTAAGGTTTTTATTTCTCTTTTGTATGTTATCGCTAAGCAGCGCGTAAGGCCTGTTTAGCGCTGTTCCATGGGTCGTTTGCCTTGGCCAGCGCGGCCATAGCCGGCGGACTGACACTGTTCCCACACATGTGCACCTGCTCGGTCTTGGTGAAGGGCTTGCCGTCGGCGCCCTTGTCGATGATGTAGCTGGCCGGGAAGCCTTGGGCGCGGTAGAGCTCGTGCGGCTGCAGCATGCGCAGGCAGATGTCGACGATGACGTACGGGGTGCCCTTCACGAAGACGGTGACCAGCCCCAGGCGGTCCTTGGTGGTAACCGTCGGCGCTGGGGCGTCACAGGCGCTTATGTTCTCTGTGCCGTAGTAGCTGATGAGGAATGCGGCGACGCGTAGGGCGCCTTCTTCGTGCTCCGGCGATAGC
This sequence comes from Pseudomonas sp. FYR_5, assembly GCF_043106315.1. Lineage (NCBI taxonomy): Bacteria > Pseudomonadati > Pseudomonadota > Gammaproteobacteria > Pseudomonadales > Pseudomonadaceae > Pseudomonas > Pseudomonas sp. FYR_5. Next base: position 285,649 of record NZ_JBICMK010000097.1, on the reverse strand, counting down.
TTGTACTCGACCAAGGCGTGATGCTCGGCGCCGGCGGTCATTGTCGGCACAAGGTCATCTACGGGACGGCCTACGCAGTTGCGCCGGAGCGTGGCCAGGCTGGCTGTCACGAGACGCTGCTGGCTGCCGGTGTTGGTGACCGTGGTCAGCGGCTCGTCCGCGCCCTTCGCTGGCGTGGTGTTGAATCCGCCGTTGGCCTGCTCGATGAAGGCTGTGCACACGCCCATGGCATGGGCCGCACCCGCAGGCCTCTTGTAGTTGCCGCCGCTCGTGATGGTCGGCACCGGATCGGTGATGGCTGCTCCTTCACTGTTGAACCTGAATTTGACCAGATGCGCCGATGCCAGCGCCCGGTGGCTTTGTGTCATCAGCGTTCCCATGGGCTGATCAGCTGCTACTGGCTTACCGGCATACATCGGGCCGCCGGCCCCGACCATCACGGGGCTGGCCATCATCAGCTCGCCACGGTTGGCCGCAGTAACTGTTGGTAGTGGATCGCCCGGGTTGTTCACTCGGTCGGCGCCCTGGTGTGTTGCTGGAAGAATCACCGGGCTTGCCATGGCGAAGGATCCACCGCGCGGCCAGGAGGTCACCGTGCGAAGTGGCTCATGCGCCGACTGGGCCAATTCGCCCGACCGGTTCGCAATCGGCACGATGAAGGGCTGCGGGTTGTCCAGCACGAACTTCTTCATGCCCTTGGCGACCCGGCGCAACGTTGCGTCGGCCAGCGGCTTCTTCCGGTCGAAGATGCTCTTGCTCTGCACGGTCCAGTCAATGCAGTCGGCGGCGGTGCGCCATTTCTGCTGGCCCTTGGCTGGGCTCTTGGCGTGTGTAGGCTCCGGCCACACGATTGGCTGTCCATCGCACCGGGCGATCATGAACAGGCGCTCGCGGCTGGTGGGCGCGCCGAAGTCGCATGCCTTGATGATCCGCCACTCCACCTGGTAGCCCATGCCTTCGAGCAGGTGCACGAAGCGGCGCCAGGTGATGCCGCGGCGCTTCGGGTCTGGCACCAGGAACTGCTGCTGCACCGGCACGCGCTCGCCGATGGCAGCCACGGTCCCGTCCAGCTTCATCACCCGCCCGGTAGCCTTGTCGCGCTTGGCGATCAGCGGACCCCACTGCAGGATCTGCTTCACGTTCTCCAGGCTGATGACCCGCGGCCGCTTCTTGCCGGCCCACTTCAGTCCAATCCAAGACAGGTTGCGGATCTCGCGCTTTCGCGGCTGGCCGCCGGCGGCCTGGCTGTGGTGGGTGCAGTCTGGGCTCATGTGGAACCAGCCAACTGGTCGGCCCTGGCATTCCTCATCCGGGTCACCCTCGAAAACGTCGGTGGTGAAGTGGCGCGCTGCAGGGTGGTTGGCGGTGTGCATGCTGATGGCCGCCGGGCTGTGGTTCTTTGCCACTGTCACCGGCCGGCCCAGGCCCATCTCCAGCCCGGTACCGGCGCCGCCGCCACCGCAGAAGAAGTCCACCACGATTTCATCGTCTTGCGGATCGAAGCCGAGGCCGTACTGGGTTTTGAAGTCGAGCGGGTTCTTTTTCTGAAATGCAGACATGGGCGGTCCTCGCCGGGGTGGCGTGATTCGTTGAATTGGGTTATTCGTGTGGCGCGGCATGGAGCCGGATTAAGGAGAAGCTGGTGCGTTACAACTTGAGTGACAGCATGATCAAGGTCGGTATGACTCTTGATGAGGTTACGGAAATCGTTGGCGAAGAAGCGCTTGGAGGTTGGGGGAAGCGCGGACTCATGGGTAGGCCCGAAAGACAAAAGAGCTTCTACTTCATGGACCAAACGAAGTGGTGCGTTGTCTGGTTCGACGATTCAGACGTGGTAGTTGCAAAGACCACGATGGATATCCGTTGAGTGCTTAACGACGCTCTGCGGGAATGACCAAGTCCCGCGAGGCGTTGGCTTATAGCGCCATTTCCGCCTGAGGATTTCGCTGCCAGATCGGCGCGCTATTGTGAGCCTCGATTCGGTCTGCGATCACGCTGGCGCGCTGCCCAGCCGATGGCGGGGTGTAAATGCCGAACCGGCTGATGCTGCCGCCGTTCACCGCGGCGTTCGTGCTGTCAGCCGATGCCAGCGGCAGACCTTGGAAGATTGCTGGATCAAGCATTCGCAGCCCGTGCAGGCGACAGAGTGGCCGGCCTTGGTCATCGCAAATGGCGTCCATTGCGGCGCCCATGCGCTTCCACCACGCGGCTGTGCCCGGTGAGCGCCATTGTCCGGAACTGCCTAGGGCAACCATGCGCCAGGCCTTGGCCAAGCGCTGCAGGCGCTCTATCGACTCATGCATATGCCAGACCGGCACCCCGGGCAGCTGGCCAGGCCATTGCTCGAGCAGCCTATCGTTGGCGTCTTCGTCCCCATCGATAACATCAGGGATCAATGCCCAGTCGAAGCCGGGGTGCCGGTGCCAGTCATCCACCCAGCGGGTATAGCCTTCCACGTCGACCTGACCGCCTTTCTTCCACACGGTGAATGCGCCGTTGTCGAAGACGAAGGACTGGCAGGCCTCGGCGACGATGCCCATGTCGTCCTGCCTCGGGAATGGTACCAAGGCGTGCCGGCCGGCCAGCAGCCGGGCCGCGTCTTGCCGTGAGCCGCCGATAGGCGTGCCGTGGTAGTGGATCATCCGCTAAGCCTCACCGTTTCGATCTCGACGCCCTGGTGCACCGCCTTGATCACCTGGTCGCCACCGAAGCGCTCAGCCAGATTGTCGGCGATCTGCTCGTGCCAGCCTTGCTTGATCAGCGCAGTAGCGGTCTTGATGCGCTCCACCCGGATCATCTGCAGGCTGCGGATCTCCAAGCTGTAGACGATCACCTCGGCATCGCTTGGGCAGACCGCGGTGAATGTGTGGAGATAGATGTTCATTGGCGTTCCTCGCCGGGGAGGCGTTCATCGTTTGAGAGGGGAAGGCGCTGGCGAATTAATGTCTATTTGCTAGCTTTAAATACATCGCCCGTGGAACAAACTGCCGGAGGTGTGAATTGGTGAGCTCAAATAAATTTTTTGGAATAATCCTCTCGGTTTTCTTCTGTGGGCTGGCGTTGCAATCTGCAGTCGCAGAAACACAGCCCAATCCGATCGGGACCTATGTGATAGAGAATCCTGATGGTCAGACGGCTGTTTACTTGGGGGACGTGAAGGTGGGTGAAGGACAGTCTTTCAAGTTGTCACCCAAGTACGAATGGTTGATTACAGGGAAGGGCCCTACACCTACTCCAGACCCTAGCCCGTCACCCAAGCCACCTAAGGGAAAATGTGGGGATATAGAGTGCCCCCCCAAAGACCCTCCGAAGCCACCAGAACCAAAATGTCATGGACCTTTCTGTCCAGGCGGGACGCCATTTTTTGAATCGAACAAAAATATATTGATTTATAAAAACCGCACTAATATAAACTTTCCAGAAAAGTTGGACTTTCAGCAAGTGCCTGAGCCTGTGAGAATGGAAATGAACAAAATCCCGGGATTTGCAAAATGATGTAGTGGCCTCTAAATTGCCGCCGATAGTCTCCGACGCTTCATGAAACCGGTATCGGCGGCACTCTTAGAAGGTTTAGTGTCAGTCCGAGACCGCGAAGGCATGATGCGAGAACCTATCTCTTCGGCGCTCTGGAATTTTAGGCTGCGTACGTACTTCTTCTATGGGCTCTTAGTTCCGATCATTTAGGTCAGCACCTTGCTAGACCCAAGGTTGGCTTTGGGCTTCTTACTCACGGCTTTCTCCATGCATGCGCCGCCCTCCATGCTGGTGGCGGCATGGTGGCAATTTGGTTTGGAATGGGGTATTACGGGTTACCGGCATGGGGCCGGATCAAGGAGCTGAAGATGCAGAAGTACCCAATTGGAGAGCATGGCATCGGCGGTCGAAATGAGTCCTGGTATTACGCCAAGTACGACAAGGCCACTGGTAAGGCATTCTGGGTTCACGAATGGAGCAACATGTCTGGGCTTAAAGTCATCGAAGGCGAAAAAGAACTCCCCCTGGAAGAGGCGAAGAGCCAGAGCTACTACGACGAGGCTGTTGCCGTCATCCAGGAAAACCACCCGGAGTGGCAGCCACTCCAGGATTGATCACCTCATCACCCGGATCTTGCTGAATCATCAGCATGCTCTTCCGGTCGAAGGCCAGCGCCAGGCGTGGCGATATGCTGATCTCATGGCGCGGCGGGGTGAGAAACTTCGCCGCGTGCAGCCGGCCCAGAGCGTGGATGCCGTGAATCAGGGCCTCAATCATCTGGCTGTAGGTGGCGTCAGCCCAGCCGCAGATGGCCCGCAGGTGCTGGCCCGTTCGCTTCCTGGCCGACAGCCTCAGCGGCTCGGTCCGCGCCACAGATCTGTGAGCTTCGATTTTGTGGCGCGCGATCCTGAACAGTGCGTGATGCCCGAGCGCTTCGATGTGATGAATCATCAGCGTCATTGCCTCGCCCTGTTCCTCGATCCCGGCCCATTCCATCAGTTCCAGCAGGGCCTGTTTAGTCCCTGGTCGAACCTTCAAACGCAGGTCTTCTTCCTGCAGCCGGGCGGCTTTGGCGCGTCGTTTCTCGTCGCGCTCCTTGGGTGACATCGCCATACGGCACCTCCATGATTCCGCTGGGCGGCATGTGTATGTGCAGCTGGCGGCGACGCTGCTGCGTGAGCTTCTGGATGCGTCTCATGGGTGGCACACCTCAATGGGCGTTTTCTTCGTCGAGCCAGATGGCATAACCACCAGTAGACGCTTGTTTCCTCGGTATACGCCCCAAGGCTGACCAGTGGACCTGGCCATGGCCGCCGCGTACTTCACGGCTGGCACAGGCTGAGACAAGGTGGCGATCATGGCCTACCCCCGATTCCGCTGGAGCGGGAAGTCAATGTCGAACTCGGCAATGATGCGCGCGAACCTGCAGTTACCGATGCCCAGCTCCAAAGTCACGCCCCACCGGGACTTGCCGGTATCACGCAGGGCAATGATCTTGTCAGCGAGATCACGATCCTCCTGGCTCGGTTCGGCTTTTGCCTTCGCCGGTGTGGCCGGCTTCGGCGGGCTGAAGAACCTGAATCCTCCCCGCGCCGCTACGCCCCAGAGAGCGGTCTTGGTTTCGCCCAGGAGCTTTGCAACCTCGCCACAGGTCATGGTCTTGGCGAGCTCTTCTACCTGAGCTGTGCGTGCCTTGGCGCGGCTTTTACGCTCGCCTCCGCGCTCCTGCTTGACTGGGGTGACCCGCTTTGGCGTCGGCTCAGGGTGATGGCGCTGCCGGAAGGGCACGTACTGGAACCCCTCAAGCACAATGATCTGCCCGCCAGACGCGAAGAAGGCCGCTTTTGCGGCCTCCAGGTCGATTGATTGGTTCATGGTCACCTCATGCAGCGATTCCGAGCACGCGATTCATGCGCTCGTCGAGGATTTCGTAGAAGGTCTTCACGCGCTCGGACAGCTTGCGGATCATCGCCTCGTCCCGGTAGGCGCGCTTCACGAACAGTGGCATGCCCGGCCAGTAGCAGATGAAATCGATCCACTCGCGCTCCGATACCCACAGGCCGCCCTGGCACTGGGCGATGTGCTCTTTCGGGATCTCGCCGCCCAGAATCACGTCGACCTGTAGCTTCGGCAGCTTGGTCTTGATCTCGGTGAGGCCCTTGTCGCCTACCAGGGCGTCTGGCGAGAAGCCGATACCGTGATTGAGGATGATCCCGACCTCGGTCGTTTCGACCTCTTCGCTGTCGCGGTAGAGGTTGCGAGCAACGCCTTCCAGCTCATGGCCGCGCTCTGTATGCCGGTTGCCGCTGAATGGATCGGCCGCTTCGCCGGTGATGCGTTCGCCGATCAGCGTGTTCATGTAGGTGAAAGCGCCGACTCCGAAGCCGGCTTCACCCTTGCCGTTCACGAGAAGGCAGTCCAGTTCGCTGCAGGTGATGATGCCCAGGCGCAGGTCTAGCCAGGCCTGAGTTCCTTGTTCGACATCTGAGATGATCTGCATGGTTTACTCCTGCGGCCGGCTGGCCGACTTGGTGAGGCGAGCGAGCACAACGTCGAACTCGGATTTGTAGACGTTGGCAGCGCAGCCGTACTTGGCGGTGAAGTTGTCGACAAGGACCTGGCTGCATTTTTTCAGCAGCCCATCGAGCTGGGCGGCTTGGCGCGGTGTGATGACCGGCTCGCCAGGCGCTTGCATCGGTACGGCTCCTTGGCCGTCATCGTCTTCGCCAGTAGTGGTGAAGTTCAGAAGAGCGCCGGCCGTGTAGCGCTTTCCGTAGCTGACAGAACTGGCAACGGCCTGGACGGCATTCTTGCTGCCGGTAGCATCGGCTGGCAGGAGGATTGATGTGATTTCCCTGTGGCCGTCTCGATGACTAAGCACGCCCTCAACCTCGATGCCTTTGTCGGTGCGTGGAATTCGGAAGGTGAGTGCAAAGCCGTGCTTCGCCAGGATGGGCTTCAACTCTTCGTTGATGTCCTCCCACAGGGCGTAGGTAGATTGGACGTTCTTGTACTTGTCCTTGATTGCGCCGCGCTCACGGATAACCGGAAGCTCTTCCTGCATGGCGGCTAGCGCGGCATCGAACGCTTGCTGCGCTTGTTGCGCTTGGTGCTGGCGGTGCATCGCCATCAATCGCTCCATCTTGTCGATGTCTGCATTGGGCGACATTGCGACTTGCTGGATGATCTGCAGAATGGTTACCGACTCGGCAGCGATGGCCGGCGGCTGGGATTGGGTTTCGACCCTGGCTACTTGGCTCATGGCGACCTCAGAAGTTGATGGTGATGTTCGGGACTTCGCGGCGGGCGATCTTGAGAACGATGGCCCTGGCCAGTTCCTCGGTGATGTTCAGTGACATCAACGCGGTTTTGGCCTCGCCCATGACCTTTGCCTTGTGGGCTTGGTCGCGCTCGCGGACCTCTTGCTGCCTGAGGATTTCGGCTGCTGCTGCATCGGCGCGGCGACGTTCTTCCTGGCGCGCCTGCTCGGCTGCCTCCTCTTGCCGGCGGGCAGCGTCCTGGCGCTCCTGCTCCATCCGCTGCTCGGCCGCAACGCGGTCGGCCTCGGCCTGAATCCGGGCGCGCTCGGCTTGTTCGGCTTGCAGCTTGAGTTGCAGGCGCTGGTTCTCGGCTTCGCGCTCTTGTGCGGCAGCCTGGTCAAGCAGCTCCTGCTCGCGTCGGGCGGCGGCTTCGCGTGCTGCTTGCTGCTCCTGGGCCACACGCTGGCGCTCAGCCTCGACTGCGGCTTCCTGTGCTGCGCGGATTCGGTCTTGCTCGGCGCGCTCGTCTGCCTTGCGGCGCAGGCGGGCCAGTTCGGCCTGTTCGGCGTCGTACTTCTGGCGGGCGACCAAGGCGGCCTGCACTGCATTCAGCGAAGCCTCTTTGGTCCGAGCTGCCTCAGCCTCGAATTCCTCCCACGCTTCGCCCAACTGGAACGCGGATAGCTCGCCGAGGCGCGCCTGCAGCTGCTCGGCATCCAAGGTGCCCAGCTCGGTGGCCAGGTCCTTCATACGGTTGATTGCGTCGTTGTGGCGGTCGATCCGAGCATCCTCGGCAGCTTCCCACTCGGTGAGCGGCCGGCGCGTCTCGTCCCGTAGCGCGTCCATTTTGGTCACGAACTCGCGCAGCTCGGCCTCGACCACCTTCGGCATTTCCTTGAGCCGGCGCAGGTAGTCGCGGCCCGGCTTCTCGACCGCGGTCTTCGACTTGCTGACCTTGGCGGCCAGGCTGGCGATGCGCTCGCGCCCCTTGCGGGTTTTCAGGTCAGGCACTTCGCCCAGTACCTCACCCTTCACCAGGTCGATGAATTGCTGCAGGCCGCCGGCCACGTAGATGGCCGGGGCGTTCGCTTCGCTGATCTCTTCGATCTTGATCAGTTTCTGTTCTGCGGACATTAGAAAACCTCGCGCCAGGCCGGCGCCGTCAGTTGGGATAGGGAAATGCCAGGTCACCCAGGCACGGAGGTACGCTCCAGGCCCTGGCTGCGGTGGATGGTTGCGCGCTCTCGCCGCTTACGCTCCGGGTAGGTCCGGTTATCCCCTAAGGGCCCGCCGGGCTCGGGTGCGTGTGATTCAGGAAGTGATGCTGCCGGCTAGGGCGCTGGCAAGCATGAAGAAGGTGCAGGCGAAGAGCATGGAGAAGGAGCCGCGCCAAGTGGCGATGCGGCGGGCCCGCTGGGAACTGGTCATCCAGAGCACCCCATCATGTCGTCCCCGGAACACTCGCCATTGCAGTTGATATCCCCACACTCCGAACAGGCGTCTTCGGAACGCTCTTCACGCTGGCAGTTCTGGCCGCCGCAGTGAGGGTATTTAGTGCCTGTCAGATTTCCGTAGGGGCCAACCCAATGGATACCGATACGGTTGCAGTTTCCGCAGATCATGGTCATGACGCTGGCCTCACTGCGATCTGTCCCGCCTTGATGGCCGCGACCACCTCAGGCCTAAGGCTTTGAACTGGCCATTCACGTGGCACGCCTGCACCAATGATGGCCAGGCTGCGTTCGATCTGCTCAAGCTGCTCGTCAATCAGGGATTTAACCGGTGCCGTGCTCATGCAACCTCCTTGCGCCCATCAACGATCTTGTTGAGGCGCCCGCAGTAGTGGTTGAACTCTTCGATGGTGATGCGCTGGTCGGCCAGCATTTCAGTGAGGAGCTTGAGGACCATGGCCTGCCAGGACAGTGGCGTCTCCGGGTGAGCCATGGCCTCAAGCTCTTCGTCGATCAGGACGTGAGGGCTTTTCATAGCCGCGCCTCGTCTGCCTCGTACCGCAGACCCTGCTCGGCATACTGGTCGAGCATCGACTCAGCGATCTCGTACAGCTTGCCGCGGCAGTGATCGCTCTGGCCTACAACATCCTCGACCATGCTTTTCACTGGGCCACCGGCCTGTGCCTGGAGGAGGAGGAGAGCCAAGGCGTTGAGGTCGTCCTTCTCAGCCTCTTGCAGGGCGCGAAGGTGCTCGGCCACCTTGGCCACGAACTGGTCTTGGCGGACGCCCACCGGCCCACCGAATCGCTGCGGGATCAGCACGTCGCAGCCGCCGACCAACTCTTCGGCCTTGCTCTCGATCCAGGTCTGAGCCGCTTCCTGATGGGCCGAGTCGTCGTCCGGCTCAGCATGGTCATAACGCCATTGTGCTGCTCGAAGTGCGCCCATGGTCGCCTCCAGGTGGTGGGTTCAGTCGGTGTATGCGATGTACTTGAAGCGGCCGTTGCCGAATCGCTCGAAGCGGCCGCCGAAGGTGCCGCGAACCTCGCGCTCAACTTCTTCACGACTCATGTGTTCTGGGTACACGCCTTCCTTGATCATTGAGGCGTTGGTGTGCGGGGCATGGCGCCAGCTGACCTTTGTGTTATCCAGCGGCGCATTCCTGGCTCGCTCCCACTCTTCGGCCTGGGCTTTCCAGAAGTCCTTTTCCTTCTGACCCATCGGCTCCGGATCAGGAGCTGGATCTTCCGACTCTTCCCAGCCACAAGCCTCGCAGTAGCCGCGTGGCGCGGTGCAGGCGCCACAAGGAGGGGATATGTGGCAGCTGCAGTTCACTACCTTGTGGGATTCGATGACGCCGTCGCAGCCGTCACGGCCACAGGTATCGCTCTCGCAATAGCCTAATTCGCTCATGGCTTCACCCGGGCGGCGAGCATGGCGTCAGCCAGCTTGTAGGCCGTGCTGGCGGTTTCGTTCTCGCAACCACCCACGCCCAGCAGGCAGGGAGCGCCTGCGGTTGATATGAGCCCCTGCAGCGCTTTGGCCGCGAAGTAATCGCGAATAGTCAAGCCGAAACAGGTACCGTGGCCGCCGTATTCGCTTGCAGCTACAGGGAAGGCCGGCTGTTCGCCCTCCTTAAGAGCGTCGTCGTATCGGTGGTGGGCGCCTTCGATCTGGCGATCCATTTGAGCTGCCATGTAGTCCATTTGGTGATCCTCGGTGGCCAACCGCATTGATCAGGTGCCGGGCACCAGGGACCAAGCTGGGCGTGAAAAGCCAAGCCCGGCACCTGTCGATGCGGTCGAAGTGAAGGGAAGGGGATGCAGAGGCCGGGCGCCACCCCGGCAGCTGGCTTGGCGTGGACCCATCCAGCGGCGCAATTCGTTTACCCCCAGTGCGAGGGAAGGGACGTCCACAGGTGCTTCGGTAACCGCGCCCTGAGCTGGGCGCTACTCTGCATCGGGGTGCGATCTGTATGACGTTTGCCGTCCATTGCTCTCGCGCTGGGTGACGGTACTCAGATCGCACTCCGATGCATCCTGCGATGGGGAGCAGGGCATCGGGCCGTCCTTCCGGCTGTCAGGCAATCAAATAACTGCCGTCAGCGTGCGGGTGCCATACTGAAGCGCTCATCGAAAGCGCCTTCACCATCAGGCAGATGGGAGGTGCAGGTAAGGCGTGAGCAGTCTTCGCCGTTTGGGCCTTCACCGTCGTGGGCGATGTTGAAGCTGGCGATCATTGCAATGCCGTGCTCACGGCAGATGCCGATGATGCTTTGCATCAGCGGGCTGATTTGGTCGTCGTAGATTTCTTCTTTGTTCACGTGAATGCCCTCGGGTTGATTTCCCAGCAGCCACTCATAGGAATGGCTGCGAGTGAAATCACCAGGAGCGTGGGCGGTGCATCAGCTCAAGGATCAGCGCCTTTTCGTAACCCGGAACGAGGCAGTTGCAGGTGTTGTTGATGCGGTCGTGCTTCACGGCGACGCGGGCTTTGCGGAATTGCTTGCGGTTCATGTCGTGTCACTCCAGTTGATTTCCAATGCCGGCTCGGTGAACCGGCATCAGTAAATCGTTCTGTCCCATTACCGCCGGGGTGGCGGGGCGCATTGCATGCCCGGGTCGTTCTCTCGGTTTAGGCGTTTCACCTTCGTCAGCCGTACAGGGTTCTCCCTGTCGTGGGCAGCCTTTCGGGGCTGTCTGATCGCCGGTCGCCGGTAGAGGCAATGCGGTCTGTTCACCAGTTCCAGAGCTGGCATGGGGATCGAATTTATTGCTCGCGCTGTACCGTTGCCGGGATCGATCCGCGAGGTTCCCATCAATGTGAAAGAGCGTGGCCGGTGAGGGCCTATGCAGTCCCTAGTGAGTGACTGCTTGAGGTGAATTTAGAAAGCTAAACGGATCGCGTCAAGAAATATTTTAGAAATCTAAACAGGCGAGACGAACGGGAATTCCTACAGGCCGTGCAATGTCAAGACTTCCGGCTCTGTAGGAGATCGGCTAATCTTGTGTGGACACTGTATGGATATACAGTTATTGGAGTGTCAGATGGCAAAGCCCCAGAAGCAGCAGGAGAGAGCGGTTATGTCGGGCGTGGAGCGCCTGGGTCTTCGGGTGTCATCGATGATTAACCACCCGATCGCGCAGCAACAGCGATGGGTCGTGATTCACCGCCTGGACGCCGACGGTGACCGGGAGTGGGAAGAGGTGATGGGGGTTCTCAAGGAAACTGACGGGATAGAAATGGAGTTCAACGAGGAGGATGCCTCGGTCACGCTGCGCTGGGAGGCATTCTCGGATGATGACCCGCAGGCGCAGAACCAGGATGAGTTCGTGGCGATCGAGGAGCCGGCGCCGTTCTAGCGCGCAACAAAAAGCCCGCTGTATGCGGGCTTTCGAGATAAGGCGTCATTCATCAGGGCTTGGCTTTGCGATGAAGTCCTTCGGGATGTACGGGACTTGAGTGACTACCCCATCCTTGGTCACGAAAGAAATGGATTTAGCGCCGCTGAAGGCTGTTGCATGACTGTAGACCCAGGACTGGCCGTCTTCCTTGGATACCACCATGTAGGGGTTACCCATGATCTCGTAGAGCTGGTCTTCGGTCATTCCGACTTTGACCTGGCTGGCCTGGCCAAAGGTAAATGGTGTTCCTGCGCAGCCGGCGAGGGCTACGACTACGGCAACTAGAAGGAAACGGTGGATTTTGCGAAGCATGACGACCTCCCTGTGAACTAAGCCGCCATCCTACCACTCTGGCCCTGAGCCATCACTCAATCATCACGCGCAAGCTAGTAGAGCGATGACTGCACCAACGATGGTAATCGACCCCATGTAGATCGCCCATGACAAGAAAAGGTCTTTCCCATCGTTCAGTGCGGCGGCGACATCAGCCAGGCGGCGCAGCCGTCCTTCGTCGATTCTCATGGTTAGGCCAATAGCGGCAAAGGTGCTAGCAAAGAGGAGGGGGATCGAAATCCATAGGCCGTATGGTTTGGGTATGACCGCCGCAGGAACTAGAGCGGCGTATCCGAGGAGAACACTCAGGACGAGAAACGATATGGCTGCCTTCATTCGGGTTCCTTCAGCGCGCAGGCAAAGAAAAGCCCGCACTGCTATGCGGGCTAACGTAGGGAATCGGATGAGCCTTCACTGTGCAGGGTAGGGCGTGAAAAAAGCGTGAAGGCATGAAAAAGCCCGCCGGAGCGGGCTAGGCAGAGCTTGTGAGACATCGTCAAGCCGTGTCGGAAATATACATTTTCGAGATAAGACCATTTCTGAGAAGCGCCTTAGCCTTCACGTTCAGTTTGGAGGATTTGAACCACGCCTCCATGTAGACATTTGGCTCGATCAGCGCCGCAGGATCGGTAATGTCAGCGTTAATCCTACGAGGGGAGCCATCTTCATCGGTAGACTCCTCGGTATCGTGTCCGACCAGGTGAACTTTGCAAGTTCGCTTGATCCGGTCCATCTCACTGATTACAACAACGTATATTTTTTCCGGAAGAACTTGGCTCTCGCCGTCGCACTCAAGAGAATCCTTTAGGCTCTGATCCATAGTTTGGTGTTTCTCACCGCCCATGTAGAGGTCGATTCGGGAGCAGGTATCACCTACTGGTGACACGGCCTTTTTGACAGACGGCCGGAGGCCATCAGCCAAGCGATCAATGGTATCCATCATGCGCTCGGTGACTTGCTTGCTGAAACCTAGCTGCTGCTCAAGCAGGTCTTTGAGGTGCTTCATCTCTTCCTTGTTTCCGCTGCTCCGATGGATCACGTAAGCCACTATAGCTGTAAGCGCTGCTCCCATCACCCCTTGAAACAGTCCTGCCGATGAAGCGAAATCAAGTATCGCGCTGACATTGAAGCACTTTGCTTCCGACTCTTGAGCATAGGCCCTGACGTTCAGGGCCTGCATCTGCTTTGCGTATTGGCCAGTGGAAACGAAATGACCAACAACCGCGTAAATTCTACTGAACCCGTCTAGGGATTCAGCGAGAGCCGCCATGTCGATCAGGTGGTGCTCGGCATCACGGCCTTCGTACCTAATCTCAAACGGCAGCGTGAAGTCGTGCTCAATGAATGCGTCAACCTGCATGTGAAATCCTTGTCTTTGTTTTCCTGGCTTCTGCGTTGTTCGCGGCGCGTGACCACCTTACCTAAGCTCGCTCAATCCTTCCCGCCTTCACCTCGTCCCCATACCCCACCAACCGATCGGCTAGCTCATGCAGCACGCCGACACGCTTCATCGCCTCCAGGAACTGGGCTTCCTCACCACCTTGGGCCTTGTGGAAGAACTCCAGTGCGGCGCTCTCCAAGGCGAAGGCAGCATCCTTCAGGTCCCGGCGCAACTGCTGGTTGGGCTTGGTTAGGGGCATGGCTACGCCTTCTTTGCGTTCCAGATCAGCAGCACCTTAGCGTGCACCGTAACGTCATCGATCCGCGCGGTCTGGTTCTCGTAGTGCTTGTTGTCCGAGATCAGGCGGAAGTGGTCCTCATCGAGGCGCATCAGGCGCTTGATGTACAGCTCCTGGTGCCAGGTGATGACGTAGATCCCTTCGCCAATGAACTCGCTGATCCCGCGATCGACAATGACCAGGTCCTTGTCGTTGATCGTGCCTTCCATGCTCTGGCCCCAGCCGGTGATCATCGCCAGTGCCGAGGGGGCGGTATAGGTGACGCCTTTTTCGCGCAGGATCTCCTCGCGTACCACCAGGTTGCGTACCGCCTCGTTGTAGTCGGCCGGCACCTGACCGTGGCCCATGGCTGCCCGAACGTCGTACTGGGGGATCAGGATCTCTTCCTGGGTGGGCTTCAGGCTCGAGTAGGCGGAAGGCAGATACTCCTGCCCATGGTCCGGACTGTCAGCCTCAGCCGCGGCGGCCATCATCACCTCGCGCGCTTTTTCGGAGAGGTTCTTCCCGGCCTTGGAGGCCAGCATCTGCGCAACCAACTCTGCAGTAGTCGACGCAGCACCGGCAGATGAGAACTGATCAGTAGCCTGGCCGGTGCCGTCCGACAGCCATTCGGCTGAGCATTCAAGTGCTTTCGCCAGGGCGAGCAGGTTCTTGCCCTTGGCGCCGTTCGTTCCGTTGATCCAGAAGCTCACGGTTCCCTTGGACACGCCAGTCAGTTTGACGAGGTCGGTGGAGCTGAGATTTAGCTCCTTCATGCGCGCTACGACGCGGTCTTTGAATTCCATATTAAGGATTCTAAACACTTCATTGTTTAGATAACTTGCCTTGTTCAGTTTAGAACTCTAAACTCGGTGACAGACATCGGAGAAACACCCATGACCTACGACGAAGCCCTGAAATATTTCGGCACCGGCCGCGCAATCGGAGACGCCCTGGGCGTTACCGGCAGCCGCGTTTCTCAGTGCCGTACGACAGGCGGGTTCTCCTACCCAATGCAATGCGTTTTGGAGAAAGAGTCAAGCGGGGCGCTGATCGCGAAACGCGAGGACGACCCGGCCAACTCGCTCAAGAAATCCGCCGCTTAACCATTTCCAACTGCAAGGAGCTATCCCCGCATGTACGCCAACCCCAAGCACCTGCATGACCGTGAGATCAAGGTCCGGGTCGATGAGGACACATTCAACCTGATCCAGGCATTGGCCGCGTATCACCGCACTCAGCGTGCCGTGCTGTGCCGCGAACTGCTGGAGGCGCAGTTGGCTGCGCTGGCTTCGGAGAATACCGGCGATCAAACCGCAGCCTGAAGGCCGCGAGGAGGCCCTATGCCGACCGAACAATTCGGTCTGGACCAGGGATCGATGGAGTTGCTTGAGCGAGAGGCGCGAAAGCGGGGGATTACCCCGGAAGCGCTAGCAGCCGAGCTGATTGATCGAGAGCTGGCCAGCCGAACGAAACCTCGAAACGCGAGGGGAACGGTTCTTCCGTTCCAGCGCAAGGCCTGAACAGGCCCTGATAAGCCCGAATTGCGGGCACAAAAAAGCCGGGATAGCGGCCCGGCTCTCTGCAACACAAAACTCTGAAGGGAATTATGCATATGCAGACCCAAAGTGTACAGGCCCTCAACCGGCCCGCGCCACAAAATGCGAACCACGATTTCGTGGCGCGCACGATGTCGTCGCGCGAGATCGCCAGCTTGA
The DNA here is from genome assembly GCF_043106315.1 of Pseudomonas sp. FYR_5. Classification (NCBI taxonomy): domain Bacteria; kingdom Pseudomonadati; phylum Pseudomonadota; class Gammaproteobacteria; order Pseudomonadales; family Pseudomonadaceae; genus Pseudomonas; species Pseudomonas sp. FYR_5. The sequence continues at coordinate 270,351 of NZ_JBICMK010000097.1, read as the reverse complement.
CTGGCAAGCGTCACGCCAACGTGAAGCGCGACATTGTGGCCATGCTGGCCGAACTGAAAGCAGATGTACTCAGTTTTGAGCACATCTACTTGGACGGGCAGAATCGCGAGCAGGTCGAGTATTTGCTCGACCGTGAGCACACCGACTGTCTCCTGACCGGCTACAGCGCCGGCCTGCGCATGAAGGTAATCCGCCGCTGGCGTGAGCTGGAAGGTCAGGCCGAATCACGCCAGGCTGTGATGGCCAACGGCACCAAGGTGATTGGCGAGATCGCAATCATGGAGTGCTTCACGCGCCTGCTGAAGCCCGCTGCGTCCTGCCAAGTGCAGATGCTCGCCAAGATCGCCGAGAGCAACGGGCTCGACCCGAAGTTTCTGCCCAGCTATGCGGTGGATGCGCCGACTGACGCAGCTGGCGGAAGTTCGTTGCCGACCAAAGCGCTGACTGCCTTGCTCAAAGACAACGGTATCCGCATGTCGCCCGCGTCGTTCAACAAGGCGCTGCAGCAAGCCGGGCTGATCAAGGTGATGCAACGCAAGAACTCGAAGCAGGAGGTGGTCACCTTCTGGGCGATCACCGAGAAGGGGCTGCGCTACGGCAAGAACCTGACCAGCCCTCAATCCCCTCGTGAAACGCAGCCGCATTGGTACGTGGATCGCTTCCTTGAGCTCGCCGGCCTCGTCGGCGTAGGGCGTAAGTAATGGCCGGAGACTGGATAAAAATGCGCGTAGATCTTCAGACCCATCCGAAAGTTTTCCGCATGGTGTCCGCATTGCGTGCGGACAGGCTGCGGGTAATTGGCGGACTGCATGTCGCTTGGAGCATCTTCGACACCCATTCTGCTGACGGCGTCCTGCATGGCTACACCCCTGATGCCATGGATGCGGTGATCGGCTGGCCAGGTTTCACGCAGGCCATGATCGACGTTGAGTGGGCCGGCATCGATGAGGACGGAAGCCTTGTCATGCCTCGCTTTGACGAGCACAACGGCGCCAGTGCCAAGCGCCGAGCTAATGACAGCGAACGTAAGCGCGAGTCGCGTAAGGCGAATTCTGTCCGCAATTCGTCCGCAAGTGATGCGGACAAAACGCGGACCAGAGAAGAGAAGAGAAGAGAAGATAAAGAACAAGATCAAAAGACTTCGTCATCTGGCCATGACACTGACCTGTTCTCTCGTTTCTGGAAGTTGTTCCCGCGCAAAGTGGGCAAGGCCAACGCTGAGAAGGCTTGGGCGAAGCTTAAGGTTGACACCAACCTTTTCGACCGTATGGCTACGTCGCTGGCAGCCTGGAGCGTGTCCACCGACTGGACCAAGGACGGTGGCCAGTTCATCCCGCACCCGGCTACCTGGCTGAACGGCAAACGCTGGGATGACGAGTTGCCTCCTGCTGGAAACGTCCACCAGTTCCCACCGCGTCGTCAGGCCAACGGCCCGGATTTCAGCGACACGTCCTGGGCTGACGACTTGGGTGACCTATGAGCGCTCAACCGAAACTGCGCAGCGTCACGCAGATCATGGCCAAGGCCGGCAACCTGCCTGCCGAGGTGCATGCCCCGGCCAAGCAACTCGACCCGGACACCACCGAAGTGGTCAACGCCCTGTTCAAGGAGCTGCAGGCCATCTTCCCAGCGTGGAAGCAGGCCTGGCCGGACGATGAAGCGCTGAAGGCTGCCAAGCGCAGTTGGATCAAGTCCTTCGTGGCTGCGGGCATCAACACCCTGGAGCAGATCCGCTTCGGCATCCAGAAATGCCGGGTGCTGGGTACCGACTTCGCCCCGAGCAGCGGCAAGTTCATCAAGCTGTGCCAGCCGACGCCGGAAGAGATGGGCATTCCGCCGCTTGCGCGGGCCTTGGCAGAGGCGCTGGAGAACTTCCACCCCAGCAGGGCGGGTACACGCCAATGGACGCACGCAGCGGTGCGCCACGCGGCCCTGCAGTGCGAGGCGCAGAACCTGGGGTCGATGGAGGTCGAGCGCGCCGAGAAGGTATTCGCCCGCGCCTACGACATCACCATCCGCATGCTGGTCGCCGGCGAGCCACTGGGCGACATCGCCACCGGCATCGGCCACGACAGCCAGAAGAGCTTGATCGAGCTGGCCGACGAGTACGCAAGCCAAAGGCAGGCCCGGTTGCTGGACCTGCAGCAGATCCCATCAAGCGCCGCCGCGTGCCGTGCACACCTGCTGGCCAAGTTGAACATCAAGCGCGCCGGGCACCCGGCCGGGGAGGGGGTGTGATGCGTACCTACCTCAAAGCCGTGCTGATGATCGTGCTTTTGCCGTCGGCCGTGATCGCCGGATCGGTGATGGCCTACCTGTGGTGCGAGTTCGCGATATCGCTGGACCTGCCAAAGCCTGTTCGCTTCGGCATCTACATCACGCCGGTGGTGTTACTCGCTGCAATCCCAGTTGCCTGGGTGCTGAAAAAACTCGAGGAGAAGCACTGATGGACACCAACAAGATGCGCGAGCAGTTCGAGGCGTGGGTCCTTCGGGAATGGCCTGAGCAATCGCTGGCCCGTTTCACTACCGGCGAATACCAGGGCTTCACGGTCGAGCACTGCTGGAAGGCCTGGCAGGCATCCCGCGAGGCTTTACAGGTCTACTCAATCAGTCCGGAAGCCTCTGCGCTAATGCAGCGTATCGATGACGAGGAGCGTGGGCAGGCGCTGCGTGCTGAGGTGTTCGTCCGCGAATCGGGGCGCGCCTCGATCTCCGCCCTTCAGCGGCATTTCAAGATCGCCTATGGGTCTGCGTGCCGGCTTATGGATCGGCTGGTTGCTGACGGCGTTGTCAGCCCAATTGACTCGGATGGCCGCCGCCAGGTCCTGCCAAAGGTAACACCATGACCGAGAAGATCAGCGTCAACAGCCAGGCCAAGCTGTCGGAGGCGATCACCACGATCACCCGGATGTTCCGCGACAAGAAGTTCGTCGTGGTCAGCATGCGCCCAGGCAAGGACCGCCCCCTGGACCAGAACGCCCTGTGGTTCGCCATGTACGAGCGCATCGCCAAGAGCACCGAGATGGGTGACATCGAGGACGTGCGCCGCTACTGCAAGCTGCACCTGGGCGTGCGGATCATGCGCGCCGGCTGCGCCGAGTTCCGCACCGGCTGGGCTGAGTCGTTCATCCACCTGGATTACGACGTGAAGCTGCGCCTCATGGGGCCGTGCGCGATGTTTGGGCCAGATGGGTTCCCGGTCACGCGGTTGTTCGACCGGGCCCAGGGCTGCCAGTACACGGACCGGATCGTCGAGGAGTTCTCCGCCCGCGGCGTGCACTTCGCTGATTTGCTTGGGGAGGCTGCCGCATGAGAAGGCGTGACTGGTATGACCGTCGTATCGACAAGCGAGTGGCGCTTCAGATCGCCGAGGAGCAAGGGATTGTGGCCGACAGCACTGAGCTGAGACAGGAGCTGGTCGCCAAGCTTCAGTCGGGTGAAATGACTCTTCAGCAAGTTCAGGACGAGCTGCGCAAGGTCAAGCGCGAAGCGAAGAAAAACGGCAAGAAGACACGGTCGCAGATCTGGAGGTCGGCATGAGTCAGCTTGCCAAGGAAGTGAAGCCCAAGAAGTGCAAGGCGCCAGGTTGCGGCAAGCTCTTCAAGCCGACAATGACCACGCAGAAGGTGTGCAGCATCGCCTGTGCCAAGGCCATGGCCAAAGATCCGAAGCTGCAGAAGGTTGCGGCCAAGGCAATCACCAAGCAGGCCCGTCAGGACCTGCAGGAGCGCCGAGAGAAGCTGAAGACCCGCCGCGAGCACATGGCCGAGGCCCAGACCGCGTTCAATGCCTACATCCGCGAGCGCGACGCCGGCCTGCCGTGTATCAGCTGCGACTCGCTGCCAAGCGATCACGACCTCATCACCGGCAGCCGCTGGGACGCCGGGCATTACCGGTCGGTGGGTGCCTGCCCGGAACTGCGGTTCGAGCCGCTCAACGTCCACCGCCAGTGCGTGAAGTGCAACCGGAACCTGTCGGGTAACGCGATCGAGTATCGCATCCGGTTGGTGAAGCGCATCGGCGCCGAAGCCGTGGAGTTCCTCGAAGGGCCTCATAAGCCCCAGCGCCTGACCGTCGAAGACCTGCAGGCCATCAAGGCCCTGTACAGGCAGAAGCTCAAAGACCTGAGGAGGGCTGCAGCATGACACCAGCATGGGGATTCCTGATTTTGGCCATCCTCATGGTGGTGGTCGGCGTATCGCTGTCATGGGCGGGCGCGGTGCGCCGCAAGCGCAGTTACGAAGAATTCATTTTGAGCAAGGCCAAGCGGGCAGGGGGTAAACCATGAAGTACGAGAGCGTGTTGGCGGCAGTGGTTCGCGCCCTTGCGGCGGAGACCATGAGCGGCGTTGGCGGTGGCGACTTCGAGCCGAAGGTTCAGGCTTCGAAGCTGAAGGGCGAGATCACCGGGAAGGATGCGGCGATGCTGGTGGATTGTTGGGTGCACGCCCGTCTACACAGCAAGCTGATCCCGCGGCACTGGAATGCACTGACGGCAAGGTTCTCCACCCACAAGGCCAAGAAGGTCGAGGCCATCGGGAAGCTGGTGCCGATGATCGCCACCCAGGCGCCGAACCTGTTCCGGTACAAGGCGGTCACTGCCTGGGCCATCCCGCCGGTGAAGGGCGTGCAGGCGCAGTCGGGGCATGAGGTGGCTAGCCGGGCGGCCCGCGAGCGTGCCGAGTTCGACTCGCTGCATGCAGGCGTGGTCAAGCACCTGGAGGGCGGTGAGATGCCAGAGGACGCTGGTCAAGCGCGCCGCGAGCAGTACGTGAAGCGCTCCACGGACATGATTGTGCTGCCGGCCGAGTTCTACGACATCAACACCTGGGATGGTCAGGGCCTGAATCGGACCACGTATTGGCGCTGGAAGAAGGCCATCGAGAAGGTGCTCGATGAGATGGTGGTCGAGGCTCTGGCTGCCTCCAGCAAGATTCTGGAAGAAGAAGGCGTTTTGATGGCAACTGCCGCTTGACAACTCAGCAACGGTGCAACAAAATTCTTGCATCCTGTCATTCCTGCGCGTGTTGAGGAGTGGTCCCGAAAGCCCCGCCAGAGAAATCTGCCGGGGCTTTGTCGGCTTTGGCTTAGGAGGAATTATGTCCAGAGCACAACGCCGACACGATACGCGCCGAATCAAGGCTCGCTTCTACCTGAAGCAGCGGTCTTATGAATGCTGGGCAACCAATGAACGCAATGCAGGACTGTTTGCCAACCATGGCAAGGTCTGTTCTTGCTGGATGTGTGGAAACCCGCGTCGATTCGGAGAGCTTACGCTGCAAGAGAAGCGAGCTAGATTGCGCGAAGTTGAATGACGAGAAAGAACCCGGCCCAAAAAGCCGGGTTTTTTATTGCCCGCAGAGGGCCTCAAGAGTCCCGGCCACGCGCTCGGATTTTTGTATCCAGGGGAGACCCTAACGGGGTCACCTAGATACTGATGGCGGGAAATACCGAACCCAGCCGTTTGCTATGGGGCGGGGCTGAATTGAACTGCTATCACATGCGTACGCTCTTCGTAGGCACTAGCCTCCAGTTTTGCCGAGGCGCCTCCTCCTTTTTGATAAGCGTTGATAGAAATGTCCAGGTTCTTGTCTTCTGAGAATGAGGTGCTCTCCTTGAGCTCTATCGTGGCCTCGGTGCAGCCACCGTGTTCTCTCGCAAATAGAACCGCCTTCCAAGATGGTTCGAATGCCAGCCAAAAGAAACCACTGCGATCGAGCTTTTCAGTTGAATTCCAGCTTCGTCCATTGAGACTGAATACTCGGGTATCCAACGATCCGTTTTTTATCTCAGAATTGCTCTCGTAACCAGCGGTCCCCGAGGCGATAGGGCCAGCGTCTACCGTGGCCGCAGCTTTTTGTCTACTGGATGAGGTATTTGAGTTGTTCTTAGTGATGCTGATTCGAGTTGCTCCGAGAGATATCAAAAGCCTCATGAGCTCAGACTCTCGCTCCTCCAGCACGTATGCGTCGTAATTATCGCTTGGTATGTAGAGGTGCTGGCTGCCTCCGTCAGCTAGATCCGCTAGCGGGTGTCTACGATAAGACTTGCCTGCCATAGGATGCCCAGGTTGGAATTGGCACCCTATAGCCTTGGCTTGGGTTGGAGAGAAGGTTGCGCGCTCCACGAATGCGGCGAGAAGACGTTCTTTTTCCGCCCGCGCCGCTTTGTCTTCATCTTTGTCACCATTAAAAATGCTTGCCAGTGAAGGCATCGCAGAGATTGCCGAAAAAATAAGCGATCCCGGAAGGACGCTCATCGCTAACGGTGTCACGTCAAAGGCAGGTATAGCCGAAGGGGTGATGTTATCTCGGCCCGGCATTGTAAAATTTTGCGACGACGAGTCGAAGCCAATCGGCTTTGGTTTAGCTAGGTACTCGTCAGTGATGTAAATGGTATCCAGCATGCTGCGCTCCATGTCGGCGGCCTTGAGTATTGGGCAGGTTCAATGCTATCGGCTATCGGCTATCGGCCGTGGACCTTTAAAAAAGACGAAAGGTTCGACCATTCTTTCATAGGCCTCGCTGACTGCGGGGCTTTTTCATGCCTGGAGTAGAGCATGGAGTTTTTTCACCGCCTGCTCGATAAGCTTGACTGGGCTATTGCGGGCCTGCTTGGCGCATTGGTCGCAACGCGCTGGCACAAGGACGATCTCCTCGATCGCAGGGCCTGGATCCTCTTCCTGCTTACGGGCATGGCCTGCGCGCATTATCTGACAGGCATGGTCAGCGCCTACTTCGGCATCGTCGAGCCGCGCAGTGTGGCAGGGGTAGGTTTTCTGCTTGGCACCTTCGGCGGATCGTTGATTGCTGCCATAACCCGAGCGATCAAAGCCGCCGATCTCTGGTCTGTGATCAGGTCCAAGTTCGGAGGGCCCAGCTCATGACATTCGAATACATCAACGCCATCGCGGCTGGCCTCATCGCCATCTGGGCAACCTGGTGCGTGCTGAGCGGCAAGGTGCGCGACGGGGTAATCGGCAAGGTTCTATACGCGGTCGTCGCCATCAGCGGCTACGCCATCCTGGCCCGGTCCGAGCGCATGTTCTTCACCGCCAACACGGCTTGGGCCACGCTGATGGTTTCGCTGGCACTGGCGGGTATGCGGCACATGTTCATGCTCACCTACTGGCCACGGGTCAAACGCTGGATCTGCCAGCACTTGGACTGCGAGCGCTGCAAGCCGGCTGAGTGATCCGCGCCACAAATTCGAGATGCGCCGTTTCGTGGCGCGACCACCAGAGGATCCACCATGGACAACCAGCACAAGAAGATCACCGGCTACCGCGACCTCATCCAAAGCGAGATTGACGGGATGAACTCGATCAAGGCCCTGGAGGCTGACGCCGGCGAACTGTTCAAGCAAATCGGCCAGATCGAAGGCGTTGACCAGCGCACCCTGGCCTTGGCCAAGACCAACCTGCAGCAGGGCTTCATGTGGTTCGTGCGCTCGATCGCCAAGCCGGCTGATCCGTTTGCCTAAGAGATGATCGCTAATCGTTGCCCTTGGCGTGGGTGCAGCAAGGCAATAAAAACAGGGGCCATTTTAGCCCCCGCCCTGCAGCGATGTTACTTGCGGCGCTTATCTACTTCTTGCGCCACGCCCTTAAAGGGCGTGCCATCCGACTTCACATCCATGAAGCGGCCAGTGTTGGTGTCGCGCTTCACGTACGTGTCGTTTTGAGGGTTATAGGTCTGGGTGCGATCGCGAACCGAACCATTCCTATACCCGTCGCCTGTATTGGTAGCCATAAAGCATACCCTCCAGTTATGCCCGGCATTGGCTGCCGCCACCCCGTACACCCGCTGTACGCCAGAAATAGTTATGGGGATGGCAAAACGCCATGCAATGCCAGGATAGGCCCATTGTTTGTAACAACCTATTTCAAGTGTTGATACCCAATAGGTGGGGAGCTGCGAGGGATAGATATGCGGGTAGTTGAGTTTCAGCGCGAGAACTGGCGAGATGCTCCCAAGACCCTGCGCAAGATCGCCGAACAGCTGGATGCCGGCGAGTTGCCGGTTTGCAGTATTGGAGTCATGGCAATGCGCGACCCATCCGGCCAAGTGAATCTGTTCGCCTTCGGCCCAGTGGCAGACGACCTGCAGTCACTGGCCATGTTCAGGCTTGCGGAGCAGAAACTGATTGATGTGCTACTTGATGCCGGTGAAGGGTAGGTGTGCCGCCGGTAGGTGCGGCACATCCTCAGCAACTCTCTAGCGGGATGGGAACAACACGCACTGAGCTACGGGTTGCGATGCCTCGATGCACGCAATGCCGCGCTCGTGCAGAGGCTGATAAAGGCTGCCTGCAATGAAGCCCATGATTGCAACTATCACACAATAGAAACCTGCGCGCTCTTTAGGGGGCTCGGTACGATTTACGTAGGCGATGCCGCGGCGAACTTGACGGTAAACGAGATACAACACGACCGAAAGCACGGCAAATACGAAGCTGAAAATCCCAATTTCTGGATTCATAAACACTCTCACAGTTGTTTTCATAGGATTGTATTGCGCGATCGATTGTCACTGTCTGCAAACTGCCAATTCAAGAACATGATGTCCCAGATATGAAAAATAATTAGGAATAACCATGACTGCTAAGCAACCCGACTGGGAGGCGATCGAACGAGCCTACCGGGCCGGTTCGCTTTCGGTTCGCGCTATTGGGGAATCTCAAGGCGTAAACCACGCCACCATCCTCAAGCGAGCGAAGAAGGAAGGGTGGGCTCGCGATCTGACCGAGCAAGTCAGGATAGCGACAAAGCAGAAGGTAACCACATCGGTAACCAGCACCAGTAACCAGTCACCACCGGTTACCGACGCCGATATCATCGACGAAGCATCCAGCCAGGCTGCTTCTGTGGTTCTCGCTCACCGCACTGGCTTGGCTAACTGGCGCTCGATCGCCGACAAGCTTTCGGTGGCTCTGGCCGAGATGGATGTCAACGAAGAGAATCTGGGCGACTTCTCCCGTGCGCTGAACGCTGGCGTCGATGCCCAGCTCAAGGTCATCAAGGGCGAGCGCCAGGCGTATGGCCTGGACAGTGAGGAAGGCAACAAGACGGTCGACGAGCTCGCCGCCATGATGGATGAACTATCGAAGGATGCCTGACCATGAAGCCCGAGCACATGAAACTGCTCCGGGATCGGTTCTGGCGGCTAAACAACCTGTACTTCATCACTGACAAGCAGGGCAAGAAGGTCCGCTTCCGCATGACGCAGGAGCAGGTCGATTACTTCCAGGGGATGCACACCCGCAACATCATCCTCAAGGCCCGGCAGCTGGGCTTCACCACGCTGGTGTGTATCGTCCAACTGGATGCTGCGCTGTTTGAGGCTGCCAAGTGCGCCCTGATTGCTCACACGCTGAACGACGCCAAGCGACTGTTCAGGGAGAAGGTGAAGTACGCCTACGATCACCTGCCCAAGGAGATCAAGGCAGCCAACCCGGCGCGCAACGATGCTGCGGGAGAGCTGGTGTTCAGCAAGGGAGGGTCGCTGTACGTGTCCACTTCATTCCGGGGCGGCACACTGCGATACCTGCACGTTTCCGAATTCGGGAAGATCTGCGCCAAGTTCCCACACAAGGCGCGGGAGATCGTCACCGGTGCGTTTGAGGCCGTGGCGGCTGAGTGCTTCGTCACCATCGAGTCGACGGCAGAAGGGCGGGCGGGCTACTTCTTCGATTACTCGCAGAGCGCAGAGAAGCAGCAGCTGGCCGGTGTGCCTCTGGGCTTGCTGGACTGGAAGTTCTTCTTCTTCAGCTGGTGGCGCAACCCGCTGTACTGGCTGGACCCGGCCGGCGTGGTCATTCCCGACCGCCTGACCAAGTACTTCGACGACCTCACCGCCAAGCACGGCATCGTCACCAACCCAGGCCAGTGCGCCTGGTACAGCGCCAAGGAAAAGACCCTTGGCGACGACATGAAGCGGGAATACCCGTCGATCCCGGCCGAGGCATTCCAGCAGACGATCGAGGGCGCCTACTACGCCAAGCAGTTCACCAAGCTCTACGCTGCCCAGCGCATCGGCAAGCTTCCAGACAACAGCCACCTACCGGTGCACACGTTCTGGGACATTGGCGTGGGCGACTCAACGGCCATCTGGTTCGTCCGGATCGTCGGCGAGAAATACCACGTTGTCGATTTCTACCAGAACAGCGGCGAGGGCCTGCGGCACTACATGAAGGTGCTCAAGGATCGCGGCTACGAGTACGGCGAGCACTGGGGCCCCCACGACATCGACAACCGCGAATTTGGTAGCGACGGCAAGACCCGGCGCGAACTCGCACGAGAGGGCTACGAGATCGACGGCCAGCGCTATTCGCTGACCTTCCAGGTGGTACCGAAGCTCGGTGTGGACGAAGGCATCGAGCAGGCCCGGGAAATCCTAGCGAACTGCGCTTTCGACGAAGCCAAGTGTGAGGAAGGCATCACCGCCCTGGAGAGCTACCGCAAGGAATGGGACGACAAGCGAGGCTGCTGGAAAGACAAGCCGCTCCATGACTGGTCTTCCCACCCGGCCGACGCCTTCCGCTATTTCGCCGTGGCCAAGACCAAGCGATCCGTGGTCAAGCACGTTCCCATCTCGTTCACTTTCTGAGGCCACACATGCCTAATTTCCTCCCCCGGGCAGAGTACTCGGAGGCCTTGCCCGGCTGGCAGTTGGTCAAGCGCTGCGTGGCGGGCGCCCGCGAGGTGCGCAAGCACGATATCTACCTGCCGATGCCGGACCCGGAGAACAAGTCTCCCGAGAACCAGGCGCGGTACAAGCAGTACAAGAAGCGGGCGATGTTCTTGAACATCACTGGGCGCACGCGCACCGGCCTGCTGGGTGCCGTGTTCCGCAAGACTGCAGAGTTGGAGCTGCCCGCCGGGGTCGAGTACCTCAAAGAGAACGCCAGCGGCCACGGCACGAGCCTGGAGCAGCTTTCCAAGGATGCCGTGGGTGAATGCCTGGATGCCGGTCGTGGCGGGTTCCTCGTGGACTTCCCTGCGGTTGAGGGTGTGTCCTCCATGGCCGACATGCAGGGGCGCAGCGCGCTGATCCATCACTATGGCGCCGAGTCGATCATCGACTGGGATGAACAAGTGGTCGATGGGGTGAAGCGCCTAGTCTATGTCTGCCTGCTGGAATGCGTGTCCACGTTCAGTCCGGACAGCCTGGAGCGTACAACGAGCACCCAATACCGCGTGTTGCTGCTGGTTGATGGACGCTATGTGCAGCGTGTTTACGCCGAGGACGGCAACACCTATAGCGAGGCCGAGCCGCTCGACAAGAATGGCCGCCCCTTCGATCACATACTGTTCAGCTTCTACGGCGCCCAGAACAACGACGCCAGTGTCGATAAGTCGCCACTTGAAGACCTGGCTGACGTGAACATCCTGCACTACGGCAACAGCGCCACCGTGGAGGAGAGCGGGTTCATCAGCAGCCAGCCCACGCTGTTCATCACCACCGATATCAGCGCCGACGAGTTCGCCAAGGTGAACCCGAACGGCATGCACATCGGATCGACCCGTGGCTACAACCTCGGCAAGTCCGGTGACGCAAAGCTTGTCCAGGCAACCGAGAGCCAGCTGGCCCGCACGCTGATGAAGGACAAGGAAGAGCAGATGCTGATGATCGGCGCGCGCATCGTGCAGAAAGCGGGCGGCGCCGAGACGGCTGAGGCGGTGCGCATTCGCTACAGCTCGGACAACAGCGTACTGGGAACCATCGCAGGCAACGTATCCGAGGCCCTGAAACGGGCCATCCTCGATGCCGAGCGATTCATGATGGGCGAGCCGGACGAGGCCGGGACGGTCTTCTGGCTCAACCAATCTTTCTTCGACGAGACGATGACCGCCCAGGACATCCTGGCCCAGGTCCAGCTGTGGCAGCAGGGCCTGATTGCGAAGTCCGACCTGCGCACCAACCTGCGCCAAGGCGGCGTGCTTGAGGCCGACCGCACCGATGAGCTGATCGACGATGAGCTGGCCCGGCAGGCGCCGGTAGACGGCAACGACACCGGAGGCGGCGAGGATGAGCAGTGACGGCTACCTGTCCGACGCAGCTACTCGCCACCAGGTGCACGTCCAGCGCTACGCCGGGGGCAGCCTCAAGCGCCTGGCCAAGTTCATCACCAAGGCCATCAGCACCGCCAAATCGCGAGTATCAGAAGGATTAAGTCGTTACGGCACCCAACGGTACGAGAAGCAGATCCAAGAGCTTCAGGGCGAGCTGGCGGGCGTCTACGGCGAGATGAAGCAGCAGGCAGTGCTCGACTTGACCGAATTCGGTGGCTATGAGGCTGAGTTCAACATAACTCTGCTGGGCAAGGTCGTGAAGACGGTCGTCCAACTGAACAGGCCGAGCATCGAGCAGGTGGCTGCTGCTGCCCTGGCTGATCCTCTCGACCTGGAGGTCGGCAAAGGTCGCCAGCGCCTCAGCATTGCGGGAGCACTGGACCAGTACGGCACCAAGAAGAGCGCCGAGATCATCAGCGAGATTCGCATGGGGTCGGCGCTGGGTGAGACGTCCGGCCAGATCAGTCGTCGGCTGACGTCACTGGGCGTCCAGCAGCGCGACCAGGCTGGCGCACTGGTTCGGACAATGACCAACCACATTGCCAGCTCCGCCCGGCAGCAGGTCATGGCAGACAACGACGACATCCTGAAGGGTAAGCGCCGCGTAGCCACGCTGGATGGCAGGACTACGCCGCTATGTCGCGCTCTGGACGGAACCGTGGTGCCCATGACCGCGCCGTCGCCGCCATTCCACTGGAACTGCCGAACGACCGAGATACCGGTGCTCAAGGACGAGTTCGCCCGTGAGATCCCGAGGTCAACCAGACCGGCGGTAGGAGCCGATGGTGCCGAGCAGGTCAGCAGCAAAACCACCTACGGCGAATGGCTCGCCAAGCAGCCGGCAGCCTTCCAGGAAGATGTGCTGGGCCCCGCTCGCTACAAGCTGTTCAGCAAAGGGGAGTTGACCATCGACAGGTTCGTCGATGACGACGGCCGGACCCTAACCCTAAAGCAGCTGCGCGAGCGTGAGCCGATGGCTTTCGAGCGGGCGGGACTTTGAAGCCAGATTATACGACCAGCTCAAGGGCATTCACGGCGCGATTGAAGAAGTCATAGCGCTTCTTCGTGCGGCGGAATCGTCCAGTGGATACCAGCGCATCTACGACTTCAACGGTCGCTTGCATGGTGTTGCGGTACGAGGAGTCGGGCGCCAGAAATTCGCGGCGAATGATCGGATCGAGCGTCATTTCCTGCTCTTTGGGATATGCAGTTAGTACCTGAGCACGCTGGTTGATGGCGAGGTGGTTGATCCCATGATCTTTTAGGTATTGGACTAGATCCTCAATGATCAAGCAAGTGCCCGGCCCGCCATAGGGAAGCTTGATAGCCGTCTTGTCCTTGGTGAGCAGCGGGTGCGGATCTTCGACATCAGAGCCACCCGAAGTCAGCGCCCTGTAGTGGGCAATAGGCATAACTGCATATTCAACATCGCCGTTTTCGTTGTGAATAAATTGTACAGATTTCATGGGGTATCCTCTGGGTTTGTATATCCAATGTAATATACATTGTAAATAAAAGAAAGCATTTTTCGCAGGCAGGGCCTGCTCAACGTCTCTGGGAGACAGCAATGACCTTGAAATTCCAACTGGACAGCCTCGAAGGCGTCGAAGAATCGGTAGCAGGCCTGTATGTGGAGAAGGACGGCAAGTTCGTCCTGGGCATCGAGGGTCTGCCGCAGCAGGAAGACGTTTCCGGCCTGAAGTCGAAGGTCCAGGAACTGCTCGACGAGAAGAAAGCGGCCGACAAGGCCCGCAAGGACGCCGAAGAGCAGGCGCGCCTGGAGCGCGAAGAGGCCCTGCGCAAGTCGGGCAACGTCGAAGAGCTCGAAAAGTCCTGGTCCGAGAAGTACAACCGCCGCGAAGCTGAGCTGAGTTCGGCGCTGGAAAACGAGCGTAACACCCTGCAAGGCCAGATCCGGGATCTGACCGTAGGGCGCACCGCGACCGAGATCGCGACCACCCTGGCTGTACCAGGCAGCGCCAAGGCATTGCTTCCCCACATCGAACGCCGGCTGAGCGTTGAGCAGCGTGATGGCAAACCCACCGTCGTCGTGCTGGACGCCGCCGGCAAGCTCTCGGCGGCAACGCTGGATGAGCTGAAAGCAGAATTCACCAACGATCCGGCCTTCGGTCCGTTGATTGTTGGCAGTAAAGCATCTGGCGGCGGGGCCGGCGGTGCAAAAGGTGGCGGCGGGGCCGCGCTGAAACGTTCCGAAATGTCCTCTACCCAGAAGCGCGAGTTCATCGAAGCGCACGGGCAGAGCGCCTACCTCAAATTGCCCAAATAGGGAGTAACACATGGCGACCACCGTCAACTCGGACATGATCGTTTACAACGATCTTGCCCAAACCGCCTACCTGGAGCGCATCCAGGACGTGATCGATATCTTCAACGCCTCCTCGAATGGCGCAATCGTGCTGAACAACGAGCTTATCGAAGGTGATCTGCGCAAGCGGGCCTTCTACAAGATCGGCGGCGCGATCGGTCACCGCGACGTGAACTCCAGTGCTACCGTGACCGGCTCCAAGATCGGTGCTGGCGAGATGGTCGGCGTGAAGGTTCCGTTCAAGTACGGCCCTTACGAGACCACCGAAGAGGCCTTCAAGCGCCGCGCTCGCTCACCTGAAGAGTTCTCTGAGCTGGTTGGCCAAGACTACGCCGACGCAGTTCTGGAAGGCTACATCCAGTACGCCATGGCTGCCCTCAAGGCCTCGATCGGCGCAAACGCCAACATGGTCGCCACCGGCAGCTTTGCCACTGACGGCAAGAAGGTGCTGACCAAGGGTATGCGCAAGTTCGGTGACCGCTTCGGACGCATCGCACTGTGGACCATGGATTCGGCCACCTACTTCGACATGGTGGATCAGGCGATCAGCGAGAAGATCTACGAAGAAGCGGGCGTGGTGATCTACGGCGGCCAGCCGGGCACCATGGGCAAGCCAGTACTGGTTACCGACACCCATCCCGCCGAAACCATCTTTGGGCTGCAGTCGGGCGCAATTCGCGTAACCGAATCCCAGGCTCCGGGCTTCCGCTCCTACAACATCGACAACCAGGAAAACTTGGCGATGGGCTTCCGCGCCGAGGGCACCTTCAACCTGGATCTGCTGGGTTACAGCTGGGCCGACGCAACCGGCGGCATCAACCCGAATCTGGCCGCCGTGGGCGCTGGTGCCAACTGGGCCAAGTACGCAACCAGCGACAAGGCCACTGCTGGCGTGCTGATCGACCTGGGCACTCCGTAATCACGCATCGGG
This sequence comes from Pseudomonas sp. FYR_5, assembly GCF_043106315.1. NCBI lineage: Bacteria > Pseudomonadati > Pseudomonadota > Gammaproteobacteria > Pseudomonadales > Pseudomonadaceae > Pseudomonas > Pseudomonas sp. FYR_5. The sequence continues at coordinate 255,020 of NZ_JBICMK010000097.1, read as the reverse complement.
CGACTCGTAATGGGTCGCCTTGGAGATCATCATGGAACTGATCTACACCGCGCAGGCCTCCGGGTTCGAGCCGGGTAAGCGCTATCGCAATCCTCAGCACTTCGACCGGCCCGAGCCTGGCGTGAAGGCGGTCGTGATCGTAGGTGACTGGCCAAAGGTGGCCGACGCCTACGAAGATGCTGGTGCTGAAGTGACTTTTGTTGAGGCGCCGAAGCGCGTGCCCCTAGTCGAAGCCCCGGATCAAGCTGAGCTTGATCGCCTAACTGCAGAGCTTGCCTCTGTCGGGGGGATCGTCGAATCCTTCGCTGCTCAGAGCCTGGAGCGCCCAGAGGGTGAGCTTGGCGAAACAGCCGGGCGCCTGTTCCAGGTGCTGGAAGCGGTCAATGCCGGCATCGCCAGCTTGCAGCGCGAGCGCGACGGCGAAGTCCAGAAGGTAATCGACCTTGAGCAAGAGAAGGCGGACCTGCTGAAGCAGATCGAAGCTCTCAAAGCTACTGCCGCCGACCCAGAGGTCGATGCATTGAAGGCTGTTCTGGACAAGTCTGGCGTCATCTACCGCGCCAACGCCTCGAAAGAGTCGCTGCAGAAGCAGGTCGCCGAACTCGCCAAGTAACACCGGGGCTTTGTCCCCACTCATTCAAGCGGAGGCCTGATGGCTACCTACATCACCGTGGCCGACGTGGATGGCATCCTCGGGGCTGGCTGGGCAGCTGACGACCTCAAGGACGAGGCGGTGTTTGAGGCAAACGCCTACCTGACAGCGCTAAACCTGACCGGGATCTACATGGAAGCCATCCCTGACGACGTGAAAGAGGCTGGCGCCCGGCTGGCAAAGTGCGCATCGCAGGGCAAGCTGTACCAGCAGCAGACCGAAGGGGCGCTTGAGGCGAAGACCGTCAAGGCCGGTTCGGTGTCTACCAGCAAGACCTTCGGCTCGATCGACAAGACCAGCACGGCCGCACAGCCAGCGTGCGTGCAGTTGGCACTGGCCCTGCTGACGCCCTGGCGCAGCAGTCCATTCGCGTTCCGCGTGTTGAGGGGGTAGGGCATGGGGCTCCGCGACGACATTCAGGCCGATCTGGCCGAGGCCTTCGACGATGACCTGGCTGATGCCGTGTCTGGGTTCACCGGCACCTACATGGGGCCCGGCGTCTGGGACCCGGTCAACGAGACCACCACGGCCCAGCCGGTGACCTATACCGGGCGTGGCGTGTTTGACAGCTACGACAGCCGGCGCATCGACGGTCTGAATATCCTGGTTGGCGACGTGCTGCTGATCTGCTTGGCCAATGAAGTGACTTACAAGCCGGCGGTCGGCCACGAGATCGCCGCTGCCGACCTAATCACAGGCGAGCCGGTGACGTATCGCATTGTCAGCCCAGGCATTGACCCGGCCAAGGCCCACTACGAGATCCAACTGAGGAAGTGACCATGTCCAGAAGGGGCTGGAGCACACCGCCCAGCCTCTTCGCTGGCGTGGTGGAGGAGCAACTGAGCCAGCGCGTGCGAGTCATCGCCATGGCGCTCCTCAACGAAATCGTTCTGCGCTCTCCGGTTGATACGGGGCGCTTCCGTGGCAACAACATAGTCAGCGTGGGCGCGCCGGTGTACACCAGCACCGTGAGCGTCGACCCAACGGGCGCAGAAACCATACAGGCCGGCGTTCGAGCGGTCACCGGCCTGGAGCCATACACGGAGGTCTTCATCCAGAACAATCTGCCGTATGCGGGCCCGCTTGAGGATGGACATTCCCAGCAGGCGCCGGCTGGCATCTACGCGGTGTCGTTCAACGGCGTTGCCGAGGCCTACAGGACATGACCTTCGAACAGATCCGGGCCATCGTCACAGGCCGCATGACGCAGTGGGCGGGCATTCCCGCGTCCGCCGTCGATTATCCGAACAACCCGCAGGGGCCGTTCGACCCGTCCGGCAAACCCATCTGGGCCAGGCTGGCAGACGTTCCCGGTCTTGCCAGTGCGCCGGAGATCGGCATCGGCCCCTGCGTGCGCCGTACTGGAATCATCATGGTCCAGCTGTTCGTGCCCAGCAACAAGGGCACCCTGGCGATTACCAAAACCGCTGACACGCTGGTCCAGCTCTTCGAGTTCTACAGCGACCCGACCGGGCCGTTTGAGTGCCACGCTGCCTCGGCCAATACCATCGGCGACGACGGGCACGGCTGGTACCAGGTCAACGTGTCGATCCCATACCGGGCCTACTGAGCCCTCAACATCCACCGCCACATGGCGGTTTTTTTACGCCTATCGATAGGAGAAACCGCATGTCGAGCGGAGCCAAGGTCCAGCTTGCCTGGATCAAAGAGGTAACCCCAGGCTTTACGCCGGATGGCGACTGGAACGTGCTGACGCGAATCAGCAACGGCCTGATGCCTACCTTCAACTCGGAAGAGAACAACGAAATCGGCTTCACCCGCATGTCGCAGGGCACCGCCCAGACAACTGTGGACGTGGGCGGCGATATCGAAACCAAGTGGCGCTTTGGCGCACTGGACGATTTCATGGCCTCCTGCTTCGGCAAGGACTGGGCGGGCAACGTCCTGACCATGGGTGACGACCGCATCACCTTCTCGATCGCATCATACGCGACCGACATCGGCGTTTCTGCCATCGCCCGCGGCGTGCAAGTCGCCAACATGAACTTCGATTTCCCGGGCGACAACGAGGTCACGGTCACCATGACCATGGCGGCGCGCTCCTGGGACGACAAGGGCGACAACACGTCGTTCATCGTCAACGCCCAGCCAGAGGCCAGCCAGCGGCGGTTCAGCTTTAAAGACATCAGCGGCCTGCGTATCAACGGCGTACAGGTTGGCGAGGACAACGCCTGCGTCGACAGCTTCAACCTGCAGTTCGACAACAACGTGCAGACCCAGCGTTGCATCGGCAACGGCAACCCGTACCCGGGCAACATCATTGCCACCACCTTCACCCCGTCCGGCGCGATCACCATCAGCTGGTCGAAGATGGCCTACGAGCTGTGGAAGGCCCAGAAGGGCAACGACGCGATCAGCTTGGAATTCACCATCGGCAACGCTGACGGTGGATACAAGTTCCTGATCCCTGAGATGGAAGTGACCGCCGACTGGCCTGATGGCGGTTCGACCGACATCATCCAAGTCGAACTGAACTACACCGCCCGCCGTGTCGCCCCGACCCTCACCCGTCTGCCGGCGCCGATCGTTGTGGCTGCCGTGGATGTCACCCCGGCCACCCTGAGCCTGGAAGTAGGCGATACCGGTGACCTCGAAGTCGTGGTCACCCCGGCCGGTGCCAGCCAGCAGGTCACCTGGTCCAGCTCCGCCCCGACCATCGCCAGCGTGAGCGAGACCGGTCTGGTCACCGCTCTGGCAGTCGGCACCGCCACCATCACGGCCACCAGCGTCGCAGACGGCACCAAGACCGATACCTGCGCTGTCACCGTCACCGCTTAACCCTTTGCCCGGCGCGCCCTGCGGTGTGCGTCGAGCCTTTTACCGCAGAGGAATACCATGGGCATCACCATTGCAAGAAAGCCTGAGCTGGATATCAACGGCGAGCGCTGGGTGCACTTCAAGGTCGGCCCGGGTGGCCTGGCTGTGAAGTGCGATCAGGGCCCGGAGACGGCGGCGATTCTGGTCGCATCCATCGCCAACCCGATCTACAAGTCGCACCAAGCCGTGATCCGTCGGCACGTTGCCGCGCTGAATCAGCAGGCTGGCGTGGGCACTGCAGGCTTCACCATCGACTCCATCCCCGATGTTGAGCTCGAAACCGACGACGATCTGTTCATCGACCTGGCAACCAAGCACCTGATCAAGGACTGGCAGGGTATCGACGTCGAAGAGCGCCCGGGCGAGCCAGCCAAGTACACCCCGCAACTGTGCAAGGCGCTGATCGAGCAACTGCCCAGCGTCTACTTCCTGGCCCTGCGCACCGCCCTGGACATCGCCAAGCGCATCGAGGAGCAGGCCCAGGCCACTGCGGAAAAGCAGTAGCGGCATATCGCTGGGGTAGGGACTGGGCCGGTCCTGAGAACGAGAAGAAGCGCTGGAAGCATGAGCGCCTCGGCCTCAAGGCCCAGGAGCCGCCAGAGATCGACGACGTGGTTGCCGAGATCCTTGAGGCCTACGGCCACATCGGTCGGTCCCGGCAGTACGTCGGCATGATGGGAGCCCCGGCCCCGATTGCGCCGGCGGCCATTGCCGAATACCTCGACCGATACCCCTCAGTGATATGCCGCGAAGAGTTCGATGCCGCCATCTTCGCCTTGGACGACGAGTTCCGCCGGCGGTGGGACGAGCAGCAGGAAAAAGCTCAGGCAGGGTCAGAGGGCAGGCCTAAAAGCCGCTGATGGGTCCGTCGTTATGGTAGATTCTGGCCATCTTTAGGGAGGAAGCCATGAATCGAACGCTACTGATCGCCACCCTTGTCTGCCTGCCTTTGCCGGCCCTGGCTGCGAGCGGGGTCGAGAGCTGCAAAAAAATATCGGCTATGGCCGCGAAGGCAATGGAGGCCCGCCAGGATGGAGAGCTTCTGGAGGATGCCATGGCATCTGTAGGCGACCAAAGTAAATTCTCTGATGCGATGGTGCTTAAGGCCTACAAGGTTCGCGTTTTTGAGGATTCGAAGGAGCGGGCCACCGCAATATCTGAGTTCCAGAACGCCGCGTACCGAGAGTGCTACGAAGCGTATAACTGAAGTATTGATTCACAAATTGCCCGCCTTGTGCGGGTTTTTTTATGCCCGGAGAAAGGTATGGCGCAGGAATCCCGTCTGGCGGTAACGATCGACTCGCGGGGCGCAAAGCGCAATGCGGATGACCTGAGCAGCTCCCTCGAACGCATGGAGCGCGCCGGCGACTCAGCAGCATCATCGGTCGATGGTGTGAGCAGCAGCCTCGATGATCAGCGCAAAGAGCTATCTCAGCTGCTGGGTCAGATCAACCCAGCCGTAGCAGCGCTCGGCCGCCTGGACGACATGCAGGAGAAGCTGGCCAAGTTCAAGGGCAGCAAATTTCTCGACGCTGAAACTTTCGACGAGTACAACCAGCGCATCAACACCCTTCGCCAGGGTCTTGGAGAATCCGCTGAGGGCATGAATAAGGCGGGAATGTCGGCTAGGGCATACCAAGCTGCGTTACGGGGAGTGCCGGCACAGTTCACCGACATTGCCGTCAGCCTACAGGGTGGGCAGGCCCCACTGACCGTGTTCCTGCAGCAGGGCGGCCAGCTCAAGGATATGTTCGGCGGGATTGCGCCTGCCGCAAAGGCCTTGGGCGGCTACATAGTCGGCCTGGTAAATCCGTTCACTGTGGCGGCCGCGGCTGCAGGCGCATTGGCCGTGGCCTACTACAAAGGCTCTGAGCAGTCCGACGCTCTGCGCAACAGCCTGATCCTAACCGGTAACTTCTCCAAGGCATCAGAAGCGCAGCTGATCAGCTTGGCTGAGTCGGCAGACCAGGTTTCGGGCACATTTGGCCAGGCAGCAGGAGCTCTGGCGCAATTGACCGCTGCCGGCACGAACACCACCGGCAACTTGAAGCTGATCACCACGACCGCTGTCGAGATGCAGCGAGTTACCGGCAAGGCTGTCGAAGAGACAGTGGCTGAGTTCATCAAGCTCGGCAAGGATCCGGTCGCCGGTATTGTTGAGCTCGACGAGAAGTACCGGTTCTTGACCGCTTCGGTGTACGCCCAGATCAAGGCCTTGTCGGACCAGGGCAATGCAGTTGGCGCAGCTGACTTGGCAGAGCGCACATATGCTGAGGCAATGGGGCAGAGAACCTCGAAGATCCGCGAAAATCTTGGAAGCATTGAGCGTGGATGGCTAAACATCAAGGATGCCACCAACGAGGTCCTTGATGCCTTTGCAAGCATCGGCCGGAAAAGCGTCGAGAGTGAAGGCAAGGCCATCACCCAGCTGCAGCAAAAGATCGCCTATCTGCAAAGCACGCTGGACACCGCTTACGAAGACAACGATGCCCGTGATCGTATCGCCAGCCTTCAGGCTGAGCTCAAGCAGCGTCAAGGCATCCAGCAGGCCAATGCGAAAACCTTGGAGGATGAAGAGAAGCGGCGTCGCATCCAAGAGGAAGGGCGCAAGGGTCTCGATGCACTAGATAGCACCTACAAAAGCTCGATGACTCAAACCCAGCGCCTAAACAAGGAGCTGACCGACCTCGACAAGGCGCGCGCCAAGGCAGTAGCCGCGGGTGTCTTCACCGCAGCGGAAGAAGCGAAGTACGCACAGTCCAGGAAGAACATCGAGCAGGAAATCGCGGACATCAAGACCCGCGAGGCGAAGAAGAACGCGCCGAAGAACGTCAACCGAGGCGTGGCCGAGGCCGAAAACACCTTCGCTCGACTTTACGGCCAGTACGACCCTGCAGCCCAGGCCGTACGGGCACTCACCAAGGAGCAGGGCCAGCTCGACCTGGCCCTGACCAAGGGCAAGATCACGCAGGAGGAATACAGCAAGGCGCTGGCGCAGGCTTCGATCAACTATGCGGCAGCGCTCAAGGGCGCCCAGGGCCTCACGGCCGTGGAGCAGTACCGCGCACAGTTGCAGAAGCAGCTGGCCAACGAGCGCGACCAATATGCGCTTGACGCAGCCAGCATCGGAATGGGTGATCTGCAGGCCTCCCGCATGCAGCAGCGGCTCAACCTGGAGATGCAGACCAACGACCGCCTGCTGCAGCTTCAGACGGAATTGGCCAACGCCACGGACGAGAAGCAGCGGCAGGCGCTCCAAGGGCAGATCGACGCCATCAACGAGTTCCTGCCCCAGCAGCTTGCCGCGATGCAGGCCGGCTGGGCGCAGATGGATCAGGCCATGCTCAACCCTATCAACGGGTGGACGGCAGCGGTGCAGAACTTCGGCAACCAGGCGCGGGATATCGCTGGACAGACGGAGTACATCTTCTCCAGCGCGTTCAACAACATCTCCGCCGACATCACCGACGCGATCATGGATGGGCAGTTGTCGTTCAGCAACCTGGGTGACATCGCCGGTGACGTCGTGCGCGACATTCTCGCGGGCTTCGTGAAGATGGGCGTACAGATGGCGCTGAATGCGGCGCTGAATGCCACGCTTGGCACTGCTGCTGCGAGCCAGAGCATGATCCTGGCGGGCACCACGGCCACGGCCTGGGCACCGGCGGCGGCGATGGCTTCCCTTGCAACGCTGGGCGCCAACTCCGTGCCGGCGGCTGCAGCGCTGACCTCGACAACGGCCCTGGCATCCAGCTTGGCGGTGATCCCGGGTTTCGCCACCGGTGGCTACGTGTCCGGCGCCGGTACCGGAACCTCCGACAGCATCATGGCCCGCCTCAGTGACGGCGAATTCGTAGTGAACGCCGCAGCGACCAAGCGTAACCGGGCGCTGCTGGAGGCGATCAACTCGAACGAGCGGGTATCGGTGGCTGGCGGATCCGGAGCGGTTGTCGCTGCACAATCAGGTTCGCCTGGTGCAGCCGGCATTCAGCAGAACATCTACATCCAGAACCACACCACTGCGCAGGTGGAGCAACGACGCATGCCTAACGGAGACCTTGAATTTGTTATCCGGGAGGCAACCGACAGGGCCGTGCAAGAGGTTGCTGGGCAGTTCGCCTCTGGCTACGGCGACGTAGTTGACTCATACGAAGGCGCATACGGTGCTCGGCGATCGGGCGGTTAGCGAACAAATCAGGAGATTCACATGGAACAGCAAGTAGTTGCAGCAACCCAATTACCGGATTGCCGGCCGATGTCATTCATCTTGTCTACCGACTGGGTGGAGATCACCGGCGGTGAGCCAGTCGACCTGGCTGAAATTGGCCTGAGCGTTTGCTTCCAGTGCGGCCTGGCGACAATCACGCGCGATGGGGCGATTCTCCCTGCGGCTTCCGAGGTGGAGATTCAGGTTAAGCGCGATGGCGGCGAATGGGCCTCGGCATTCAAGGATGCATGGACATTGGGCTCGCTCGACACCCACGAGGACGAGATCAAGGTTCCCGGCGAAGGCATGGTTCTGATTCGCGCAAGGAAATCGGCGCAGCGAATCAACGATGTGCGCGAGGATGTCGCCTTAGTGGCCAGGCGCCGAGCATCAGCGTAACGCCTGGCCGGCCTGTCACTCAGGCTTATTGTTAGCCGGGCTCTCCTCGTTCAGATCTTGCACGTCCATCAGAATGATCTCCAGAGTTGATCCGAGCCGTCCTAATGCGGCGCACAACATTCCCTTGCTGCGCTCATCGCTTGGTGGGGTATGCGCGTACTCGTCCAGCAGAGATTTAAACAGCTGGAGCTCATTCTTAGCGACTTTGTGGCGTCCGATCATATTTCTCTCCTAATTCACCTTTTATACCCCGCCTCCCTTGCTGGGCCCTCACGCCCAGGAAGCGGAGGCGGTCGAGCATAGGTCAGATAGCTGTCACATTGCTATCTAGGCCATGCCCTTGACGAGGAATGGCAATGATTCAATACCCGGCAGAATTGCCACTTCCTCTGCAGGAGGGGTATGGCCTGAGCACGGTTGATCCGATGCGGGCCACGCCGATGATCACCGGCCGGTCTCGGTATCGACGGGTAACCAGCAATCCCCCGACCTCCGCTCAGTTCACATTCAACTTCAGCCAGGAAGAGGCTGCGCTGTTCGAGGGGTGGCATACCTGGGCTTTGAACCTTGGCGTCGAGTGGTTCGAGATGCCACTTCAGACCCCGATGGGGATGCAGGTGCACCTGGTGCACTTCAAAGGTATGTATACCGGCGGTGAACTGGCTCAGATCAAGCGCTGGCGGTTCTCTGCTCGCTTGGAGTTCAAGAAACGGCCGGTCTACACCGAGGACCAGTACCTCGGCGCCTACCTGGGCATGCCGCTCGACCAGTTCAACGCCGGCCTGCAATCCATCCTTGATAAGTGGCACACGGAGTACTTCGGATGAGCCTGATCGAAGAGTGCTACGCCTCGGGTCGTGGGGAGCTTGTCGACACGATCGAGGCTCGGAAGGAGGGCGGCACGGTCTCGCACTGCTACTGCTCGGGCTGGGAAGACCGGGTTTGCACCACCGAGGATGGCCGCACGCTTACCTTCTTGGCGATGGCCATGGACTTGGCCCTGCCGAAGAACGACAACAGCGCGTTCCAGAACCTGGTGCTGGGCCTGGACAACGTCACGGGCGAGGTCCAGGAGGTCGTGGAGGAGGCCAAAGCAGCCGACGATCGCTTCATCATCACTTTCCGGCGCTATCTGGCCGAGGACTTGACGTTCCCGCAAGAGCGGTACCGCATGACGCTGCTCAGCCGGGAGTATGAAGACGACGTGGCAAAGCTCACCGCCGGCTTTTTCGACCTGCTCAACACCAACGGTCTGCGCACCATCCTGACCACGACCCTGGCACCTGGCCTGAAGTACCTCTAACCATGATCGAGAAATTCATACGCGCCCCGTATCGCGAGGGTGCACGGGGGCCTATTGCCTTCGATTGCTGGGGCATGTGCCGGGCGATCCGTCACGACTTGTTCGGTCTGCCATGGCTCCCGTCCTTGGGGGCGGTTGGCAAAGACAAGATCCGCGAAAACACCAAGGCCTACCGCAGCCTGCGCAAGGCGATGGAGGAGTGCGCTCCGGCGCCTGGGGCAATTGCAGCAGTGCTGCGCGGAACAGCGCTTTTGCATGTCGGCACGGTGCTCCTCAGCGAGGGCCGGCTGAAGGTGCTGGACACAAATCCCGGCGGCGCATGCCTCCGGACAACCGGCGAGTTCGAAGCCGCTCACCCCAAGGTGGTCTATTACCGTGATCGAGTTCTATCCGAACAAGCTGAGTGACACGGCGCCGCTCGGCACCTGGAAGACCGACCGCCGCATGTCGATCGAGGAGTGGTTGAAGTCCCTGGCTCCGTCGTACGAGCGCCGGGAAAGCCCGCCGATCAGCATTTTGCTCAATGATGAGCTGATCGAGCAGCACCTGTGGCACAAGGTGAAGTTCAAGCCTGCCGACCTGCTGCAGATCTACCGCGAGCCGAAGGGCACAGACCCGTTTTCCATCACCTTCGCGCTGTTCAAAGGCGCCAAGGCGGTGCTGAAGTCGATCATGCCCAAGATGCCAGGGATGCCATCCAGCGCCGGTACCCAGCAGGGCGACCCCCTGACTGAAGCCAGCGCCAAGGGCAACAAAGTCAAGCTGGGTGAGCCAGTGCGCCAGATCGCCGGCCATCAGCGGGTTTATCCGTCGTATCTGACCCAGCCCCGCCGGGCGCATGTCGCCCCGCGTGACCAGCGCGTGGAAATGCTGCTGTACATCGGCGAAGGCGAGTACGAGGTACCGCTGGCCAAGGTCAAGGTTGGCGAAACCCCGCTGATCTCCCTCGGATCCGATGCAACGTTCACGATTTACCCGCCAGGTGCTGATCTGTCGGGCGACCCGGCCCACATCAACTGGTTCAACGTTCCTGAGGTAGGGGCAAGCTCCAGCGGCTCTGCCGGCCTGGAACTGACCATGGCCACCGACCTCACCAGGTCGGCCACGGCTTCGGCCTACCAGTTCGTTGGCGACACCATAAGTGTGCCGGCTGGCTCCGGCCAGTTCCCAGCCGACTGGTCGAACGGCATCATCGTCCGTGTGCTTGCGCCGTATACCTACACGGTGATTGACGGTGGAGCCGGGCGCGACATCATCCGTGGCCCGCTGGAAATGCTGAACCCAACGGCGGGCATGCTCATCGAGGTGGCTGGGGCGAATGCGGGCCTGTATGTGGTGCACAGCTACACGCCATACAGCCCAGCAGTGCCGGCCAACCCTGGAACCGCGTCGACGCTGACCGGCTCAGCCGCACCGAGCCGGTATGACTTCGACGTCACGCCGCTGAGCTTTAGCCTGGTACGTGGCGCGTCCACCTACCCGGTGACCCTGAACACGGCCACAACCGACCTCGCCGGCCTGGTGTCGGCACTGAATGCCCAGCTCATCGGCTCGCCGTTCCAGGCGCAGCAGAGCAGCGGGCTGTTGCGCTTCGTAGAGGTGACCCCATTTGCCGGTCAGGCCATCACAGCGACCGGCGCATCCACCATCCTGGGATCGTCTCCGGTCGGGGTGACTGGCACCGCAACGACCAGTGCCATTCCAGAGCAGCCAGCGGAAATGACGCTGGACTATGACGGTGGATCGTCTGTGGTGGGCCTGGCGCTTGGCCAGGGCCTTGCCACCATCGGCCCGCGCGGGCTGCGGTACCGGATAACGGCCTTCAGCACGAGCCTGCTCGAGGTTGAGCGCCTGACCTCGTCCGGAGCTACGGACGCTGATTGGCCTGGCTTCAATGTCATGCAGTCCGTGAACGGCTTGGTCACGCTGGACGCTTCGAACCTGCAGGGCGGCTACCGTGGCCCGTTCGCCTGCTGCCCGGACAACGAGAAGGTCACCGAGCTGGAATGGACCATCACCTATGCGAACGGCCTCTGCGGCATAGGGCGGGAAGGGCAAATTTATCCGATCCCCACCTATTACGCCTTCGAGTACCGTGACATGGATTTGGCCGGCGCCTGGACGGTGATTGAGGTCGCGAATTACGGTGGTTCTCTGGACGCGCAGGGCTTCACTGAGCGGGTTGCTTTGCCGTACCCGATGCGTGCCGAGGCAAGGGCCCGCAAGCTGTACAAGGATCGTGCTGGCCGGATCAACAGCGAGGCCAGAGACGATGCCACCTGGACGGACCTGCGCGGGCGGATGCAGAACTCGCCTACCAGCTACCCGGGCCTGACAGTTATGACCTGCAACATCCGTGGCGGTGACCGACTGTCTGCTCAGTCGGAGAGCGATATCAGCGCCGAGGCAACCCGCATCCTGCCGCTGATGGAGGGCGGTACCGGGCCAAGCCGCGACATCGTGCCTTGGTGCATTTACCAGCTGAAGCAGCGGGGTTACACGGACGATGACCTGGATCTGCCCGAGTGGCAGGCCTTCCACAACACTTGCGTTGCCCGCGGCGACACCTACGACGAGACGCTGGAGTCGACGATCACCGTCAAGGACATGATCAACAACGCTCTGGCGTGTGGGTTCGGCGAACTGGTGACCTTCCGGGGATTGCTGCGCCCGGTTCGAGACAGTGCCCGGGCCGCGTTCGACGTGACCTACGGCCCGAAAACGCAGACCTACTCGCCACAGAACATGACCAAGATGCTCAAGATCAGCGGCGCCATGCCGTCGATCAACGACTTCGACGGGGTGGATGTGGAGTTCTTCTCGCGCACCACTTGGGCGTGGGAAACGGTCGAGTGCCGGTGGCCAGGTGACCTCGGCACTAAGGTCGAGAAGATCAAGATGCCGGGTGTCAGCGATAAGACCAGAGCCTGGCGCATCGGCATGCGCCGGCGCGGACACCAGAAGTTCAGAACTGATGTGTACAGCTGGGAGTGCCAGATGGATGGCAGCAACAGCGGCTACCTGAGCTTCGCAGCGGTTGCGGATGATGCGCCGAAGCGGTGCCAGAGCGCGATTTTGCTGCACTTCGAGGTAACTGGCTTTGGCACGTTGCTCAGCTCTTCCGAGCCGCTGGACTTCAGCGCCGGTGGCGAGCACCGGATCGGCGTGCGCAAACTGGACGGCACCTTATCCGGGCCATGGACTGCCACGCAGGTGGATCAGTACACGGTGCGGGTAGATGCGCTCGACTTCACGCCAGAAGTGGATGGCCCGCTTGAGCCGCCACACATCCTGTTCGGTCCCGCCTCGCGCTGGGCCTACCCGGTACTGGTCACCAGTTCCGACCCAGCCAACGGCAACACGGCCATGAAGGGCATGCCCTACGACGCCCGCGTTTACACCTACGACGACCAGTTCCCGCCGGCATGACGCCGCAGCAGTTACCAAGCCCGCCCCGTGCGGGCTTTTTATTGAGGAAACAATATGACCGGCGCAGAGTCGCTGCAGCTCTTCATGGAGCTCGTAGCCAATGGCAATGAGCTATTCCTGTCTGATGAAGACTTCGTCGTTATCAACGGGGTAACCAAGCCAAGCCTGAAAAAGATCTATGCCGATTTTCTGGCCAGCACGGGGACCTTTCCAACAGTTGCGGAAGGTCTCGCCGAGACCAATGGCAGCGGGACCAACAACCGCTTTTTTACCGTGCCTGGCAATGGAGACACATTTGAAATCAGGTACCGAAATGACGCTGGAGTGGCCGTGCAGGTTGGACGCGTTTCCAGCGCTGACCTGGTCGACTCTCTGGCGGAACTGGTGAAGAACTTCGACGTATCGTCAGGAGAGGTTGAAATTGCGGTCATATCCGACCAGGAAGGCGGAGTGCACATGAGGTTGACGGATAAAAGACTTACAGCGCCATCGTTTGAGGTTTCGAGCATCCCTGGCGCAGTTGCAATAAGCGATGCAGAAGGGGCCACCCCGTTCTACTCCGATGAGAGCATGACGCTGCTCGGTCCTCTGGAAATGCGAAGTACTGACTGGGCAGGCATCTGCGTCACAGACTTGGACGGTGCAATCCTCAACGACCTGAGTACGCCTTTCAGTGGTTTTTCAGGCGATGACGATGTTGGGCCTCTTGAGGGCTCTTTGCTGTTCAGCCCGATTATTGCCACGTCTCCGGTCTCTGATACCAAGATCCATGTCGCGAGCATATTGCCGCGGCGCGAGCAGGTTGGAGAGGTCACCGCTTCGCTCGGCAGCACAACCACGAGTGCATCAGATCTCGGTCAGATTCTGCCAATAAGCCACGCAGAATATGGCGACCAGGCGGTGCTATCCCTACGCGCCACTGCCAATGAAAGTGTCCGACGCTTCATGCAGCTGACCCTCAAAAACGTTCCTGTTCAAACAGGATCGCCAGTCATCAAGGTTTTGATGATCGGCGACAGCATCACCAACTATGCCGGCGCCTATATCCTTGATCAGTACCTGCGGGATCTTGGATTTACGCCAGTGTTCATTGGAACCCTGCTGGGGGCCGGGCCAGGCGAGTCAGCGAACGGGACTGGCGGTCTTCTGGGGGAGGGGCGTCATGGCTGGCAGGCAAGGGATTACACCTATGCCATTTCTCGCAAGCAGATCGTGGAAGTGGGGCAGGAGGCTGCCTATCAGGCCATGGGCAAAGCCACCAAGGTTGGCTACAACCCGTTCTTGCGAGCAGCGACTCTTGAGGACAGTCCTGAACTTGTGCGCAATGGGTACGTCTTCGACGCAGCCTTCTACCAATCGCGGTTTGGCCTGGACACGCCGGACGTTGTTGTGAGCCTGCTCGGCACCAACGACGCGCTCAACGTTGATCCTGGTTCGATCTCCAGTGAGATCCAGGATGCTGACCGCATCATGCATACCCAGATCAAGGCGGCCTGGCCAAGTGCAAAGATACTGCGATCGGTGCCAGGGACAGCAATCGACGACACCCGGAATGCCCTGTGGAGCTCCACCTACACGCGGATGATCGCCGGCATTCAGCAGTCCGCCAAAGATATTGGATCACCTGTATCCATTGCACCTCTGTGGGCAATGGCTAATCACGAATCAGGTTACGCACTTCCAGCATCATCGCCTGGTGATGATGGATTCATCTCAGGCAACTGGTCTGACGACATTCACCCGATCGGATCGGCTCGATACGCGTACTACAGGGCAATGGCTCCGTACGTTGCTGGCCTCAAGCTCAACATCATTTGATAAGGATTTAGGAATGGGCATTCAGCTGATTTCGAAGGACACCGTTGCACCTTGGAACACCAAAGTAATCGCGCCAGTAACCCGTGGTCTTGAGGCCTGGTTCACGTTCGACACCGATGCTGTACGCTTCGGGTTCAACCGCGCGCCCAACAAGCCAAACGGCCGCATTGTTGGATCCCCCGTGGCATACGCGACCCATGGTCGCTTCAAGTCGCTCGTCAATTTCATCCAGACAGAAGCGCCAGATACTGCCGAGGTAACCATCATCGCTGTGGGGCGCTCGCCGGTTGCAATTCCAGACCCAATCCCAACCCCTGACCCTCGCCCGGTTTACGCGAGCACATTCAATGGCCCGTCCATCACCCCAGGCATCCCTGGCACATCCAGCGGAGTGACGTTGTATCTGGGAGGCGCTGCTCTGCTGGCGTCAACTGCGGCCAGAAGCAACGGCAGCGGTGGAATCACGGTTGGGCAGGTGACGACTGCAGACGACCCTACCGCCTGGGGGATCCGGGTTCTGCGAGCCTCGGACACGGAAGGAACGCTGGTTCAGAACATCACCCGCGGCTCGAAAGCGGTTGGTACCGCGATCACCCAGCGGGCGCTGACAGCTAACAAGTTCCGCATCGGCAGCTCGCTTTCTCAGTTCCCGGGTGAGATCGATATCTCTGCTATCGCGATTTACTCGGAAGCGCTCACGGACGACGAGATTGCCCTGGTTGCCAATAGCATGCGGACCCGAATGCTGCGACTGGGGGTGGCGGTATAAATTAAAGGCCGCAAGTTGGCCGCCTTTACTTAGTCCTCGAATCCTGCGTCGAGATCTTCAACTTACGCTTTGTGAATTTCTCCCTGAATAATTTCACGCAAACGGGCTTCTTGCTCTGCCGAGAAAATTTCAGGTAGAGCAATCGAGGATTCGAGCAAGTCTTTCTTAGGTTCGGTGAATTTCGAGCTCCTATGCAAATATAGTGATGATCTGAGGTAGGAATGCACCGCGTATCTACGTTTCCTTGACCCTGAAGGGGGCCCTTTGGCCCATGAGGTTAGCCAAGCTCTGTCCGTAGACCTGCGGTCATTTCCGGTCTGCGTGAAACTAGACTCTTGGTGCGCTGAGCGGTTGTGCTGAGCCGCGTTTCTGGTTAAATTTCCCGGCTTAGGCGGTGCGACACATGCCAGCGCGGCGAAAAATTACAGAAATGGAAATGGTCAAGTGAGCAAAGAATACAAGGCCGAGCTAAAAAGCAAGGGAGTTTATATCGTCAGCACCGGGACGATTGGTAAAACTGCTGTCCTTGAGTGCGAACCACCAGTGCTTATAGGCGCTGAAACTCATATGCGGGGAAAGGTAGGAGCGTACTCTTATATTAGAGGCGGGCGAATTGGCTCGTTTTTGAAGAGTGTTGGCCGGTATTGCTCGTTTGCTCCTGGTATTACAGCCGGTGATTCGAACCACGGCTCGGATTGGCTTTCCACCCATCCATTCCAATACGGTGCGGGGATGGTTTTCCAGGCCTGGACCAAAAAGAAGGATTTCCCTTTCAAGAAGCTCCGTTTGAAAAAGGCGGCGTGGAGCACCGTGGGCAATGATGTCTGGGTCGGCGCGAACGCCATGATCATGCCTGGCGTTCACATCGGAGACGGTGCGATTGTCGGCGGCGGCGCTGTGGTCACCAAAGATGTCCCCCCTTATGCGGTTGTTGCAGGCGTACCCGCCAAGATCATCAAGTACCGATTTGACGAAGAAACCATTGCAAAACTGCTTGAGCTGCAGTGGTGGCGATTTGATGCAGATTCCCTTTTGGGAATTGATTTTGAAGATGTGAACAGAGCCATTGAGCAGATCAAAGAGCGCGAGCGCGATGGTCTTCTAGAACTGATCGACAGGCCTTTTGTGAAGGTCAACGCAGTTTAAGGATTGAAAGCCATTTTTGAAGCCCGCCTTGAGCGGGTTTTTTTTCGTCTGGAGAAAACCAAATGCGGACATCGCAGCGTGGCTTGAGCCTCATCAAGTCATTCGAGGGCCTGCGCCTGCAGGCCTATCAGGATTCAATCGGCGTCTGGACCATCGGCTACGGATCGACCCGGGGCGTGAAGTCGGGAATGTCGATCACTAAGGAGCAGGCCGAGCGCATGCTACTGAACGACGTGCAGCGCTTCGAGCCAGAAGTACAGCGCCTGGTCACAGCGCCGCTGAGCCAAAACCAATGGGACGCCCTGATGAGCTTCACCTACAACTTAGGCTCGTCCAATCTCGAGTCTTCCACGCTCCGCCGGCTGCTCAATGCAGGCAACTACGCAGCAGCTGCCGAGCAGTTCCCGCGTTGGAACAAGGCTGGCGGACAGGTGCTGGCCGGCCTAGTCCGCCGTCGGGCCGCTGAGCGAGACCTGTTCCTGGGGGCGGCGTGAACGGCTGGGTGCTGTCTGGAATGTTGGCGCTGTTGTTGGTATCCCACTGGTCGGCTTACGAACACGGTCGATCAGTGGAACTAGGCCAGGCTGGCCAGCAATCAGCTAAACGGGACAGCGGCGACCGACTCGCCGAAGTGATTGGCGAGCGTGTGGCGCGCCTGGAAGAACACCGGAGCGCAGATGCGCAGCAAGAGGCGAGGGTAAAAGGGCATGAAGAAAGAAAGGTTGCTTATGCTGGCGCTGCTGACGCCGATGCTGCTGGTCAGCGGCTGCGCAGTGACGCCACCCAGTTCGCTGCCGCCGTCAGTTGCCCCAGCACGGATACCGCCGCTATCGCTCGAGGCCAGGCAGCCACCCGCGCCGCCATGGTGCTCTCCGACCTGCTCGCACGGGCTGACAAGCGAGCGGGAGAGCTGGCGAAAGCTTATGACGCTGCCCGCTCAGCAGGCCGCCAGTGCGAACGCGAGTACGACGCCCTGACGCCGCCCGGCTGATCAAGCTGCCCGGTAGGGCGGACGTCCACATCGGCTACCACCTCAGCGAGCCGCTGGGCCGTGTCGCGACCCAGGCTTGGGTCAGCGAGAAAAACCCAGTGACTACTTGCTGATCACTTTTTCCAGGTAGGGTTTTATGGCTTTCGTCCATGCCATGTAACCTTCGCCATTCAGGTGAATGCCATCGAGGGTCATTTCTTTTTTAAGGCGCCCGGACTTAGAAAGCGAATTGTTCAGATCGATGTAGTCGCAGTTTTTTGTCTTCGCACAGTATGAACCAATTGATTCGTTTATCTCGCTTATGCTTTCGTTGTCCTTGAGCATGTTTTTTCTGTTGGTGTATAGGGTTGATTGCACATAGATTGAAGAGCCTGAATTGTGAAGTTCCTCTATTATTTTCTTGTAGTTTTCTACAACTGAATCAGCTCTCGATCCGTGTTTCAGGTCGTTTATTCCGGCCATTATGAAAACCGCATTCGGCTTCATTGCCTTGATAGGGGTGAGCCTAGAAATAATTCCGTCCGTGGTATCGCCGCCGATTCCTCGATTCGCCACAGCCACCGATCCCGTAAGTTCAGCCCACTCGCCGCGAGCGGTGAGGCTATCACCAAGCATCACGACCTTTCGGTGCGCGGTGAGCTGATCGAACAGAGACGACCTCATCTTGTAAGCGGAATTCACCGCGATGTCGCGCTTTAACGGTGTCGGCGCCTCGGCGCCCTGGGCTGCGCCCGTGATCCCAGTGAATGCGACCAACAAGGCAAAAGCGAAGTGCTTCATCAATACGTCCCACTACTACTGATCGAGTCAGCAGCATAATCAACCTGCAATGGGGTGGAGATGAAATTTACAGGTCCACCACTAAATTCGGCGGCCAGGCTATCAAGGGGATGGCCACCGAGCCACCTGCGATACCATCGCTACCCAGCAGCGCCAGGCAGAAGCCGCTGCCGTCGTGGTGCTCGGGGGACTGCTTGAAGAAGCTGACCGAATGACGGGAGACCTCGCGACAGCGCTTGAGCGAAGCCGGATAGCGGGAATGACCTGTGAGGCTATAAACGACGCAATTCAGAAAAGCAAGGGGACGGTCGGTCTTCGTAGGTGATGGCTTTGCCTCGATAGCCCCGGTATGCAGTAGCCGGGACCATCGGGCGCGAGGTATTTAGCCGATCACGCGGAGGGTGAACGACTTGTGTGGAATGGTACCCTTGTGGATCTTAGGACCTTGGGCGAACTTGATAGCGTATCGCGATGAGTCTTCATCGAGTTTCATGCTCTTGATTCGATAGATACCAGGTTCCAGCTTTGAAATCTTGTCATTGAACTGCTTCGATCTATCGATTTTGATGATCTCGACATGCCGGGCTGATTCAGAGAGCTCCTCGCTTATGTCGGCGGTCGAGACGAACAGAGTGCCAGAGCTGCTGGAGTGGGAGTTCTCGATAGATCTGCTTTTCAATCTTGGCTTGGGTGCAGAACCTGTGCGCGCGAGTCCGTTGACCAGATCAATCCACTCCTTACCGACGCGTTCGGAAGAGTATTTGGTCGCAGTAATCATGGCTCCCCTCGACAGCGCTTCGAAGACTTCATCATCTTCCGCTATTTCGAGAATGCGGTCGGCTAGCTCTCTTTCGGACTCGACCAAGTAACCGTTAGAGTAGTCATCAATGATCTCTATCGGGCCGTAGTTGGTGTTGAACGAAATTACCGGCGTACCCACAGACATGGACTCGATAATGCTCAGACCGAAACCCTCAGACAGCGAGGTAGAGAGGGTGCAGCGCGCCCTAGAGTAAACGGCGTGAGGCGCTCTCGTGTAGCCGTTTAGGGAAACATTATCATCGAGATCAAGTTCAGAGATCAGCTCAGAAAGCTCATCGGCCAGAGCTCCGCGCCCCCAGATTTCCAACTGCAGGTCTGGGTTGCGCTCTACGACTATCTTGAAGGCGCGGATGGCACGGTCTAGGCGTTTGCCACCTTCAAGTCGAGACACGATTGCGAAAAGGTTTGGGTCCCTAGCAACGTCCTGTTTGATTGCAAATTCTGTCACAGAGTTCGGGATAACTACGGCATTCGAGCCATCCCCAAACTGCTGTTCGATGTCGTTTTTCTGGCTTTCGGTAAGAAGCACGAGAGCATCACAGCTGTTGGCGTTATCGATAATCGTTTGGCTGCGAGGCTTGATTGGGCTGCCGTAGGTGAATGGCTCCATGAAGTGGTTCCCATGCAGGGTAAGAACCTTGGAGGTCTTGCTGTCATGAACATTGGCCACAACGTCACTTGCCGAGGAAGCATCGGAGATGATTACCGTGTGGGCTCCATAGCTCGCGAGTTCTTGGAGCCAGGCAGTGCATGCTTCGTCCCGCGTCTTGTATTGCTTCGACCTTTCGTTATCGACAATCAGCTCAAAGGATACGGGGTTGCCTTCGGCGTCCAAGATCTCGCGGGCAAATACATCGCCGAAGCTGTTCATGTATTCGCGGATCTGAAATTCGGTCATGCCGATGAACCGGGATCTACGCTTTGGAAGGTTGGATGCCACCTTGACCGACAGCTGCTCAAGATCGGTGACTTTTGTGCCCGAGCGACGCATTACTGAGGCTTGGCAGTAGTAGTAGAAGAAGTTTAGCGCCAGGACTGGCTTAGCCAGCTGACCGCTGATGCGCAGAGACTGAACAGAGCTTTGCAGTCCTAGGTCCCAGTCGATTGACACGATGCACGACCTGAAACCGTTATCCGCCAGAATGGCAGATCGGTTGAGCGACACCCGAGTTACACCACCGGCAGAGGCAGACAATCGGTTTAGGACAGAAACCACCTGAGTGACAGCCGGTGGAGCAGCCCGTTTTCTTCCCATCAATGCGCCAAGCATCCGTACACATCCTGATCCGTTACAAACCCGGCATTATGCCAGCAACCCTTGCTAACTGCAGCTTTTTGAAGCGCTCAGGAAACTAGCTGGAAATTTCTTGTAAAAGCACCATTCTCTTCATCGACCAATCGGACTTCGTAGAGAACACTGCAATGGACAAGCGCACCTTTATAGGGATGGTTGAGGCCGGCGAGCCGCTGATTCAGCAGGCTGTCGACGCCCTGCGGGAGTATCACCAGGCCCAGGATCGCGGTGCGCCGGCGGAAGAGATCGAGCGGTTGCGCCTACTGGCCGAGTCGCTTTTCCAGCTGGTGTCCGATTACCAGCTCCGCGTCATCGCCAAGGCTAGAGGCAAGGATTTGCCACCTCTTTACTGATCCGCTGATCGGCAATTGCCCGCAACCAATCCCGCCTATACGATACTGTGTATCCATACAGTATTGGTGCCCTATGTACTTCCTCCTCGTTCGCCGCCGCGTGAATGGCGTGGCCATCCCTACGAATCAGCTTGGCAAGATCACACCCATCCGGGCCGACATCCACATCGGGGACCACCACAGTGAGCCGCTGGGCCGGGTATCTACCCAGGCTTGGGTGTTCAACCCGACGCCTGGGCCCGACATCATCCCGCGGCTGCACGATGCCAAGGTCAACGGCATGGCCCAGCTTGGCATCAACATCAATGGGGTGGAGGAGATCGATGGCGTTCTGTACGCGCAGTCCTGGTGGTGCAGGGCAGAATGATGGTTGGATTACCACAGGCCTGGGTGGCAGAACTGGACGATCAGGTGGCTCTGATCGCTGATCCGGATGGGCGAGCGGCTGTGCTCAGCGAGATGGCCTATGCCGCGCACCGACGGCAGGAAGTCGATGAGGGCGACCTGGTCGACATGCTGGAGATCGTCGAGTCGGCCAGGCTGTGGGCGCTGGATGGGGCAGCCCTATGAGTAGCTATATAAAGGAAGGGAAACGGTCGGCAGAACGCCGGTGGAGGTGCAGGAAGCCTGCGTGAGATTTGCGTGACTCTTGGCAACGCTTGAAAACACCTATGAGCAGTCGATTGCAGCGAGCGCTGAGGTTAATCCAACGTTTACAGGGGGTTATGGCCTGCTGCACGCATGGGGTGCAAGGGGTCGAGTGTTCGAATCACTCCGTCCCGACCATATATTTCAACGACTTAGCCACCTTAGGGTGGCTTTGTCGTTTTTGCATGTGGGGAGTTTTTCGGGACTTCATCCGATTTTCCTCTTCAGGATCGTCAACACCGGCCCGCGAGAGTCAGTTGTTGATACCATGTTCGCAGCCTCAATCAGCTTGCCCAGCTCAGCGCCGGAGTAGTGGCTGGTGATGCTGCCGTTCTTGTGCCCGAGCAGTGACTTCCGATCCTCTTCAGTAACGCCTGCTGCCCGCAGTCGTCGACCGAAGGTGTGCTTCAAGTCGTGAATCCTGATCGAGGCATATCCAGGGTGAGCGGGGCGAAGGTTTTCCTCCTGCCAGAGTTTCGCCGCTCTCACCCGTGCCTTCTTCCACGCCGAGTCGTTCATCCGGTGCATCGCGGTGCCGTTGTATGGGAATACCCATTCCTTGCTGATCCCGCGCTGCCTTTCAATGATCGACTTGGCCACGTTGTTCAGCACCACCTGAGTGTCGCCTTCTACCTGGTGGCCATCAGCGGGTTCGGCGCGTTCGTCACCACCCTGCAAGGCCATTGGGTAAACCCATTCGGCGTGATGCTCAGCGCTGGGTTGGTCGCATATGCCTGGGCCCGTCGCGGTCACGCCTTCAGTTGATCCGCGCCACAGAATAGACGTGCGCCGTTTCGTGGCGCGGGAGTGAGTATGAGCAGACTGATGCCACCGGACGACCTGCTCGATTCACTCTGGCTCACGCTGCACCCGGCCACTGGTGTGTGGGATTGGGTCCAAGGCGAGCACTTGCCTAGACAGGCGATCTAATTTTGAGGTTGTATATTTGCTAAAGGCACCCATCCAGTTGCGCCGTCTGAAGTCCTTGCCGCCCAAAGCCAGCCGTTCAACTGACGCTCGCCTTTCAGTATTTGCCCCTCGACAACATCCAGCTCTCTGTTGGTGAAGTCCTCCAGCATCTTTGCAGAACCATCCACTTGGCGGTCAAGGAGCTGCCCCGGCACAAAGCCGGATTGTTGGCCAGGAACAGTACAGAAATACCAGTCGGGCCAGCCTTCGGGTCCTTCATATCGTTCTCCAACCAAAATCCGATCTCCGGTTTTTAGGGTCATGGGCTCTGGAAATTCGCTGATATGTGAGTGAGTTACCACATAGCTCAATTTGGTCATCTTGGCTTCCTTGGATGGTGTGGGCTCCAACCAATACTGGCAGCACACCACTATTTCAATCCTGCCTTTAGGTCTACTTGAGACAATTTATGACAACGAAGCAACCCGACTGGGAGGTAATCGAACGAGCCTACCGGGCCGGGGCGCTTTCCATCCGTACCATCGTTGACCGCAACGGGGTGAGCGACACCGCGATCCGGAAGAAGGCCAAGGCGTTAGGCTGGGAGCGGGACCTTTCCAAGCAGGTCCGCAAAGAGGTTCGCAACAAGCTGGTTCGCGGCGAGGTTCGCGAAGATCAATGTGCGAACCTTGAGCGGGACGCCGAGATCATCGAGGAGGCGGCAGAAGAGGGCGCGAGGGTTGTTCGCAGTCACCGCCGCGACATTCGCACAGCCGCGAACCTTGAAACCTGCTGATGGATGGCTTGCTCACCAACCCTTTACCAGCTGTCCTCGGCCATGAAGAACCTGCAGGTGCTTGAGCGTACCGCATTCGGCCTGGACGACAAGGAGCAGTCGAAAGACGCCGACGAGCTATCGCAGTTGATGGATGAACTATCGAAGGATGCCTGACCATGAAGCCCGAGCACCTGAAACTGCTCCGGGATCGGTTTTGGCGGCTGAACAACCTGTACTTCATCACGGATAAGCAGGGCAACAAGGTCCGTTTCCGCAGACGCAGGAACAGATCGATTACTTCCAAGGGATGCACACACACCTCTTGCTCCCGGCAGCCCGTGTTCACCTTGAAGAGTGCCATCGTATGCAGGTGGCCAGGCAGCTCGTTGAAAAGGATCGACTGCTTTTCCCATTACATTGGGTAGGGCTTGCGGCTCGACTTCTTCTCTTCGAGCTTCCTCAGCATGAGCACACTGTCGAGCCATGGCCGGCGGTCATCGTCTCTCCACTTCCGTGCGCATAGGGTCAGCACCCGAACAGCGCGCTCAATTGCGATATTGATCGTCCGATTGCTTACGGCATTTGCAATGGTCTCATCTGGCAGAACCTTTTCTGTCTGCCGATCCCTGATAAAAGGCTCCAGCGCCTGGTCATCGATGTGCGTCAGCGGCAGGTGGCCCAGGTGCGGTTGAAGCTGCTTCATGCACAAGGCGGTCACGACTCACAACGAGCATCCGGCCAAGCCGTACAAATGGAACAAGCCGGCAGAGGCCATGATCAGCTCGGCACACATGGCAAAGCTGAGGTTGATGAAAAATAAGCTAATGAATTAAGCGCTCAGAACACTAGGTTCCTCACACTCTGCAAGAGCGGCTTTTACATCAAATTAGTTAAACCGTTCGAATCGATAGGGGCGTGGGTCAATCAACGGCGTCCGCTGCGCCACCAGGTCCGCCGCCAGTTGCCCGGCAGCTGGCGAGGTGCCAAATCCATGTCCGGAAAACCCGGTCGCCAAGGTCAACCCCGGCAAGCTCGGCACCGCGCCAATCACTGGGTTCGAATCCGGCGTCACATCAATGGTCCCCGCCCAGGCCGAAGCAATCCGCGCTTGCTCGAACACCGGCCAGGCATTTCTCAGATTGCGCAGCGCCTCATTGTTCAGCGCGGTGTTAGCCGCTGGATCCTGCACCCGCACCCGCTCGAACGGGCTGGCGTCTGTCGCCTTCCAACGCCGGGCCAACGCCAGGTCCTTGAAGAAGTACTTGCCCAGGCTGATCTTCAAAAAGTCACGCTGTGCCCGCAACTGTGGCAAGTAGCGTTTACCCAGCAGCAGATGGTCAAAGGTCAGGAAGGCATCGAGCTTGCCCCGCTGGGTAATGATGAAACCCCCATCCTTGTGTTTGCGGAACGAAAAGTCCGGCGCGCCGACGGCAATATCCGTCGGCCCCTCCATGGCCTCGGTCCGCAACACCGAACAGGTCAGCGGCAAGGTCGGCAGGTCAATCTTCAAGTTGCCAAGAAACTTGCGCGACCATAGCCCGCCCGCCAGCAGCACCTGGTCACAGCGAATCTCTCCCTGTTCGGTCACAACGCCACTGACCCGTCCCGCATGAGTCTGCAACGTGCGCACCGCGCAGTGCTCGATAATCTGCGCGCCCTTGGCCATCGCCGCGCGGGCAATGGCGCTGGCGGCCAGGGTCGGCTCGGCGCGGGCATCGGAGGCGGTGTACAGTCCGCCGGCCCAGGTGCTGCTGCCGCCCGGCACAAGACGGGCGATTTCGCCGTTGCTGAGCAAGCGCGAATCCAGCCCCAGGTGCGCTACGCTCTTCAGCCAGCGCTCGTGCATGTCCATCTGCGCGTCATTGCGCCCGATGAACATGATCCCGGCTTGCCGGTAACCCACGTCGCTGCCGACCCGCTGCGGCATCTCGGCCCACAGCCGATCGGCCGCAAGCGCCAGGGGGATGTCGTCGGCGTGGCGGTTGGTCTTGCGTACCCAGCCGAGGTTGCGCGACGACTGTTCGCCGGCGATGCGGCCCTTTTCCAGCACCACCACCGGAATGTTGCGCTCGGCGAGGGTCAGCGCGGCGGTAAGGCCGATGATGCCGCCGCCGATGATCACGACGGTAGTCGCGTCCGGGTGGCGGGGGCAGGTGAAGACGGGATCGATGGCGGGGGACATAGCGTTACTCGGCGGAGAGAAGGGTGGGTGGCGGTTATTGGCCGAGGCGGATCAGCCTGACGTCGGCGCGTGAGGCGCCGCGGTAGGCGGTGACCTCCAACTCGACCTTGTAAACAGTCGAACCCAGCGGTGGACAGGTGACGGTGGTGGCGGGGTCGATGCCGCGGAACTTGGCGCCAATTACTTCCATCACGGCCGGCACGTCTTCTGGTTGCTGGATGAACACCCGGGAGCTGATGACGTCAGCCAGGCTTGCATCGACAGCGGCGAGGGCGGTTTCGATGTTGGCGAACACCTGGTGGGTCTGTTCGATGACGTCGTCGGCGATCAACTGCGTCTGCGGGTTGCGCCCGGCGGTGTTGGAGACGTGGATCCAGTTGTCTACCGCCACCAGGCGGGAGTAGCTGGCCATGTCTTCGAACTTGGAGCCGGTCTTGAGTTTTGTGATTTGGGTCATGGAAATAGCCTTGGCGGTAGGTAAGTGGAGATCAGTTGAGAACGGGCTGTTCCCAAAGGTTGAGCTTGACGCCGATGCCTTGCGCGATAGCGTTGCGGTACACCACGGTGCCCCAGGCGACGTCCTCCACCGGCATGCCGCCGACGGACATTAGGATGATTTCTTCGTCGTTCAGGCGTCCCGGTGCTTCACCGGCGATGATCTTGCCGATGTCCTCGACCTGCTCGGCCTGCAGGGTGCCTTCGGCGATCATGTCCATGAAGCGCACGCCCACCAGCGGCACGTGGTTGTGGGCCGGCTTGGGCAGCTCTTCGAACCAGGCTTCGTAGAGGCCGGTGTTGTCAACCACCTTGCGCACGTCGGCCTGTTCCATGCCCGCGTCGATGCTGCACGGGGCGGGCATGGCGAGGAAGGCGCCGGGCTTGACCCATTCGCGCTTCACCAGCGGATACAGCGACGGGTCGCCGACTTCGCCGGAGCTGCAGTAGCTGACCAGGTCGGACCCACGGACCACCTCTTCCAGGGTCTGCACCACCTGCACATTGGTGATTTGCGGGAAGGTGGCGTTCAACCAGTTGACGAAGGCGTCTAGGTTCTTCTGGCCGCGGCCCTTGATCTTGATGGTGTCGACCTGCGGGCACACGGCCATGAAAGCCGCGACGGTGGTCTTGCCCATCACGCCCGGGCCGGCCAGGCCGATGATCTTGGCATCCTTGCGCGCCAGGTGGCGGGCGCCGACTCCGGGGATCGCACCAGTGCGGTAGGCCGACAGCAGGTTGGCCGACATGTGCGCCAGCGGCGCGCCGGTGTCGGCGTCGTTGAGGGTGAGCATCAGGATCGAGCGCGGCAGGCCTTTTTCTCGGTTGGCGATATTCGAGCCGTACCACTTGGCGCCTGCCGTCTGGAAGCTGCCACCCAGGTACGCCGGCATGGCCATCATGCGCCGGTCGGCGGTGGGCTTGGGCATGCTCGGGAACGGCGAGTGCTCGGGGAAGGTGATCATCGCGCCGTGCGAGTCACTGTTCGGACCGGCCATGCGGTAGTCGCCGTGGTAGAGCAAACCGAACATTTCTTCCATGGTGTCGACGCAGGCGGGCATGTCCGTCACGCCTGCGCGGATCATGTCCTGTTCGGAGAGGTAGATGAAATCGATGCGGGTGTCGAAGGTCATAGCGGGTCTCACTGCACGGACGGTACCTGGGGGGCCGCCGTATTTGGGTTTTATTGTTGTGTTACCCGGCTGGACCGGGCGGACAGGTGATCTCAAGGTTATGGGCAGTTTCGCTAACGACTGGTAGGTCGTCTTGTTTGTGTCTGCCAGAGCAATTGACCCCCTGTGCCAGCTCAGTCGGTTCGTCTTCAATTCAGGTCGTCAGGTGGGGGCGCGCGGCCGTTCGGTACGTATCCATTCGCTTAGGTGGTACACCACGCCAAGCAAGATAATTCCGCTGCAAATCAAGTAGCCCAAGACGTGATTGTTCATTGCACTTCCTCAATGCCCAGCCAATGAATAGCTTGCTGGCACGTCTCGTAGGCTCAAGGTGGTCAACACACAGACCAGCAGTGTGCTCACTGCTAGAAGTGCGGTCCATGCAACCGGGCCGTGATGCAGCACTACCGCAGCCAATGGAGAGGCGCTAGACGACACCGATAGCTGGATGGCGCCGAGCAAGGCGGCGGTCGAGCCCAGGGATTTTTCCTGCGATGACATTGCCAGCGACATCAGCGTCGGTTCTGCTATGCCTAATCCGAACAGAGCTAACGCCATGCCATCGGCTACACCGGGCAATCCCAGGCCTACCATTGCACCAACCAAGGTCAGCAGGGCGCCAGCAACCATGCAACGCACGCCCTAGCGTACTGAGCTTGTTCAAGCCAAGGCGGCCGATCAGTCGGCTGTCAAACATAGCGTCCAGCATCACTGACACGCCGGTGGCACCGAAAAGCAGGCCGAGGACTTGTGCGGTCATGCCAAAGTGCTCTGTACACCAGCGTTACGTCGCCTATTTAGGCGAGCAGGAAGAAAAACACGGCAGCCATCGCCAAGGCTGGGCGTAGGAGAAGTCGGTCAGCGAGGATGGTCAGGTAGGTTCGGCAAGCGCTGCTAAGGCTTAATGTTTCACGCTGGTGGTGTGGCAGGGGCTCCGGCAGGTTTAACAGACTGTTGATCCATACCATTAGTCCCATGCCGGCCAGTATGAGCATCACAGCCCGCCAGCCGAAATACGAGTCGATCATGCCGCCCAAAGCCGGCGCGAGGATCGGAGCTACACATTCAATGGTCATCAGGCGTGGAACTCGATCTGGAGAAGTTTTTCGATCGGGTCAATCACGACATCCTCATGGCCTGCATCGAACGTCGGGTCAAAGACAAGTGCGCACTCAGGCTTATCCGCCGCTACCTTGAAGCCCGGATCATGTCGGGCGCTGTCGTCAGCCCACGGCAGGAGGGGACGCCGCAAGGCGGCCCGCTTTCGCCGTTGCTGTCGAACATCCTGCTCGAGGAACTCGACCGCGAGCTGGAGCGACGGGGCCATCGCTTCGTACGTTATGCCGATGATGCGAACATCTATGTACGCAGTCCTCGGGCTGGCGAACGGGTGCTGGTCAGTGTCGAGCGCTTCCTGAGTCAACGTTTAAAACTGACGGTGAATCGGAAGAAGAGTCGAGTGGCAAGGGCTTGGAAGTGCGACTATCTGGGTTACGGAATGAGCTGGCATCAGCAGCCAAGGCTGCGGGTGGCAACGATGAGCCTAGGCCGCTTACGCGACCGGCTCAGAATGCTGCTGCGTAGTGTACGGGCTCGCAAAGTGGCGACTGTCATCGAGCGAATCAACCCCGTCCTGCGAGGCTGGGCTGGCTACTTCAAGCTCATTCAGAGCAAAGGGCCTCTTGTGGATTTGGACGGCTGGGTCAGGCGCAAACTTCGCTGCGTTATCTGGCGCCAATGGAAGCGGCCCTCCATGAGGGCGCGCACCTGATGCGTCTTGGGCTGGGTCAAGAGCGTGCCTGTAAGTCGGCCTTCAATGGCCGCGGCCCATGGTGGAACTCTGGAGCGCCACATATGAATCAGGCGCTGCCGAAGAAGCTCTGGGATTGACTCGGGCTTGTCTCGATACTGGATATGATCAACCGGCTTAGCCGCATGATCTGAACCGCCGTGTACGGAACCGTACGCACGGTGGTATGAGAGGACGGCGGGTGTGAGCCCGCCTCCTACTCGATCAGAACGGCACCGCCACGGTCAGTTGGCTGTACACATTGGTACCATTGCCGCCAAACTGGTTACCACCGTTATCCTGATCCTTGCGCGGTTTGTACAGACCTACCAGAGGGCTGATGATCAGGTGCTCGTTGACGGCCCACTCCAAGTACAGGTCGAGTTCGCGGGCATCGAGGTTCAAGCTGTCGCGGGTACGCAGCGTATCAAAATCAAAGTAGAGGGCTCCGACTGTGAGGTTTTCCAAGGGGTTGGCTTTCAGGCCAATATGATGAATGCCAGTGTTGCTGTTGAACGGACCGGCATAGTTGGCAGCAACTTCCCCTTGGAACCAGGTGCCGTAACCACTGGACAAGCCGCTGAATAGAGGATCCCATTCGGCAGAGTAGCGGGTGTAGCGGTAGGTCAACTGCGGAGCCCAAGACAAGTCTGTAAAGGTGTAACCCGCCTGCAGGTACCAAGCATTTTCTGGTCCGCCGTGTTTATCCTGCCAAGCATATTCAAAGGCGAAGCTAGCGTTTTCGACGCCAGCGCTACCTTCGCCACGCACGCTGTATACATCCATGCCTTCGCGAGCCTTCTGGAAATCGCTGGCCCACTGGTCGGTGACATCGATGCCGTGAATCCAGTTCAGGCCCAGGGTGCCCAGAGCGTGGGTGTAGTCCAGCGTACCGGCAGCAAGTTCGGTTTCGGCCTGGGCACGGTTGTCGGATTTGAGCCACAACAGGCTGCCGTGCAAACCGTCTTGGCCGCCCAGGCGCAGTATTGCAGTGCGGTCGAAAGCATGGCGCGCTGCCAGGTAGTAGGCGCCCCCCCGATCCAGAGCACCGTCGGCTACACCGTTGCCCAGGTTCGGCCCGTCGTCGTTGATCAGGAAGCCACTGCCCAGGCGGATCACCTGGCGGCCGGCGGAAACATCTACACCATCCTTACCCAGTAGCGGCACCAGGTCGCCCGAGCGCCAGCCCAAATAGGCGTCCTCGATCTTGGTGGTGCGTTCTGAGCCGTCAGTGTAGCCGGCGGCATCACCGTCACCCCACGTCGCGGAACTTACCCAGTTCAATGCTCCATACAAGGTGCCATTGCCAGCGAGGCCCTGGTCGCCACTGAGCCCATACTTGATGAAGCCCTCCCGCCAGGTTGAGCCTCCTGACGTGCCATCATAGTTCTTGCGGCTGTTGAACATACCCCAGACCGCGAGCATGTCAGCATTCAAATGGCTGTCCTCGTCGGCGTACAGTTCGTAAGCCGGCGCGACCTGGCTGGCGAGCAAGGCCGCTAGGGCCAGGCTCGACAGCGTTTGCGGTTTGACCATTGCACTTCCCTCGTTGTCAGTCGCCTTTGACAAGACGCTTTCTTGTACGTGGGCACCCGCATTGGCGGGCGCCGTCGCGGTTGGCTGCGACGGCTTATTAGTGCGTGAGGTGCAGGTCGAGGTCTTGTTTCTGGCTGCCAAGACGCTTGCACGCCTTGGCCACGCACAGATTTACAGCGTTCGATCAGGCTTGCAGAAGGGCTGCAACATGATGGGCGGCGGCCTTGGCGCAGAGTGTGTCGATGGCCTCGCTGGCACCAGACACGCCTATCGCCCCGATGACCTGTCCGGCATGGAGCAAAGGTTCACCGCCACCGAACAGGGCCATCCCTGGTTGCAGCGGTAAACCATTGCGCACCGCCTCGGAGCAGTGCTCCAAGCGTTGCCCCCAGTCAGCTGTGGCAATGCCGAAACTTGCAGCGGTAAGCGCTTTGCGCAGCGCTATGGCATGTGCAGGAAGTGGTGCACCGTCCATATGCGCAGTGTGGATCGGCAGGCCACCACCATCAACGATTGCCAGGCTGACCCTGACCTGCTGCTGAGTGGCTGTGTCGAGCGCCGCCTGTAGCGCCTGCATGGCCAGGGGGAGGGTGAGGGTGAGTTTTTCGCGTAGCCAATGCGACATGTCATGCCCCCTTAATAGCGGATCATGACCGATTTGAGCTCGGTAAAATCGTCGATGAACGCCGAACCAAACTCACGGCCGATGCCGGAAGCCTTTATGCCACCAAACGGTACAGCTGGGTCGAGGAGGGTGTGCATGTTGACCCACAGTGTGCCAGCTTGGATTTCCGGAATAAGGCGCATGGCCTTGCCCAGGTCGTTGGTCCACAGGCTGGCACTGAGTCCGTACGGCGACGCGTTCATCAATTGAAGCAGTTCTTCTTCCGTGTCATAAGGCAGGAAGGTCGCCACCGGGCCAAAAGTTTCCTGATTGAGCAAGGTATCGCTGGCGGACTTGGCAAGAATCACTGTCGGCTCGACGAAGCATCCTGGGCCATCTCCGATGCGCCCACCGTGGATGATCTGGCTACCCTCTGCGCGAGCCGTGGAGAACAGTTCTGCAAGCTTCAGCTGGTGCGGCTTGTTGGCTACCGGGCCGAACTGCGTGGTTTCGTCTAGCGGGGACCCTACCTTCAACTGGCTCAGGCGTTGGGAGAGGGCTTCGAGCAGTGGGTCGATGCGGGAGCGGTGCACATAGAAACGCTCACCGGCGGCACAAATCTGCCCCGAGTGCAGGAAGCCGGCCTCGATAATGCCGTCGACGGCTTTGTCCGGGCCAACGTCTGGCAGGAACGCCACGGCGTTCTTGCCGCCCAGTTCTAGAGTGGCACGGGTGAGCTTCGCGCCCATGGCAGCTTGGCCGACAGCAATGCCCGTAGGTACGGAGCCGGTGAACGATACCTTGTCGGTGCCCGGGTGCTCGATCAGTGCCTTGCCCACATGGCCAGCGCCAGTCAGCACGTTCAACGCACCCGCCGGTAAGCCTGCTTCAGTGGCAAGCTCGGCGATACGCAAAAGCGTCAGGGGCGTGAACTCGCTGGGCTTGATGATGATGCTGCAGCCGGTGGTCAGCGCCGAGGCCAACTTCCAGATGGCGATCATGGTCGCGAAGTTCCATGGCACGATACCGACGACCACGCCGATTGGCTCGCGCAGGGTGTAGGCGCTGTAGCGCTCACCAGCGAACGAAGGCAGAGATGGGGTGATGGTCTGGCCAGTGATCTTGGTCGCCCAGCCAGCGTAGTAACGTAGGAAGTGTGCGGCCTGCTCGACTTCGAATGCGCGCGAAATGCCGATCAGCTTGCCCGATTGCAGGGTTTCCAACTGGGCCAACTCTTCACGATTGGCTTCAAGCAGGTCGGCGAGCTTGAAGAGTACACCAGCACGTGCTGCTGGGCTGGTATGCGACCAATTGGTGAAACCCTGGCGCGCCGAGTCCACTGCACGGTCGACATCGGCTTCGTCGGCGTCGGCGATTTGAGCGATGGTTTGGCCATTGGCTGGGTTGACTACCGCTAAGCGGTTTGAGGACTCGCCGACGACAGTCTGGCCATGAATGTACAGGCCATGATCACGCGCCAGGAAGGCGGTGACTGCAGGCAGCAGGTTGATATCGCTCATGGTGCGCAAACTCCGGGCAGTGTAGAAGGGAATGCTGGAGCCTAGCGTGTTGTCCCGCTCGACATCTTGTCTGAGCCTGTCACCCGCATGACGCTGAGTGCCAGCGTCTTGGGGGGCGTCCGTTTTGGTACGCCGAGCGACGGCGACTGCCTGCGAGATACGTCGCAAACCCAGAGCTTGCGACGTATCTTTGACTCAGGCCAGTTGCAAGGCCAGTGTGTCCAGCAACTCGCGTTGAAACGCGCACGCCTGCGGATTCGGCTGTTGAGCCTGGATAAATTCCAGCATGGGGTCGATTACTCCTGTGCGAACTCCGCTGAGCGCTTCGAGTGTCGCCAGTCCGCAGAAGGGCACATAAGCTTCGGAATACCCGCCTTCATGCACCAGCACCAAACGTCCGCCACACAAACGGTCGGCAAGGTCGCGCATGCGCTGAGTCATGGCCCGGAAGGACTCGCTGTGCAGCAACATCCGCGCCAGCGGGTCAACGGCATTGGCATCGTACCCACATGCAACGACGATCAGCTCTGGCTCGAAGCGTTCGATGGCAGGGATGATCAGCTTATCCATCGCATGCAGGTAGGCATCATCACCGCTTCCCGGCAGCAGTGGGACATTGAGATTGGTGCCCCATCCATCGCCTTGACCCCGGTCGGTTTCGCCACTGTACCCCGCCGGAAAGCAGCCCTGCTGGTGCAGAGATATGGTCAGTACATCGCCACGTTGCTCGTAGATCGATTGGGTACCGTTGCCATGGTGCACATCCCAATCCAGCACTACCACTCGACCCAGCCCGTATCGGGCTTTTGCAGCTTCGATCGCTACAGGAATATTGGCAAGGAAGCAGAAGCCCATGGCTTGGTCGGCCAGGCAATGATGTCCTGGAGGTCGTGATAGAGAATAGGCATTGCTGGCTTCACCCAGAAGCACGCACTCGACGGCAGCGATGGCTAGACCAGCTGAGAGCTTGGCGATCTCGTAGCTGCCTGGACCGATGGGCGCATGAGGTCCCAGGGTGCCTCCGCCCGCATCGCTCAGTGCCTTGAACTGCTCGAGATACCGTTCCGTATGTACTCGCAGCAGGTCTTCCTCGCTAGCGGGCGCTGCGCTTCTAACGTCCAGTTGACGAGTCAGCCCGCTGACATCCATGAGATTCTTCAGACGGCGCTTGGTCTCGGGAGACTCGGCATGCCCTGCAGCAGCAGGTGGCTGCACCCAGCCCCCGACCGGGATGGTAAGTGCGTGTAGTCCAGCACTATGCCAGAGGCTCAATTCGTCGAAAAAGAATGCAGTCTTTTGAGTCATAAGATCTCCATTGAGCATTAAAGTGGGGTAGGGGTGCGGCAGGCCATGGCGAGCAGCAGGGATATCAACGTCAGGAAGGCGGCCCCAAGTAGGGTGGACTGATATCCCCCACTGTTTTGTATAAGGTGCCCAGCGACCGCCGGCCCGGTCGCCAGGCCGGCGCCGATCACCAGGTTGGAGAGATTCATCAGGCGGCCCGAAGGATCGAGTTCAGCTATGCTGGCGAGGACCATCGGAAGGACGAAGGTCCAGGTGAATTTGAAGGTCAGCGCGGCGAGCGCGAACCGTTGCGGCTCAGGCTGACCTTGCAGGAGCAACACGGCAAGGATCATCAGGCCATATCCCCCCAGTAAGGAGAGCGTCCGCGGCAGTCGGTCACCAACCCACGACGCCAAGCCTGCCCCTAGAATTCCCATTACAGTGGCTATGGCCAGAATCCGGCCGCTATCGTAGGCACTGATCGAGGCAGACTCGGCCAGTGAGCCTATGAACGTCCAGACACCGCTCAGGCTCAGATAGAAGGTGAAGATGGCTGCCATCCCAAGCAGTGCCTTGCCAGTACGAAGCTGTCGAATATTGCCAAGGGCACTTTGCAACAGGTGTCCGGGGAATGCGCATGTCATTGGCAGAAGCAAGAGCATCAGCGCTGCCAGAATCAGATAGCACGCCCCCAGTCCGTACACGGTGAACAAGCCTGGCAGGACCTGCAGGCCAATGGCGCCCAGCACCAGTTGCCCCAGCACCCACAGCGCATAGATCCGGCTGGAGTTGGGCAGTGATGCTGCGCAGCTCATGCAGAGGATCATTAGTGAGCCGCCCCCTAGAGCTGTCATGCCCCGCAGGATGATCAATGGCGCGTAGCGCTCGGCTTGAGCGGATAGCAGGTTGCCGATGATAAATAGCAAGGCCGAAACCAAGGCAGCGTGGCGCAGATTGACACGCTTGAGCCAAAAGGCTGCAGGGATCGTCGCAAGGCTCATGGCACCAAGCTCGACCATGAACAAGTTGCCGATCTGCGAGGGCGTCAATCCCCATTGACTGGCTAGCTGAGCTGCCAAGATCGGCGCAGTCATCAGGACGGATGGCACAACGGCGGCAAACAGGACAATAGCACTCAAAAGCCTCCATCGCGGGACTATGCGCAAAGGAGAGGTAGCTGGTGTTTCCATCGGCTGGGTCATTGACGGAGCTCCGAAAGGGTCAGAAGACATGGACAAGGCGTAACAGCGTCTGGCTGCCGTGGTAGCTGTTATCGCTGTCCACATCCTGGGTGAAAGCGACCAGCGCCTGATTCTGCCGATCAAGCCAATGCCCAACCTCAAGCCCCACCTGGGTCACGCGCTTATGGGTGTTGTCGATGCGTTGGCCGTTGATACGTAATTCACCACCGTCGGCGTGGATCAGCCGCAGCGCGCCGTAGGTCTTCTGGCTGAAGTCATATGAGGCGAACGCCTGTAGGCGATAGAGAGGGTCTTGTTCGAGATCGCTGCCGAAGTAGTCATCGTTCTTGCCATACACTTGGGCTTCCAGGTTCGCCTCTAGCACCCATCTGTCACCCACGCCTTGGGTATGGTTGAGGATGAAATGTCCCGCCCAGCGATTTGCTCCGGGCGATACGTCAGGGTTGTGGCTGTGGTATTCGCCCACAGGCAAGGTGATGAGGCTGAGGAGGCCGGTGTAAGTTCGGGTGGCCGGCTCATTCACTAGAAACAGCGTGCCACCGACCTGCGGATCGCCGATCCCGCTTTCCTCACTACTCTGCGAGGCGCCTGGCAAGCGAGCGTCAATGTCTACCAGTGGCACGATGAACTGTGGCGTGCACAAAGTTCCGCACACATCGGTGAAGACCAGTTGGCGCCAAGCGAAGGCGTTTACCTGGAGGTTTGCTTTGCCATTGCTATCTGCCGCCCCGTGGTACTCGCTGTTGCGAGTCATTGGCATGTAGAACACGCCTAGCGTGGTGCCAACCGGGGCGCTGAAGAAATCCCTGGCGTTAAGGTCAGCAGCCTTGCACGCGCCGCTTGTCAGACCAGTTATCAGTGTGAGCTGGAGAGCGCCGGCCAGCCAATTCGTATGCTTGTTCATTACGCATTCTCTTGTGATTATTGGATCGAACTTCCCGGCAGATTTCAGGCACGAACGTGCCTGGGCCGCTCAAGACGAGCAGCAAAAAAGGGGGCGGAGGATTAGCGATTGTCAGCCAGAGTTATTGCGCAACAGTTGCCCGATACGGGCCTTGTCCTTGACGCCGAGCTTGCTGTAGATGGAGCGAATATGGTGGCGCACGGTGTTTGGGGCTAGTCCTAGGTCACGGGCGACCTCCTTGTATGTCCTGCCTTCACCGAAGCTTGAGGCGACCTCATGCTCGCGTGGGCTGAGCGTTTCCAGCGGGTTCTGCTGCCGCCCTGCGATCAGGAAAAGGTCACCGGCATTTGAGATGCTTAGGTGTATTCGGTCGATGGCGGTTTCACCAGTCTCAATGGCAATAGGCAGACTAGGTCCGCTCCACTTTGGCCAACCTTGCAGCAGTAGCGCGATGAAGCCAGGTTCGGCGCAATGCAGCGTACCGTGGCGGTCACACACGGCTAGTGCAAGGTTCTGAGGGTTGCTCAGGGTTTCGCGGGCAGCAATCAACGTTCGGATGCGGTTGGCCGCGACAGCTGCGGACAAGTGAGGCATGAGGGTTTCCAGGAGCAGACCGTCCTGCGGACTGAACGATGCAGAGTCCGGGCTGCGATACAACGTCAGATGCTCGGAAAGCCGAGTTATCGGATCGCTCACGATGATGCACATCAGTTGGCCGATGTGGTGCTTGGCTCCGAGCCAGGTCAGGCCAGGTGTAGTGCCCATGTCGATGACCACAGCGTGGCCAGGGTGGCTGTGCACACTCTCGATGGTGACGTCGTCGTGGCTGATTGATTGCCAGTCCAGGAGATACTGAACTGGAAGCTTGAAAAGCTGCGTACTGCGTTCCACCGGCACCCCGTTGATCAAAGCGGCCAGCCCCCACCATGCCTTGTCGAACGTAATGAGTTCACTTAGACGTTCAATCATCAGGCTATGGAAGTGCTCAATGCTCTGGCTCTGTGCCAAGCGCTGGATGTCTAGCACGGTGCTACTGAAAGCACTCAGTGTTTGGGCGAGGCGATCGCTCATACGGGGAGTCTCCGGGCGATTTTTTATTATTGCTGGCAGGCACTTCGAATGTGTTCATGTCGAGTGGCTTGGTTACCAGTATTTGACCAGGCAGCCGTGGGTGCCATCCTACAGATGCGGGATAAGCGGGTCTCTGGTGAACTGGCTATCTGGCAGGCTGTAACAAGAGTTCAGGCAGGCAAAGGCAAGACTGCGGGGCACGCAGGGCGCACAGTGCATGTACATGGAGGTAGGTCGGGCCTGCATGTGGAATGGTCCGCTTACCCTCTACCAGCCAACACTGAAGCCAGGGTCTTGATCAAGATGTCATTCAACAATAAGCTCACTGAGCACCTCAACCAAGGCACAGTCGGTTTCCCTACCGCACTCGCCAGCACCGTCGGGCTGATCATGGCCAGCCCCGTAATACTCACTGCGACCATGGGCTTCGGCATCGGTGGCGGCGCGTTTGCCATTGCCATGGTCATCGCCGCATTGATGATGTTGGCGCAGTCAACCACCTTCGCCGAGGCGGCCTCGATACTGCCGACCACCGGCTCGGTTTACGACTATATCAACTGCGGCATGGGCCGCTTCTTTGCCATTACCGGCACGCTTTCAGCCTACTTGATCGTGCATGTGTTCGCTGGCACTGCCGAGACCATCCTGTCTGGGGTGATGGCGTTGGTGAATTTCGAACACCTCAACACGCTCGCTGAGTCCGCAGGCGGTTCTTGGCTGTTGGGAGTCTGTTTTGTGCTGTCGTTTGCGGTACTGAACGCGTTCGGCGTCAGCGCTTTCAGTCGCGCTGAAGTGATCCTCACCTTCGGCATGTGGACGACCCTGATGGTGTTCGGTGTGCTGGGTCTGATCGCCGCCCCTGCGGTGGAGCTGGAGGGCCCGTTTGGCGCCTCTCTGGTAGGCTCTGATGTGATGACCATCCTTTCACTGATCGGCATGGCCATGTTCATGTTTGTCGGCTGCGAGTTCGTGACGCCGCTTGCGCCCGAACTGCGTCGCTCGGCCTGGGTATTGCCACGCGCCATGGCGTTGGGCCTGTTTGGTGTGGCCAGTTGCATGTTCATCTACGGCGCGGCAATGAAGCGCCAAGTGGAAAACGTCGTACTCGATGCCGCCACCGGCGTACACTTGCTGGACACGCCCATGGCCATTCCGCGCTTTGCCGAGCAGGTGATGGGTGACATCGGCCCAGTTTGGCTGGGTATCGGCTTTTTGTTCGCCGGTGCGGCAACCATCAACACGCTGATGGCCGGGGTGCCGCGCATTCTTTACGGGATGGCGGTAGACGGAGCGTTGCCTAAGGTCTTCACCTACCTGCATCCGCGCTTCAAGACGCCATTGCTGTGCATTCTGGTGGTTGCACTGATCCCGTGCCTACATGCCTGGTACTTGGGTGGCAATCCAGACAATATTCTGCACTTGGTGCTGGCTGCCGTATGTGCTTGGAGCACGGCCTACTTGCTGGTGACCTTGTCGGTGGTGATCCTGCGTATCCGTCGCCCAGATCTGCCGCGGGCCTACCGTTCGCCGCTGTTCCCGTTGCCGCAAATCATTTCAAGTGCGGGCATCATCATCGGCATGCTGTTTATCACACCGCCTGGAATGAACCCCGCGGACGTTTACGTGCCGTTTGCCATCATGCTTGGCGGCACGGCAGCCTACGCGCTGTTCTGGTCTCTGTGTGTGCAGAAGGTCAACCCGTTCAAGCCTGCCCGGGTTGAGGATGTACTGGAAAAAGAATTCGCCGCCGAACCAGGCCACGCTCCGGAGCGTCCGCAACATGATCAGACATTTGCGTGAAAGGCTGCTGGTGCCTCAGGCGCCTTCAGGTTATAGGCCCGGTGTCACCTTGGGGCATTTGCTGCGTAATCTTGGGCCGCTGGAAATACAGCGGACGGAAGCGGGTGTCGCGCAGGTGCGTCTGCGCCCTGGGGGGGGGCAGGTCGAGGTACGTGAGGACGTAGAGGCGCACCTGCTAATGCATGTGGTGACCTGCGAGTTTCGCTTGAGCGTGCCTGCCCTGCAACAGGGCGAAGTACGGTTGGAGCTGCGCCATACCGGGGCATTTCGGCGCACCGGCATAGCTTGCGTGTTCCGGGGCGGCGAGCAGGCTTTCTTTGCCCGAATACGCGATCATTTTGACAGAGATGCGGCCTTGTTGGCGGCGCTGATGCCGCTGGACTTCAAGCGGCTGACTCTGGAGTGCAGCAAGGGCCAATGGCAACTTGCCCTGGAGCATATGGGCGGAAGCGAGGTGGTCAACCGGATGCCGGCGTTTCGTCGCTACATTCAAGTAAGTCCGCAGCAGCGTTCTCATTTGCTCGCCAGCCTGTCTAGCTTCACTGAGATTCTGCAACGCATCTGAAGCGAACTGGCATATCCTTTGCTGAGTGTACTCGACTAACTGTGACAGTTGTGCGGACATTGTTAACATGTTATCAATGGCCGCATAACAACAATTCGCGTCGAGGCCACTATGCAGACTCAACAACCCGACCATCAGGGACTTGATCGCTGGACCGCTGCCATGCAGGGCATTTGCGGCCGTTTTGAAACGGAATTGGCTGGTAATCATTCACTCTTCATTGGAGATGTCTCAGCTCATACGCGTGCTGGCTTGCCAGTCGCATCTTTGCGCACGAATGCCGGCGTCATTCGGAGGCTGGGTGATAATGCGGCCCTGGATGATGACCAGCACTGTTTTCTTGTCCTGCAGCGGTCGGGCCGCTCTACGGTTGAGCAGGGCGGTTTGACCATTCACCTGTCGCCCGGTGATCTCATGCTCATGGATTCGGTGGGGCGCTGCGAAATCAAACCAGTTGGCCTGATTGAGCATGTTTCGTTGGCGCTGTCACGCGAGCAGGTGCGTAAACAGGTTCTCGGCAGAGGGAATCTGGTAGGAAAGATCTCATCCAGC
The DNA here is from genome assembly GCF_043106315.1 of Pseudomonas sp. FYR_5. Classification (NCBI taxonomy): domain Bacteria; kingdom Pseudomonadati; phylum Pseudomonadota; class Gammaproteobacteria; order Pseudomonadales; family Pseudomonadaceae; genus Pseudomonas; species Pseudomonas sp. FYR_5. Next base: position 215,208 of record NZ_JBICMK010000097.1, on the reverse strand, counting down.
AACGCGTGTGGGCGCATGCTTCATGTGTTGATGGATCAGATGTGCAAGGATGAGAATACCGGCGAAGACTGTACCCAGGGCGCTGCGTTAGAAGCAGCATTCACCGCTCTTTTAGAGCCGGGCCTTGAGTTTGGAGAAGGAAACCTTTGCAGCGTAGACGCGCTTAACGGCGGCAATATGCGTAGTTATGTGCAGAAGGTGATTGATAAATCGTTGTCACAGCCCGGATTGACGCCTGCTGCTTTGGCTAGCGGGCTTAACATTTCAGTGCGTCACCTCTATCGTTTGTTCGAAGAGGAAGGTGACAGCGTGTGCCGGTACATTCAACGTGCCCGGCTCAAGCGCAGTGCCGAAGATCTCGCCAATCCGTTCTTCATGAGTGAGTCGATTACGTCAATCGCCTACAAGTGGGGCTTCACTGACTCTGCTCATTTCAGCCGTTCGTTCAAAAAGCAGTATGACCAATCACCAAAGGACTACCGTGCCACAGCTATGGGGACCTCCTTGCGCTAACTCACCGCAAAAACTAAACGGCGCCAGCGCTTGTAGCGCTGGTGCCGTTTTTATTACCTGCTTCCGTTACGCCACGGCAAAGTAGTGCTTGACGAACGACTCGCTCAAAATCTCCCACAGCACTGGCGTGCCCTTGGTCACGAACCAGGCATCACCGGCTTTGTAGCGAGTGACCTTACCTGTGGACTCGTCAGTCAGTTGGATTTCGCCTGTGACGATTACCGCCTGCTCGTTAAACGGGTAGACCATGCGGAATTTGCCGCGCGTGGTGCCAAAGTAAGCGCTGCTGACGGGGTCGGTGGGCGCTCCGTGGGTCATTTTGCCAAAGGCTTTGACTTCGCCTTCCAGGATTTCCGAGCCCAGATCGGCAACGGTGCCCCAGGCATCGAGTTCGGACAGTTGTATGCCTTGCTTGGCAGCAGTGAGGGTCATGGCAGTTCTCCAGTGGGTGAAAGATACGGTCAGCGGCGGCCGTTGAAATAGCCCGAAAGCTGGTGCACGGTCTTGCCGGCGGTTAGCAGCAGTGGGCGAAAGTGGTCCTTGCCGAGGATCCGTGCATGCTTGACCGAACTGATCAGGTCGTAGCGCGATGAGCCTTCGTGCATGCCCTCGGCGAGAATCTTGCAAATGATGTGGCTGGGGGTGACCCCGAAGCCGGAATAACCCTGCACGTAAAATGCGTTGGGGCGATTGCTGAGGGTGCCGATCTGCGGGAACAGGTTGGCGCTTGTGGCCATTGGACCACCCCAGGCGAGGTCGATCCGCACATCCTTGAGGTAGGGGAAGATCTTCAGCATCAAAGCGCGGTTCCAGGCCTTGAGATCCAGCGGGATGTGCTCGATGAACGGCGTGGCGGCACCGAACAGCAGGCGGTTTTCGCGGGTGACGCGGTAGTAATCGATCACCGGGCGGATATCGCTGTAGGCGCCGCGGATCGGGCTGATACGCTGTATCAGTTCTTCCGACAGTGGCTCAGTCATCATCTGGAAGGCGTAGGTGTTGATGGTGCGCGCGTGCAGCTCCGGTTCCATTTTGTTGAGGAAGCTATCGCAGGCCCACAGCAGCTTGCTGGCTCGCACCGAGCCGCGGCCGGTGCGCACCTTGATGCGCTCGCCATAGGTCACTTCCAGCGCCGGGCTATGCTCAAAGATTCGCGCACCATGGCCTATCAAAGCTTGGGCTTCGCCCAACAGCAGATTGAGCGAATGAACATGGCCGCCGCCCATGTGCAGCAGGGCGCTAGTGTAGGCGTCGCTGCCGATGATCTGCTTGACCTCAGCGCCACCCAAAAAGCGGATCTCGTCATGGGTGTTGATCGACTTGAAGTCTTTCTCCCATGCTCGCAAGGTTTTTTCCTGGCGTTTGTTGAAGCCCATGTAGCCATAGCCATGGCAGAAGTCGGCATCAATGTTGTAGCGCGCTATGCGCTCCTTGATGATGCCGGCGCCCAGTTCGCTGATCTCGAAAATCTGCTTCAGCCCTTGGTCACCGACGCTGCTTCTGATCTTTTCCAGGTCATGGCCAATGCCGGCCATGATCTGCCCCCCGTTGCGCCCGGTACCGCCAAAACCCAGGTAGCGGGCTTCGAGCACCACAACATTGGTGACACCTTTTTCCGCCAGTTCCAGTGCTGTGTTGATACCCGAGAAGCCGCCACCGATGACCACGACATCGGCGTCGATGTCGCTTTCTAGGGTGGGGAAGCTAAGGTTGTATTTTTTGGTCGCGGTGTAGTAGGTCGGGGTCTCGATGTTGATCATGACGCAGCCTGCTGAATTGGAATTGTGATAGGGCCTTTGCCGAGGCGGTGCACGTGGTGCCATTGAGCACCTAACGATAGGTAGGCGTCTTGCCTTAGCCTGCCATGGAGTTTTATCTGCCTGCCACCTGGCAGTGTAAGGGGAGGCTTGACGTCTGCCGCAGACTCCTTGATCATGGATGTCATGAACATGTTAATAAATCTACCACGTTACCGTCGTTACGCCACCTCAACCTGAGGCGGTCGTGGCTGCGTGCACGTCATCCGCCCGAGGCGGCTGGACGTGTGTCTCGCTCCTCGGGCTTCACCCAGGAGTTGTCATGAGCGACCAACATTACGATCTGATAGGTCACCTGCAAGCCAGGGGCTTCATTCACCAAAGCACGGACCTCGAAGGATTGCGCACACATTTGCAGGAAGGACCGCGCACGTTCTACTTGGGCTTTGATGCCACAGCCGACAGCCTGCATGTCGGCCACCTGCAGGGTTTGATGCTAATGCGCTGGCTGCAGAAGGCCGGGCACCGTCCGATCCTGCTGATCGGTGGCGCGACAACGCGTATCGGTGACCCAAGCTTCCGGGACGAGAGCCGACCGATACTCGATGAGGCGCAGATTCAGGCCAATATCGCCGGCATCACGCGGACTTTCGGGCGCTACCTGCATTTGGGTGAGGGCGCGGGCTTCGTGGTCGACAACGCGCAGTGGCTCGATGGTATCGGCTATCTGCAATTCCTCGACCAGGTCGGGCGGTACTTCTCGATTAATCGTCTGTTGACGTTTGACTCGGTGCGGCAACGCTTGGATCGGGAACACTCGCTGTCATTTCTAGAGTTCGGTTATACCCTGCTGCAGGCCCATGACTTTACCGAGCTGGCTCGCCTGCACGACTGCACCCTGCAACTGGGCGGTGCCGACCAGTGGGCCAACATCATCAACGGCGTCGAGCTGGCCCGGCGCCGTGATCAACGTCAGTTGTTCGGTCTGACCATGCCATTGTTGACCAATAGCGATGGCAAAAAGATGGGCAAGTCGCTCAACGGCGCAATATGGCTTGACGAGCGTCGCTTGCCGAGTTTCGACTTCTGGCAGTTCTGGCGTAATTGCGACGATCGGGACGTACCGCGCTTTCTGGCCCTGTTTACTGAACTTTCGCTGGAGCGGATCGCCGAACTCACGCGCGAGGGTGGTGCGGCCTTGAACCAAGCCAAGGCCCTGCTGGCCGATGAGGTGACTGCATTGGCGCACGGCGCTGAGGCAGCGAATGCTGCGCGAGAGGCTGCCAGCGGCGTGTACGGGGAGGGTATTGGCAATGGATTGACCACCATTACCGTGGCTCGCAGCGCGCTGCAAATCCCGAGCCTGGCTGAGGTACTTGTGCAGGCCGGCCTGCAACCGTCGCGTGGTGCGGCAAGGCGTCTGGCGCAGGGCGGTGGCTTGCGCCTGGATGGTGAGGTGGTGCAATCAGTGGACGCCGATCTACCACCTGGCCAGCAACAATGGCGTGTCAGCTTGGGTAAGAAGCGCCATTACCACCTGCTTATCGAGTAATTGATTAATGTATTAATGAGCGCGTGCTGGCATACTCGCCGGCACGCTTTTTATCGACGAGCTCGAAGCACGCATGACCACGCCACGACCCTCACTTACGCTGACGCTACTGCAGGCTCGCGAAGCCACCATGGCGTTCTTCCGCCCTGCGCTGAACGCCCACGAGCTAACCGAACAGCAATGGCGAGTCATTCGTATCCTGCGTCAGCAGGGTGAGTTGGAAAGCCATCAGTTGGCAGAGCTTGCCTGTATTCTCAAACCGAGCATGAGCGGCGTGCTCAAGCGCCTTGAGCGCGACGGTATTGTCGCACGGCGCAAGTCTTCTGAAGACCAGCGGAGGGTGTTCATCAACCTCACGGTCAAGGGACAACAGGTGTTTTTGGCCATGAGCGAGGAAATGGGCCGCAACTATGACAAGATCCTGAGTCAGTTCGGCGAGGAAAAGCTTCAGCAACTGACCCGACTGCTCGAAGAGATGAAGAGGATCAAGCCTTAAGCCGCGTGACTGGCCCTCGCCTCAGTGGTTCAGCGACAATGAGTCGTCAAGGATTTTCAATAGCGATGCCGCACGTCGTGCATAGACGGCGGGGTCGGCGTACATCAGTTCCACATGCAGGCTGTCGATGATGCCCAGATAGGCATCGGCATAGACCTCCAGGCGAGTGCTTGCCAAGTCAGCCCAGCTGTAGCGCGCATGGAGCGCTTGGCAAAAACCTTCGCGTACGCCGTCCAGATATCGCTCGAACCCTGAGGTGACAGCCACCTTGATATCGACCGGAGGCAGAAACGCTGTGCGCAGGATGAAACGCAGGTTCTGCGACTCTCGGTAGCGCTCGGCGAGGTGAAGCACAAGCCAGTGCCCAGGCGCCACAGCGCCCGCCGCCTCCTCTCGAAAAGCGCTCTCGACGAAACGGGTTTCAACTTCCAGTGCCCGCTGAAATGCTTCTAGGAACAAGGCATCCTTGTTAGCGAAGTGCGCGTAGAGCGAGGCTTTACGCATGCCTGCCAGTTGAGCGATCTCATTCAACGAGGAGGCGTCGTAACCGAATGCCGCGAAGTGGCCGACAGCGGCGTCGCAAATACGTGCCGCAGAGGGGGAAAGCGCTTTCAACGAGGTCACTCCATCAATGGCGCGGGTAGGCCACGCGCGCTTCGAGGGGATTGTGGTGGCGACTGGAGCAGGGGTCAATCGCTTCGAAGCGAAGCAGGGGGCGATACCATGGAAAGTGCAATTTTCCCCTCGTAACGTGCATTTCTCGACAACTGCCACCGCCACATACTGAACGCGTCATTGAGACTATTCGGCTGCCCGCTGCCGCACAGAGGGTTGCACGCTGGTTATCCAATAATAAAGAGACCGTTCATGAAAAAGCCAAATCCTTTGCTGGAAGACCTCAAAGCCATCCTGCCGGCCATTGCTGCCAATGCCTTTAAGGCTGAGCATGACCGCAGTGTTCCAGCAGAGAACATCGCCTTGCTGAAGAGTATCGGCATGCATCGCGCTTTTCTGCCTAAGCAGTACGGTGGCTTGGAAATTTCCTTGCCGCAGTTCGCCCAGTGCATCGCTTTGCTGGCCGGCGCGTGCGCCAGCACCGCTTGGGCTATGAGCCTGCTGTGCACCCATAGCCACCAGATGGCGATGTTCCCGGCAAAGTTGCAGCAGGATGTATGGGGCAGCAACCCGGACGCCACGGCCAGCAGCAGCATCGCGCCTTTCGGCCGCACCGAAGAGGTGGAAGGTGGTGTGACTTTCAGTGGCGAAATGGGCTGGAGCTCCGGCTGCGATCACGCCGAGTGGGCGATATTGGGCTTCCGTCGCCCTAACGCCGAAGGTTCTCAGGATTACTGCTTCGCTGTATTGCCTCGCAGCGATTATGAAATCCGTGATGACTGGTATGCGGTGGGCATGCGTGGCAGTGGTAGCAAGACGCTTATCGTACGCGACGCTTTCGTGCCCGAGCACCGCATCCAGAAGGCCAAGGACATGATGGAAGGCAAGTCCGCCGGCTTCGGTATGTACCCAGACAGCAAGATTTTCTTCGCTCCATATCGCCCTTACTTCGCAAGCGGTTTCTCTACCGTCAGCCTGGGCATTGCTGAGCGCATGCTGGAAGTGTTCCGCGAAAAAACGCGCAACCGCGTGCGTGCCTACACCGGTGCGGCGGTCGGTGCAGCCACGCCAGCCCTGATGCGCCTGGCTGAGTCCACCCACCAAGTTGCTGCCGCACGGGCGTTGCTGGAAAAGAGCTGGGACGAGATCGCGGAGTACAGCGAACGTCATGAATACCCATCGCGCGCCACCTTGGCGTTTTGGCGCACCAACCAAGGCTACGCGGTGAAAATGTGCATCCAGGCGGTCGATCGCCTGATGGAAGCAGCCGGTGGCGGCGCTTGGTTCGAGACCAACGAACTGCAGCGACTGTTCCGTGATTCGCACATGACCGGTGCACATGCCTACACCGACTATGACGTCTGTGCGCAGATCCTTGGCCGCGAACTGATGGGGCTAGAGCCTGACCCGGCGATGGTTTGATCGCCAAGCGGCTGATCCCCCACAACAACCACAACAACAAACAGTGGCAGGCCCGTTCGGCTTGCCCGGGAGTCTTGCATGTCCAATTCAACCTCTGTGACCGATTTCGATACCCGTGCCTTCCGCCGTGCCTTGGGTAATTTTGCTACTGGCGTGACCGTGGTCACCGCAGCCGGGCCGAGTGGCCGCAAAGTTGGCGTCACAGCTAACAGCTTTAACTCGGTGTCACTGGACCCTGCACTAATTCTCTGGAGCATCGACAAACGTTCCACCAGCCACGAGGTTTTCGAGGAAGCTTCACATTTTGCTGTGAACATCCTCGCGGCTGATCAGATCGACCTGTCCAACAATTTCGCGCGTCCCAAGGAAGATCGTTTCGCCGGCATTGACTACGAGGAGGGGGCCGGTGGTGCGCCGCTGTTCGCCGACTGTTCGGCGCGCTTCCAGTGTGAAAAGTTTCAGCAACTGGACGGCGGCGATCACTGGATTCTGGTCGGTAAGGTTGTGGCCTTCGATGACTTCGGTCGCTCGCCGCTGTTGTATCACCAAGGTGCTTACTCGATGGTGCTTCCGCACACCCGCATGACCCAACGGGCCGAAGGGCAGGCGCCGAGCAGTCACTTCCAGGGTCGTCTGCAGCACAACCTGTACTACCTGATGACTCAGGCCTTGCGTGCCTACCAAGCCGACTATCAGCCACGCCAATTGTGCACCGGCCTGCGCACTAGCGAAGCGCGCATGTTGATGGTGCTGGAGAACGATGCTGGACTCAGCGTGAGCGACCTGCAGCGCGAAGTGGCGATGCCCGTGCGTGAGATCGAAGAGGCCGTAGCCAACCTCAAGCGCAAGGGGTTGATCGCTGACGACGACGGCCGTGTGCGGCTGTCTGAAAAAGGGGTGGATGAAACCGAAGCGTTGTGGGGCATTGCCCAGGAGCAGCAGGATAAGGTGTTCGGGCAATTCAGTGCAGAGCAGTTGGATACCTTCAAGACCGTCCTCAAAGCCATAATCCAGATGTGAGAATGGCCTTGAACGACAACGGCGCCTATCGGGCGCCGTTGTCGTTTTCAGTGGTAGCGAAGACTTAGTAGACACCGTCGCCGGTACTGTTCACCGCAGGTATATCCTTGAACTTGCCCGCCAAGTCCCGCAGTCCGCGCATGAGCACGGTGGTATCGACGCCGACTGCGACAAAGGCTGCACCCAGTTCGATATAACGACGAGCCAACTTCTCGTCGGCGCTGAGAATGCCTGCCGCTTTGCCGGCCTTACCGATGCGCACAATGGCATCTTCGATCGCTGCCTGCACTTCAGGGTGCCCTGGATTACCACGGTGGCCCAGGGCAGCACTGAGGTCAGCAGGGCCGATGAACACGCCATCGACCCCGTCCACTGCGACGATTTCGTCCAAGTTGGCTAGGCCTTCCTTGTTCTCTATTTGCACCAGCAGACACATCTGCGCGTCCGCGTGGTCCAAGTAGCCGGCGATGCTGTTCCAGCGCGACGCCCGCGCCAATGCACTGCCCACGCCACGTACGCCGGTCGGCGGGTAGTGCACGGCTTTGACCAGTTGCCGCGCCTGCTCGGCGCTTTCGACCATCGGTACCAGAAGGGTTTGAGCACCTATATCCAGCACTTGCTTGATCAATGCGGTATCGCCGACCACTGGACGTATCACGGCCTGGCTAGGGTAGGGCGCCACTGCCTGTAACTGCGCGAGCATGCCGCGCAGGTCGTTGGGTGCATGTTCACCATCGATGAGCAGCCAGTCGAAGCCGGCATTGGCGGCCAGTTCGGCGCAATAGGCATCGGCCAGGCCGAGCCATAGGCCGATCTGAACCTGGCCGCTGCGCAGGCGTTTTTTGAAATGGTTGATAGGCATGTCCATGGTCAGTCCTCAGATGAAGCGGCAGGCGATTGAGCCAAGCATGTCGTAGTCGACGTGGAAGGTGTCTCCAGGACGAGCGGCTACAGGGCGAGTGAACGAACCACCGAGAATGATCTGGCCAGGCTGCAGGGTGACGTCGTACGGCGCCAGTTTGTTGGCCAGCCAGGCGACACCTTTGGCTGGGTGGTTGAGCACCGCGGCACTCACACCGGACTCCTCGATCACGCCATTGCGGTACAGCACTGCCGGCACCTTGCGCAGGTCTATGTCTGTGGGGCGCACTGCCCGCCCCCCCATGACCACACCAGCATTGGCGGCGTTGTCGGAGATGGTGTCGAACACCTTGCGGGTGACTTGGGTCTGCGGGTCGACTTGTTGGATACGGGCGTCGATGATCTCCAGTGCCGGGATCACCCACTCAGTGGCTTCCATTACATCGAAAACGGTGACGTTGGGGCCCTTGAGTGGTTTGCCCAAGATGAACGCCAGCTCTACCTCTACCCGTGGCACGATGAAACGATCAAAGGGGATGTCGCTTCCTTCGTCGAACAACATGTCGTCGAGCAGGGCGCCATAGTCGGGTTCGGTGATGTTCGAAGATACCTGCATGGCGCGTGAGGTCAGGCCGATCTTGTGTCCTACCAGCTTGCGGCCAGCGGCGATCTTCTTGGCTACCCAGGCGCGTTGGATGGCGTAAGCGTCTTCGATGGTAATCGCTGGCTGCTCAATGGAGAACTGGCGGATCTGCTCGCGCGAGCGCTCTGCTTGGTCGAGGCGTTCGGCGGCCTGCTGGATGAAAGCGTTATCAAGCATGGTGACAATCTCTGTGTTCAAGGGTTGACGATGGCGGCCCGGGTGCGCAGCACCAGCAGGCCACCTAGGGTGATGAAGCAGGCGAGCGCGTAGAGCGCGAGACTTGCACTTTGCGTGGTGTCGCGCACCCATCCGATGAAATAGGGCGCCGCGAACGAGGCGATGCTGCCCAGTGAACTGATCAGGGCAATACCGGCAGCCTGGGTGCGAGCATTGAGGAACGCTGGTGGTAACTGCCAGAACATCGGCAAGGCCGCGCTGGCTCCCATGCCCGCCAACACCAACCCGCCCAATACTGGCCAAGGTTGCTGCGGGGCCAGGCCGGTGATGCCGATACCGGCTGCGGCCATCAGAAGCGGCACGCACAGATGCCAGCGGCGCTCGCGCTGGCGGTCGCTGGAGCGGCCGCACGCGAGCATGAACACGCAGCCAGCCAGGTAAGGTAGGGCGCTGAGCATACCGACGCTCGCGTCGCTGCCGATGCCAGCACCATGAATAAGGCTGGGCATCCAGAAGGCCAACGTGTTGACTGCCAGCATCACAGCGCAGTACACAGCCACCAGCAGCCAGATCGCCGGGCTGGAAAAGACGCCGCCCAAGGATGTCACGGTTTTGCGCTGCTCTTCGCTGCCGAACTGGGCGCGCAATGCAGCCTTCTGCCGGTCGTCGAGCCAGTGCACCAGCTCGAAGCGTTCAGGCAGTGCAGCCAGCACCAACAAGCCCAGTAGGATCACTGGCGCGCCTTCGAGTAGGAACATCCACTGCCAGCCACGCAGACCAGCTGCGTCGTGCATGAATGACAGGATCGCCCCTGACAACGGCCCGCCAACCACCCCGGCAAGCGGCACGGCGATGGCGAACAATGCGGTGACCTGGGCTCGGCGTCCGGCGGGGTACCAACGATTGAGGTAGACCAGGATGCCCGGAAAGAAACCAGCCTCTGCGGCACCCAGAGCAAAGCGCAGCAGGTAGAAAGCGCTGCTGCTCTCGATCAGCAGCATACTGGCCGACAGCGCCCCCCATACCACCATCAGCGTGGCGATCCAGCGGCGTGGGCCGATGCGCTCGAGCATCAGATTGCTAGGCACGCCGAATAATGCATAGGCAATGAAAAACAGTCCGGCGCCCAGCCCGTAGACCGTGTCGGACAGCTGCAGGTCTTGGCTCATCTGCATCTTGGCAAAGCCGATGTTGATGCGGTCGAGGTGGGCGAACAGGTAGCAGATCAGCAGCAACGGCATCAGCCGCCAGGTGACCGCGCGGTGGGTCGCGTCGGCCAGTTCGGCCTGAGTGTGGGCCGGAGAGGCATGTTCGAGTGTGCTCATTTTTTTGTACTTGTTGTGTGATGAAGCAACGGGCGGCCTGAAATCAGGCCGGGCGATTGAACAGCGGGTGCAAGGTGCTGTGTTTGGCGTCATAGACTTGCTGAGCGCTTTCGTCGATCTGCAGGGTGATGCCAATCGGCCGCTGCAGCAGCAGTGCATCCAGACGCTGCTTTAGAACCTGCAGCAGGCTATCGCCGACCGTTTTATGTACGGCGTGGCTTCGGCCACTGCCCATGCGCAGGTTGGCGTACATGAACCCGTAGTCGCCGTTACCGTCTGCCACTGCGCAATGGGCGGCAGGGTAGGCAAGTACGCGGGTTCCACCGGTTGGGAAGACCGACTTGCCGGTTTCGTCGTGCTGTTCGAGCATGCAGTCGGCGAGGGCGCGGCACAGGCCGGGGATATCGGCATCGGCTTCCAGGTCGGGGGTGTAGAGCAGAACCAGGTGTGGCATGAGGTGCTTCCTTGTGGCGAGGGCACCAGGCCGCCAAGCGGTGGCCTGGCAAATGGGTCAGAGTCGGCTGGTGGAAACCACACCCGCCGGATTTGCTGCTTGCGCAGGCGGTATCGCCGAGCCGTCCTGAGGCGTGATCGGGAAGATAGCGTTGATCTGCCCGGTACCCGATGAACCGAAGTACGGGGTCACCACCTCAGCCCTACCGTCGTACTTCGACCAGCCGAGTACACCCAGCAGCATCGCCGTATCGTGCATGAACCCTTCACCGTGGCCTTTGGCCGCGTACTCAGGAAGCATCCCGCAGAACGCTTCCCATTCTGCGTTCTCCCACATTTTCACCACACGGTGATCCAGAGTTTCGAGGAACGGGCTCCAGACTTTGGTGGCAAAGTCTGGCGCCTGGCCGTTCTGGGCGAAGCGGTGGGAAAGCGAGCCACTGGCAAAGAACGCCACGGTGCCGTCGTAGTGGTCTTCCACTGCCTTGCGCATGGCCCAGCCGAGACGGGCGCTGTCGGCCAGGTAGTGCGATGTGCACAGCGCCGAGACCGAAATCACTTTGAAGTGCTGGTCCTGGTTCATGTAGCGCATCGGGACAAGGGTGCCATATTCAGGCCCCAAAGTAGTGGCGTGGTGGGCCATGGTCTCGATGCCGAAGCGATTGCAGGCTTCGCTCAAGATCAGGCCCAGGTCCTTGTTGCCAGGGAACTCATAGGCCATGTTGCTGATGAAGTGAGGCAGTTCGTTGGAGGTGTATACCCCCTGGAAGTGCTCGCCACACAGAATGTGGTAGTTGGCATTGACTAGCCAGTGGGTGTCGAACACGACGATGGTGTCCACACCCAGCTCACGGCAGCGGCGGCTGATCTCGTAATGCCCGTCGATCGCGGCCTGGCGAAATCCCTGGCGAGGGCCAGGGATTTCCGACAGGTACATGCTGGGCACGTGAGTGATCTTTGCCGCTAGGGCCACTTTACCCATGATCAGACTCCTTATTGTTGGAGATCCCGCGGCGCTGAGCGGATCAGGTTGTCGTCAGAACATTGGCCCGCCCGGCGCGTTGGGTTAAAAGTCACACGCCCCAGCGCGGGATGTGGTGGCTACCCATGGAAATGCAGACGTTTTTGATTTCGGCGAACACTTCGAAGCTGTACTGTCCACCTTCGCGGCCGGTGCCCGAGCCCTTCACACCACCGAACGGCTGACGGAGATCGCGCACGTTCTGGCTGTTGATGAACACCATGCCGGCTTCAATGCTGCGGGCCAGGCGATGAGCCTTGCCAATGTCCTGGGTCCAGATGTAGGAGGCCAGGCCGTACTCGGTGTCGTTGGCCAGTTGCAACGCTTCGGCTTCGTCTTTAAATGGGATAAGGCAGACTACTGGGCCAAAGATTTCTTCTTGGGCAATGCGCATTTTGTTGTTCACGTCAGCGAACACAGTAGGCTGAATGAACTGCCCCTTGGAAAGGTGTGCCGGCAGGTTTGCCGGGCGCTCTAGGCCGCCCGCGACCAGGCGCGCGCCTTCCTCCATGCCGATCTTGATGTAGCCAGTCACCTTGTCGTAGTGCGCCTGAGTGATCATCGAGCCGACTTGGGTCTTCGGATCGGTTGGGTCACCAACAATCAGGCGCTTGGCGCGGGCTGCGAACTCAGCGACGAACTGCGGGTACACGCTTTCCTGGATAAAGATGCGGCTGCCGGCAGTGCAGCGCTCACCATTGAGCGAGAAAATGGTGAACAGAGCGGCGTCCAGGGCGCGGTCCAGATCGGCGTCTTCGAAGATCACCACTGGCGACTTGCCGCCCAGTTCCATCGAGTATTTTTTCAGGCCCGCGGTCTGCATGATCTTGCGCCCGGTAGCGGTGCCACCGGTGAAGGAGATCGCGCGAACGTCCGGGTGACGCACCAGGGCGTCGCCAGCCGTGGCGCCGTAGCCCTGGATCACGTTGAGCACGCCATTCGGGATGCCGGCCTCGACCGCGAGGCGGCCCAGTTCGTTGGCAGTCAGCGGCGACAGTTCGCTCATCTTCAGTACCGCAGTGTTGCCCAGAGCCAGGCACGGCGCGGTCTTCCAGGTGGCGGTCATGAACGGCACGTTCCACGGCGACACCAGACCGCACACGCCGACCGGCTGGTACAGGGTGTAGTTGAGCATCTGGTCGTCCACCGGGTAGGTGTGGCCGTCCATGCGAGTGCAGACTTCGGCGAAGAAGTCGAAGTTATGCGAGGCACGCGGGATCAGTACGTTCTTGGTCTGGTGGATCGGCAGGCCGGTGTCGAGGGTCTCCAATTCCGCCAGCTTCGGAACGTTCTGGTCGATCAACTCACCGAGCTTGCGCATCAGGCGGGCACGTTCCTTGGCGGGGGTGTTGGCCCACTTGGGGAACGCTTCCTTTGCCGCGGCCACAGCTTGAGCCACTTCCTCGGCGCCGCCGCTGGCGACTTCGCAGATGGCTTCGCCCGTGGCAGGGTTGTAGTTGACGAAGGTGTCTTTGCTCTCGACCTCACGGCCGTTGATCCAATGTTTGATCATGCTGCTCATGCCTTGTTGTTCTTGAAGAAGTCAGCTTCGCTGACGATGCGGTTGACCAGGCGTCCGACGCCTTCCACTTCCACCACCACTTCGTCGCCCGGTACCACGTCGGCCAAGCCCTCTGGCGTGCCAGTGGCGATCATGTCGCCTGGTTGCAGGGTCATGAAGCTGGAGAAGTATTCGATCAGGTATGGAATGTCGAAGATCATGTCCGCCGTGGTGCCTTCCTGCTTCAGCTCACCGTTGATCCAGGTGCGTAGTTTCAGGTTGCTCACATCTGGCACTTCGGCTGCGTCGACGACCCACGGGCCAACGGGCGTGGTGGCGTCGCGGTTCTTCACCCGCAGGTTGGGGCGATAGTAATTTTCCAGGTAGTCGCGGATGGCGTAGTCGTTGCACACGGTGTACCCGGCCACGTACTCCAAGGCGTTCTCGCGCTTGACGTTCTTCGCCGGCTTGCCTATGACAGCAACCAGCTCACACTCGTAGTGCATGTACTCGACGTTGTCCGGGCGCCAGGTGACCTGGTTGTGTCCGGTGTAGGTGCCGGGGGACTTGATAAACGCCAGCGGCTCGGTGGGCGGAGCGAAGGCGAGCTCCTTGGCGTGGTCGGCATAGTTCAAGCCGAGGGCGAACATGCTTCCGTTTGCCGGTGGCAGCCACTCGAACTGGCTTTCATCGAGCATTCGACCGTCGGCCAGGCGAACGGTGGTGTCGGCTTCGACGGTAACAGCATGGACGCTGCCTTCATAACGGATACGCGCGTGTTTCATGCTGGCTCCCCCGGCTCTGCAACGATGGTGTTGGCCAGACGGCCAAGGCCGGTGATCTCGACTTCGACGAGGTCACCGGGATGGACGTCGACACGGCCCTCCGGGGTGCCGGTAATCAGTACATCCCCAGCGTGCAGGGTCATGAACTCGCTCAATTCTGCAATCAACTGCGGAATGCTGCGCACCAGGTTGGCGGTAGTGTTTTCCTGCATCACGACGCCGTTCACATAGAGCTTGAGGGTCAGCTGGTGCGGGTCGGTGACTGCGGAAACCGGGATCAGGTCGGGACCAATGGCGCAGAAGCCATCGCGGCACTTGGCCTTGACCGCCGGACGGTAGTAGCTGTCTTCCGGCAGGCTGTACTCGTTGACGATGGTGAAGCCGGCCACATGGGTCATCGCATCGGCGGCACTCACCCGGGTGGCGTCTTTGCCGATCACCACGCCCAGGGCTGGACCTGGTTGCAAGCGTTCACCGGCTGGGTGGATCACATTGCGACCGTGGGCATTGCGGGTGTTCGGCGTCTTGATGAAGAGCACCGGCTTGACTGGCGCCTGCTTGTACGGCGGCTTTTCGAACTCGGCCAGACGCTGCTCTAGCAGACCGTTGTAGTTCAGCGCAACGCCGAACACGGTGCCGTTCGCAACGTCATGCAACGCATGGCTCATGCTTTTCTCCTGGCAGTGGTGGAGCAGGCTGCTGCTCCGAATATCGTTAATGTGTTAATGTTATAGTTAATATGTTAACTATGGTCAAGGCTTCCCTTGTAGCTCCCGCTTGGCGGGTGCACCATGAGCCTTGGCAACTCTGGTCAAGTCATTGGCGGACAACCAGCAATGAGCAATCGGCATCCCATTCCGAACATCAACATCGGTCAGGTTTACGACCAGCGCTACAGCGAGAGCGAGGTGCATCACGACCGGCTTGGCAACCTCGCCGGATTTTTTGGACGCAACATGCCGGTGCACCGCCACGATCGCTTCTTTCAAGTGCACTACGTAAAGTCTGGCACTGTGCGGGTGTATCTGGACGACCAGCAGTTCATCGAATCGGGGCCGATGTTCTTCCTTACGCCTCCGACCGTGACTCACTCTTTCGTCACCGATCCGGAC
This sequence comes from Pseudomonas sp. FYR_5, assembly GCF_043106315.1. NCBI lineage: Bacteria > Pseudomonadati > Pseudomonadota > Gammaproteobacteria > Pseudomonadales > Pseudomonadaceae > Pseudomonas > Pseudomonas sp. FYR_5. The sequence goes on along the minus strand of NZ_JBICMK010000097.1, from coordinate 199,955 downwards.
AGCGACGGGCATGTACTCACGGTACGCCAGCAGTTGGTTTGGCAATTGATCGAGGCAGATGCCAGCCTGTTGCCGGCGGGAATGCAGGTGCGGCCTGCTTGCGTGGCGCTGACCAAGGTGCCGGCGGCGGATCATGCCGAGGCGCGGCGCCTGGAAATATGGCTGGAGGCGCTCAGCGATGAGTTCGCCGGCTCTAGTCCGGGACGCGATGCGGCGTTGCAATCGCTCACGCGGCTGATCATGATCAGCTTGTTGCGGCTTTGTCCCAACTCGCGCGAGGCAACTCCGGCCCGTCATGAAGACTTGAAGATATTTCACCGCTTCAACGCTTTGATCGAGGCGCACTACCTTGAGCACTGGCCACTGGCGAGCTATGCAGCACAGATCGGGGTCACTGAAGCGCGGCTCAACGACATTTGCAGGCGAGTCGCCGATCTGCCATCCAAACGCCTGGTGCTGGAGCGGCTGATGCAGGAGGCCAGGCGCTTGCTGCTTTTCTCCGGCAGTTCGGTGAATGAAATTTGCTACCAGCTCGGCTTCAAGGATCCGGCCTATTTCAGCCGTTTCTTCAATCGGTATGCGGGCCTTACACCAGGCGAGTATCGGCAGCGGCAGGCGGAGTTGCAGTGAGGTAGCCACGTGACGATACCTGCAAGAATTGTCGTTGTTTGATAGCGATGCTCGCAGCTTGCAGGGCGGTCTTAAATGGGTTTTCCGTGGAACAGATTGCACTTTTCATAGAGTGCAGCAGTTGTCGCATTCGTCAGATTCTCCTAATCTTATCGATTGAATCAAAAGGCACAGGCTTTACTCATGACCGAGATTCGCCCTTCACTAACGCTGAGCTTGCTGCAGGCCCGTGAAGCCGCAATGGCATTTTTCCGGCCGTTGCTCAATGAGCACGATCTGACAGAACAGCAATGGCGGGTTATTCGCATCTTGCACCAACAGGGTGAGCTGGAAAGTCACCAGCTAGCACACTTGGCCTGTATCCTAAAGCCGAGCATGACCGGGGTTCTCAGCCGCTTGGAGCGGGACGGACTGGTGTGCAGACGTAAGGGCACCGAGGATCTACGTCGAGTATTCGTGACGCTGACTCACTCGGGCCGCGCGAGTTTCGAAGCCATGCGTGAAGGAATGGAAGCCAACTACCGCAGAATTCAGGCGCAATTCGGTGAAGATAAGCTCAAACAACTACTGCAACTGCTTAACGAGCTAAAACGCATTGAGCCTTGAGCTCACGCTCTGGGCTCATCAGTCAAAAGCGCAGGGCTGGTCTCCCGCCAGCAATTGATAACTGCGTAGGCGGTCTTCGAAGCGGTGGGTAACGGTGACGATGCCAATTTCATCGCATTGGAAATCTCGCGCGAATTCGCTAATCCTGCGCCGGCAGGTCTGCGCTGAGCCCACTACCATACCAGCCAAGGTTTCATCGTACTTGGCACGTTCAACTGGGCTCATCTGCCTGTAGCGTCGCTGCACCTCGGCTGGGCTGAGGAGAACCTCGCGTGGAGCCTTGCCAGCGCTAAGCTTTCGGTACACCGCAGTGCCGGCGATGTAGCGCGCTTCTTCATCCGTATTCGCGCAGATAGCCGCGACTGCTAGAAGACGGGGAGGAGGGCTGGCAAGTCCAGCACGTTGCCATGCCCATCTGTGATCGTCAAAAATTCGCGGAGTGCAGGCATTTGGGGTGATGAACTGCGCCAACGCCAAGCCCATCCCCAGTTGACCGGCCAGTTGGGAACTTCCCCCGCCAGAGCCCAGCATCCAAAGTGAAGGCATCGACTTGACCGGCAAATCGAAGGTGAGGACGTCATAGCCGTGCCCAATGGGGAAGCCGCCTCGCAGAAATGCACACAGCATGGCAGCCTGAGCAGGAAACTGATCGACATCCGGCACGCGCCCTGGCATGGCCAGCGCGTGGCTGCTCATGGTGCCGCCGCCAGGTGCGCGTCCGATGCCAAGATCCACCCGACCAGGAAAAAGTCCGCCAAGCAATGCAAAGGTCTCCGCCACTTTGTAGGGGCTGTAATGGCTCAGCATTACACCGCCGCTCCCAACGCGCATGCTGCGAGTAGCGCTGGCGATACGGGTGAGGAGGATCTCCGGCGCCGTGCCACTGAACTGGATACTGTTGTGGTGCTCTGCCAGCCAGTAGCGGTGGTACCCGAGCTGCTCGCATTCGATGGCCAGTTCCAGCGACAGCCCAGGTGCAGTGACAAGGGTCTGGTGCTGATGAACCGGTGATTGGTCTATTACAGTCAGGAGCAGGGTCACGGGCATTGCTCATCATGAGGTCATTAAATTGTTAACTATTCTGCCGTTTTGAAGGCAGAATGTTAAGAAGTTATCGAATTCATCTCACCTGACGGAGCACAGATGTTGAGTAACCCTGGTCGCCTGATCGTCCTGCTCGCAGCCCTTGTGGCGTTCGCCCCCCTATCAATCGACACGTACCTGCCGAGTCTGCCGACCATTGCGGCTGATCTGGGAGCAAGCGCCAGTAGCGTCCAGCTCACCATCGGCGCGTTTCTCGCCGGCTTGTGCATCGGAATGCTGTTTCATGGACCCTGTTCGGATCGCTTCGGACGGCGGCCGGTCCTAATTTGGGGGATGGCACTGTATCTGGGGGCAACAGTTGGTTGTATGTTCGCCGAAAATATCGAAGCACTGGTCGGATGGCGCTTTTTGCAGGCACTGGGTGGAGCTGCTGCGTCGGTGCTGGCCCGAACGATAGTGCGTGATGTTTTTTCGATCGGTCAGGCAGCACGTACGTTATCGCTCATGCACCTAGTAACAATGTTAGCGACACTCGTCGCACCCTTGGTAGGTGGGGTATTGATGCAGTTGCACAGCTGGCGGAGCATCTTTGCCGCGTTATTCGCTTTTGCCGCCGTATGCCTGCTTGCCAGCTTTCGCTATATAACCGAGACTCATCCTGCCGAGCGACGAGCTGGAACGCTCGGTATCGCCCTGGCAGGTTATTGGCAGATCGCGCGGAGTTCCCAGGCGCTCGCATACATCCTGTGCATGGGCTTGTCGTTTGGCGGTATGTTCGCCTTCATCACTGCGTCGCCGTATGTGTATATTGAGTACTTTGAAGTCTCCCCTCAAGATTACGGCTGGCTCTTCGGGCTTAACATTTTCGGAGTGATCATAGTGACGCTCATTAACGCGCGTCTGGTGACTCGTTTCGGCCCGCAGGCAATGCTTGGCGTTGGTGCAACGATCGTCAGCGTCGCTTCTATCGGGCTGGGGGTGATGTCAAGTACCGAGGCGCCTGGTTTGGCCGGAATCGTGCTGCTGGTCGTGCTGTTTGTCAGTGTCACTGGCTTGATGGGCGCCAACTGTGTGGCAAGTTTGCTGAAGCTATTCCCAGCCAACGCTGGTGCCGCAGCTGGGCTTGCGGTAGCTAGCCAATTTGCACTCGGTGCGGCATTTAGCGCATTGGTAGGGAGTTTGGCCGACGGCTCGCCCCGCCCCATGTGCTTGGTAATTGCAGCGGCAGGGGCGGGTTCGGTTTTCTGCTATCTGTGGCTCAGAGCGCGCTCAATGACAGGTGAGCAAAGCCGAACGGCATAATTACCAGGCTCAAACCTTAAACCGGCCGAGTAGTGTCTGCTGACCAACGGCAAGATGATTTAATTGCTGGCTGACGGCAGATGATTGCTCGGCTTGGTCTGACAATGCGCTTACCACCTGGTTGACTGCTTCGACATTTCGGCTGATTTCCTCAGCAACGCTGCTCTGTTGCTCAGCGGCGCAGGCGATCTGTGTATTCATGTCGGTAATGGTACAGACTGCCTGGCGAATACAGGTAGCCCACTGGCTGTGGCAGCGCGACGCGGCCGACGTTGGCATCGTTGAAGCGCGCAACCAGGCCTCCTGGACCATATCCTCGGCGAGGTAGAGTTTCAGCTTCTGACTGCGTGTCGGCACGACAATCACGCTCGCGACCACGATAAAAGGGGCAGGAAGCGTGGCACTATATCGTTGTTGAGAGGTACTGCCAAATGTGATCTAGATGCATTTGTAGAGCGACCCCGGAGGTCTACAGCCATGGCGTGCAGCTTGTGATAGCGCTCTGGATTGTAACGGAAACGGTAAGGATGTTTAGGTGAGCGTGTAAAGACTGTAACCGCTCGCCATTCTGGTATTTTCCCTGTAGATCGACGGAAATCTTGCCGATATCTGAAGCAGCATACTGGTTCCTTTTTGACATTCTTAGTTCACTTTCGGATCAACATTGAGGCCCTCCCGGATTTGCTCAGAAAAAGATTGTAGGGCTGGCAAATAACGCTGCGCAGCTTGTTCGATGCTCATGGCCTTGGCGATGTAGATCAGGCTGACACAGCCCAGTAGTCGTTGGCTGTCATGGTCGTACAGGGGCACCGCAATGGAGGCTATGTTGGCTTCCTGGTTCCAACCCATGTAGTTCTCGCCGTAACCACGATGGCGTGCCTTGCGCAGGATATTGTCCAGCGCCAGACGGTCGCGGGCCAGCTGACATTCGGGCTCGTCGCGGGTGGCCAGCAGCGCCAGGATCTGCTCACGTTCCGCCTCGCCGCAGAATGCCAGGTAGGCCAGGCCGGTTGCCGTTTGCAACACCGGTAGGCGACGTCCGACCATCGAACGGTGGAACGACAGGCGGCTGAAGCGGTGCGTCGTCTCGCGCACCACCATCTCGTCCACGTCCAGCGTGCAGATATCGGTCGGCCACACCACACGTTGCAACAGGTCGCCGAGCAACGGTGCGGCGATGGCGGAGATCCACTGTTCGTCGCGAAACCCTTCGCTCAACTCACGCACCTTGAGGGCCAGACGGAAGCTGTCGTCGGATTCGCTGCGGCGCACGTAGCCTTCGTCCTGCAAGGTCTCGAGCAGGCGCCGAACGGTCGTGCGATGCAGGCCGGTGATTTCGGCCAGGCGCGTTGGGCTGGCACCTCCGTCCAGACGGTTGAGGGCGTTGAGCAGGGCCAGGCCACGGCTCAGCCCACGTACGGTCTTGTATTCGGAGTCTCGATCAATATTCAAGAAGAATCCTTATAAAACAATGATGTGCACTTAGTGCACAACAAGGCGATTTTTCATTGTAGGGCAATCGGCATCATTTCTATACTCGCCGCAACAACTACAAATGCCCTGACAGGGGAATACAACATGCGCCATGCCTGCCTGCCGTCCCTATCCATTGCCTGCGCCTTCCTCCTTCGAAGCGTGGTGACATTCCGCTAGACCCCGTACCAGTCAAAACGCCCCTTCATCCCTCTTGCGCCTGCCTGCGCGAGGACGGTCGCGGCTTGCCTGGAATATGCCGGGGACGCCGTGGGGCAGTGTCGAGGATTACACCAATGAACAAGCCGCATCCAGATCATTTTCAGACCGACTACACCGCAGACGTAGTGATCATCGGTGCCGGCCCGGTAGGGCTGGCCATCGCCAACTATCTCGGCCAGGCTGGGGTGCAGGTGCTGCAGATCGAGAAGCTCGACCAGCTGATCGACTACCCTCGCGCCATCGGCATCGACGACGAGTCGCTGCGGACCGTGCAGGCCATTGGCCTGGTCGAGCAGGTACTGCCGCACACCACACCTTGGCACGCGATGCGCTTCCTGACGCCGAAGGGGCGCTGCTTCGCCGATATCCAGCCAACCACCGACGAATTTGGCTGGTCGCGACGCAATGCCTTCATCCAGCCACAGGTCGATGCTGTGCTACATAGGGGGCTGGCGCGTTTTGCCAATGTGCGCACGCTGTTTTCACGCGATGTGGTGGAGTTCCAGCAGGACGAGCAGGGAGTGAGCCTGCGCATGAATGGCCCGGAAGGCTGCCAGGAAAGCGTGCGTGCCCGCTACCTGGTGGCATGCGACGGTGGCAACAGCCTGATCCGCCGCACCCTGGACATTGCCTTTGAAGGCAAGACCGCCCCCAATCAGTGGATCGTCATCGACATTGCCAACGATCCGCTGGGCACCCCCAACGTCTACCTGTGCTGCGACCCGGTGCGGCCGTATGTGTCGGCGGCGCTGCCGCACGGCGTGCGCCGCTTCGAGTTCATGGTGATGCCGGGTGAGACCGAAGAACAGCTGGGCAAGCCCGAGAACATGCGCAAGCTGTTGGCCAAGGTGCTGCCGGACCCGGACCGCGTCGAGCTGATCCGCAAGCGCGTGTACACCCACAACGCCCGCCTGGCGAGCCAGTTCCGAGTCAAGCGGGTGCTGCTGGCCGGCGACGCTGCGCACATCATGCCGGTGTGGCAGGGTCAGGGCTACAACAGTGGCATGCGTGACGCCAGCAACCTGGGCTGGAAGCTGGCCCTGGTGGTCAAGGGCCTGGCTGGCGAAGCGCTGCTTGACACCTACGAGCAGGAACGCCGTGACCACGCCAAGGCGATGATCGATTTGTCGGTGCTGGCTGGCCACGTGCTGGCGCCGCCCAAGCGCTGGCAAGGTGCTTTGCGCGACGGTATTTCCTGGATGCTGAACTACCTGCCGGCGGTCAAGCGGTACTTCCTGGAAATGCGCTTCAAGCCCATGCCGCAGTACACCAAAGGCGCACTGGTGACCGAGCCGGACAACAAGAGCAAGGCCTCGCCGGTGGGGCGTATGTTCATCCAGCCCAAGGTGCTCACCGAGTCGGGTGACATCCGCCTGTTGGATGACGTGATCGGTAGCAACTTCGCCTTCATCGCCTGGGGCAACGATCCGCTATGGGGCTTGAGCAGCGCCCAGGTGCAGGCCTGGCGTGCACTGGGTGCCTGCTTCATCCAGGTGCTACCGGAAGTCCAGCTCAAGGCAGGGCTTGAAGTGCCGGACGGGGTCGTTCGCGTGGGTGATTGCACCGGCCGCCTCAAGGATTGGTTCGGCCGCTACCCGCTATCGATTGCGCTGTTGCGCCCGGACCGTTTCGTCGGTGCGGTGGCCATTCCACAGACCATCGGCCAGGCCAGCGACACGTTGCTGCGCGCATTGGCTGCCCAGCCCCAGGCTGGCCAACAGGCGCCACTGGCGTCCAAGGTGGCTTGAGATGAGCGCTTATCTGCATTGCCTGTCGCATACCCCGTTGGTGGGTTACGTCGATCCGGAGCAAGCCGTGCTGGCCGAAGTGGATGAGGTGATCGGCGCCGCCCGTGCGCGTATCGCCGCGTTCGACCCGGAACTGGTGTTCCTGTTCGCCCCGGATCACTTCAACGGCTTCTTCTATGACGTCATGCCGGCCTTCTGCATCGGCATGGGCGCCACCGCCATCGGCGACTTCCAGAGCGCCGCCGGCCCGCTCGACGTACCGCGCGACCTCGCCGATGCCTGTGCCGACGCGGTGTTGGCAGCCGGGGTGGACGCCGCCGTGTCCTACTGCATGCAGGTCGACCATGGGTTTGCCCAGCCGTTGGAGTTTCTGCTCGGTGGCCTGGCTGAAAAACCGGTGATCCCGGTATTCATCAACAGTGTCGCAGTGCCACTGCCAGGCTTCGCTCGCGCCCGTCTGCTCGGCGAGGCCATCGGCCGCTTCGCCCGGGGCACCGGCAAACGTGTGCTGTTCCTCGGCTCCGGTGGCCTGTCGCACCAGCCGCCGGTGCCGGAGCTGGCCCATGTCGATGCGCGCATGGCCGATCGCCTGATGGGCAGCGGCCGCGACCTGCCGGCCAACGAACGCCAGGCCCGGCAGGAGCGTGTGATCAGCGCCGCCGAAGGTTTCGTGCGCGATCAGCACACGTTGCATCCGCTCAACCCGACTTGGGACAACCACTTCCTCGACCTGCTGGAGCAACGCCGTTTCGGCGAGCTCGACGCCATGGCCAATGTCGAGCTGTCGGCGCTGGCCGGCAAGTCCACCCACGAGGTCAAGACCTGGGTAGCGGCCTTCGCTGCGCTCTCTGCGTTCGGCGACTACCAGGCCAGCGAGCGCTACTACCGGCCGATCCCGGAGTGGATCGCCGGCTTCGGCTCGCTCAGCGCCCATTCCCTTACCTGATGAACGGAGGATCCATCATGACCAACATCTCTCTCAGTGAAAACGCCAGCAGCCGTTTCGCCCGCATCCGTGAAGGCGATCTCGACCTGCAACTGCACTACAACGACCTCGGCGAAGGCGCCGAGACCGTGGTCATGCTGCACGGTTCCGGTCCGGGTGCCAGTGGCTGGGCCAACTTCAACCGTAACATCCAGCCGCTGCTGGCTGCCGGTTACCGCGTGGTGCTGATGGACTGCCCGGGCTGGAGCAAGAGCGACCCGATCGTCAACAGTGGCTCGCGCTCGGACCTCAACGCCACCGCACTCAAGGGCCTGCTCGACGTACTGGGCCTGGAGCGCGTGCACATTCTCGGCAACTCCATGGGCGGCCACAGCGCCGTGGCCTTCACCCTGAGCTACCCCGAGCGCGTCGGCAAACTGGTGCTGATGGGCGGAGGCACCGGTGGCTCCAGCCCGTTCGTGCCGATGCCCACCGAAGGCATCAAGTTAATCAACGGCCTGTACCGCGAGCCGACCATCGACAACCTGAAGAAGATGATGAACGTCTTCGTCTACGACCCAAGCGACCTCACCGAGGAACTGTTCCAGACCCGCCTGGACAACATGCTCAGCCGCCGCGACCACCTGGAGAACTTCGTCGCCAGCCTGGCCGCCAACCCCAAGCAGTTCCCCGACTTCAGTGCGCGCCTGGGCGAAATCAAGGCCAAGACCCTAGTGGTCTGGGGCCGCAACGACCGCTTCGTGCCGATGGATGTAGGCCTGCGCCTGATCGCCGGTATTGCCAATTCCGAACTGCACGTGTTCAACAACTGCGGCCACTGGGCGCAGTGGGAGCACGCCGACACGTTCAACCGCTTGGTGCTGGACTTCCTTCAGCACTGATTTGAGGTACATCCCATGACCATCGATTCGCAAACCCTTGAGCGCCTGGCCGCCGACCTGCGCCGCGCCCAACAGCAGGGTGAGGCCATCGCCCCGTTGCGTGATGCCATCGGCGTGGAAAACGCCGAGGCGGCCTACGCCATCCAGCGCCTGAACGTTGCCCACGCCCTGGCCGAAGGCCGCCGTCTGGTGGGGCGCAAGATCGGCCTGACCAACCCCAAGGTGCAGGCGCAACTGGGTGTCGACCAGCCGGACTTCGGCAGCCTGTTCGCCGATATGTGCTACGGCGACAACGAAAGCGTGCCGTATGCCAGCGTCATGCAGCCGAAGATCGAGGCCGAGATCGCCCTGGTGCTCGCCCACGACCTGCCCAGTGCCCAGACCACCTTCGCCGACGTGATCGCGGCAACCGGCCATGTGTTGCCTGCGTTGGAGATCGTCGGTAGCCGCGTGCAGGGCTGGAACATCCGCTTCGCCGATACCGTGGCCGACAACGCTTCCAGTGGCTGTTTCGTGCTCGGTGGCCCGGCGCGCCAACTGCATGACCTCGACCTGCGTGGCGCGGCCATGCGCATGACCCGCAACGGTGAGCTGGTGTCCAGTGGCACTGGCGCCGAGTGCCTGGGCCACCCGCTCAACGCCGCTGTGTGGCTCGCCCGTACCATGGCGCGCCTGGGCGAGCCACTGCGGGCCGGCGACATCATCCTCACCGGCGCCCTAGGGCCGATGGTGGCGGTGGCGCCGGGCGACCACTTCGAAGCCGAAATCGACGGCCTGGGCCGTGTCGGCGTGACCTTCAGCGGCGAGTGACGGAGAACAACATGAGCCACAAACGCAAAGTCGCCATCATCGGTTCCGGCAACATCGGCACCGACCTCATGATCAAGATCCTGCGCAATGCCAAGCACCTGGAAATGGCGGCGATGGTCGGCATCGACCCGGCCTCCGACGGCCTTGCCCGCGCTGCCCGCATGGGCGTGGCCACCACCCATGAAGGCGTGCAAGGCTTGACTCGCCTGCCGGTGTTCAACGACATCGATTTCGTCTTCGACGCCACCAGCGCCGGTGCCCACGTGAAGAACGACGCCTTGCTGCGCCAGCACAAGGCCGACCTGCGCATGATCGACCTGACTCCGGCGGCCATTGGCCCGTACTGCGTGCCCGTGGTCAACCTGGAGCAGCATCTGCAGGCGACCAACGTCAACATGGTCACCTGCGGCGGCCAGGCCACCATCCCCATGGTCGCGGCGGTATCGCGCGTGGCCAAGGTGCACTATGCCGAGATCGTTGCCTCGATCGCTTCGAAGTCTGCAGGCCCCGGTACCCGTGCCAACATCGACGAATTCACCGAAACCACCAGCAAGGCCATCGAAGTGATCGGCGGTGCGACCAAGGGCAAGGCGATCATCATCATGAACCCCGCCGAGCCGCCGTTGATGATGCGCGACACGGTGTACGTACTGAGCGAGGTCGCCGACCAGCAGCAGGTGGCGGCGAGCATCGAGGAAATGGCCGCTGCGGTACAGGCCTACGTACCGGGCTACCGCCTCAAGCAGCAGGTGCAGTTCGAAGAAGTGCGCGACCTCAAGCTGCCGGGGCAGGGGACCTTCACCGGGTTGAAAACCTCGGTGTTCCTCGAAGTCGAAGGCGCCGCCCATTACCTGCCGGCCTACGCCGGCAATCTCGACATCATGACCTCTGCCGCGCTGGCTACCGCCGAGCGTATGGCGCAAGCAATGGAGGCCTCGGCATGAACGGCAAGAAACTCTACATCTCCGACGTGACCCTGCGCGATGGCATGCACGCCATCCGCCACCAGTATTCGCTGGATGACGTGCGCGCCATCGCCACGGCACTGGACCGGGCCAAGGTGGACTCCATCGAGGTCGCCCATGGCGATGGTTTGCAGGGCTCCAGTTTCAACTACGGCTTCGGTGCCCACACCGACCTCGAATGGATCGAAGCAGCCGCCGACGCGGTCAGCCACGCCAAGATCGCCACGCTGCTGCTGCCAGGGATCGGCACTATCCACGACCTGAAGAACGCCTACGATGCCGGCGCCCGCATCGTGCGCGTGGCCACCCACTGCACCGAGGCGGACGTCTCGCGCCAGCATATCGAGCATGCCCGTGAGCTGGGCATGGACACCGTCGGCTTCCTGATGATGAGCCACATGCAAACGCCTGAAGGGCTGGCGCAACAGGCCAAGCTGATGGAGGGCTACGGCGCCACCTGCATCTACGTGGTGGATTCCGGCGGGGCGATGAACATGGACGACATCCGTGCGCGTTTCCGTGCGGTGAAGGCCGTGCTCGACCCGGCCACCCACACCGGCATTCATGCCCACCATAACCTCAGCCTGGGCGTTGCCAACTCCATAGCCGCGGTGGAGGAGGGCTGCGATCGCATCGACGCCAGCCTTGCCGGCATGGGCGCCGGCGCCGGCAACGCGCCGCTGGAGGTGTTCATCGCGGCCGCCGACAAGCTGGGCTGGAACCACGGCACCGACCTGTATGCGCTGATGGATGCTGCCGACGACCTGGTGCGCCCGCTGCAGGACCGCCCGGTGCGTGTCGACCGCGAAACCCTGGCGTTGGGTTATGCCGGGGTCTACTCGAGCTTCCTGCGCCATGCCGAGGTGGCCGCTGTCCGCTACGGCATCAAGGCGGTGGACATCCTCGTCGAGCTGGGCAAGCGCAGGATGGTAGGGGGTCAGGAAGACATGATCGTGGACGTGGCGCTGGATTTGCTCAAGCGCTGACCCGAGAAACAGGGCTGCTGCACGGCCCATCGCGAGGCAAGCCCGCTCCACAAGGAGGATGCAGCGCCTGTGGGAGCGGGCTTGTCCCGCGAATGGGTGCACAGCGCTCCGTTGCCAACTCAACCCAACACAAAAACAACATGGGTGATTCATGACATCTGCCAATAACCCGCCTCGCGTGGCCTTTACCATCGGCCTGTGTTTCCTCGTCGCCCTGCTCGAAGGTCTCGACCTGCAAGCTGCCGGCATCGCCGCCCCAGGCATGGCCAGTGCCTTCGGCTTGGACAAGCTGAAAATGGGCTGGGTTTTCAGTGCCGGCATCCTCGGCCTGCTGCCTGGCGCCCTGGTCGGCGGCTGGCTGGCCGACCGTTTCGGGCGCAAGCGCATCCTGATCGGCTCGGTGGCGCTGTTTGGCCTGTTCTCGCTGGCCACGGCCCATGCCTGGAGCCTGCCCAGCCTGTTGCTGGCGCGGCTGTTCACCGGTGTCGGGCTGGGCGCCGCATTGCCCAACCTGATCGCCCTGTGCAGCGAAACCGCCGGCCAGCGCCTGCGTGGCAGCGCGGTCAGCCTGATGTACTGCGGCGTGCCATTGGGCGCGGCGATGGCTGCCGGCATCGGCATCGCCGGCTACAGCGGCGAGTGGCAAACGGTGTTCCATGTCGGTGGCGCTGGGCCGCTGCTGATCCTGCCGCTGCTGGTGGCCTACCTGCCCGAATCGGGCCAGTTCCGCGCCACCGGCCAGGCCGAGGATACGCCGAGCCTGCGTCGCGAGCTGTTCGGTCAACGCGCCACCTGGCTGCTGTGGCTGAGCTACTTCTTCACCCTGATGGTGGTGTATATCCTGATCAACTGGCTGCCGAGCCTGCTGGTCGGGCAGGGCTTCAGCAGCCATGACGCCAGCTGGGTGATGTTCGCCCTGCAGATCGGCGCGGCCATCGGCACGTTGATCCTCGGCCAGGTACTCGAGCGCCTGTCGGCCGGGGTAACCGCCGCCCTGGTATACGTCGGCCTGCTCGCCGCCCTGGCGGGCCTGGGGTTGGCCAGCGTGCTGGCGACTATGCTGGTCGCCGGTTTCTTCGCCGGCTTCTTCGCCACTGGCGGGCAGGGCGTGCTGTATGCCCTGGCGCCGCACTTCTACCCGGTCCGCGTGCGCGCCACCGGCGTTGGTGCAGCGGTGGCGGTCGGGCGTCTGGGGGCCATGAGCGGCCCGCTGGTAGCCGGGCAGATGCTCGCCCTCGGCGCCGGTTCGGCCGGGGTGCTGATGGCTTCGGCACCGGGGGTGGTGATCGCCGGCCTGGCGCTGTTCCGCCTGATCGGCCGTCGCCCGGCCTGACCCCGCCCGCCGTCCAACCTTGCTTGTTCCCCTGCTGCTCACGCGGCAGGGCACCCTACAACTACAAGAAAGTGAAGTGACCATGTACAAGGCCCCAAAAACCTGCCTGGCCCTGGCCATCGGCCTGCTCTGCGCCAACCCCTCCCACGCCGCTGGCTTCGTCGATGACAGCCATGCCGAGCTGGTGCTGCGTAACTACTACTTCGATCGCAACTACGTGGGCCAGACCCCGCAAGCGGCTGCTCGCGAATGGGCCCAGGGCTTGATCCTCAACGCGAGCTCCGGTTTCACCGAGGGCCCGGTGGGCTTCGGCCTGGACGCCAAGGGCATGCTCGGGGTCAAGCTCGACTCCTCGCCCGATCGCGTCGGTACCGGCCTGCTGCCCTACGACCCGGTCACCCGAGAGCCTGCCGACGACTATTCCGAACTCGGCCTGACTGGCAAGATGCGCATCTCGCGTACCGAGCTGCAAGGCGGCACCATCAGCACCTTCCTGCCGATCGCCTTCGCCAGCCCGACCCGGCTGCTGCCGCAGACCTTCCGCGGCGCCTACCTGCGCTCCAGCGACTTCGACCGCCTGAGCCTGCATGCCGGTTGGCTCGACCGCATCAATCTGCGCGACTCCACCGACTACCAGAAGATGAGCGTCGCCGCGCCCAACGGCCGTTTCAACGGCGCAGCCACCTCCGATCGCTTCACCTTCCTCGGCGGCGACTACGCCTGGTCCGACACCTTGACCCTGCGCTACTACCACGCCGAGCTCGACCAGCTGTACCGCAAGGACTACTTCGGGTTCGTCGACGATCGCCCGCTCGGCGCGGGCCGCCTGAAGAGTGATTTGCGCCTGTTCGTCACCGGCGAGGACGGCACCGCCAAGGCCGGCCCGGTCGACAACCGCAACACCGCGCTGATGCTCACCTACGCCTGGGCCAGCCACAGCCTGGGCGTTGGCTACATGCAGCTCGAGGGCGACACTGCGATGCCCTACCTGTACGGTACCGAGCCGCTGGTGATCACCGAAGGTACGCTCAGCTCCGAGTTCATCAACCCCAAGGAGCGCAGCTGGCAGGTCAAATTCGACCAGGACTTCGCCCCATTTGGCGTGCCTGGGCTCAAGGGCATGCTGCGCTATGTGCGTGGCGACAACATTGAGCTGGCGCGCTTCGGTGGCGGCGGCCTGAGCGAGAGCGAGAAAGACGTCGAGCTGTCGTATGTCGTGCAGCAGGGCACGTTCAAGGGCGTGGCGCTGCGTTTGCGCCACGCCTGGTACCGCAACGACTTCCTGCCCGGCGCCACGCACCGGGACGACAACGAGTTGCGGGTCAATGTGGATTACACGGTCAAGCTCTGGTAGGTGCCGGTCGGACGTCCGGGGTCAGGACGCCTTTGCCAGCTGGCGAAGGGCGACGGTTGGGTCGCGCAACAGCGCCTCATCCACCTGCGCGCGCCTGGCGATCAGTTCCTTCGCCGGGCGCATGTCCTTGCCGGCGTTGACCGTGACCGCGCCGACGATGGCGCCATCGGCCAGGCCGAGCGCCACGAAGGGCCCCTGGCCCGGGGTACCGCGCAGCAACCAGTGCGGCGCCGCCATATCGCCGGCGAACTGCACGTTGTAGCCGCACTGGTCGGTCCAGAACCACGGCACCGTGGGTGGGGCAAGGTCCTGGTCGAGCATGTCGGACACTGCGGCGGCGGCTTGCAGGTTGGCATTCTCCCAGCTTTCGATGCGAGAGCGCTGGCCGTCGGCGTCAATCTGCATCACGGCATCGCCGGCGGCGTAGATACCGGTTTGCGAGGTACGGCAGCGCTCGTCGACCACGATTGCCCCTTGTTCGCAGCGCAGGCCGGCGCTGTCGGCCAGGGTGGTGTCCACGCTCACGCCGATGCCGTAGACCAATAGGTCGCCTTGCAGTTGCGTGCCATTGTCCAGGATGAGATGGATGGCATCGCCGCGTCGCTCGGCAGCCCGGACACCGGTTGCGAAGTGAAAGCGCACGCCGCGAGCCTCATGGGTCGCTTGCAGGAAAGCCCCTATCGGTTCCGGCGAATTGCGCAGCATGGCACGCCGCGCCGGGTCGACCACGGCTACCTGCAGCCCAAGTTCGCTCAGGCTGGAGGCAAGCTCCAGCCCGATCACCCCAGCGCCGACCAGCAGGGCTCGCTTGCCGGCCTGTGCCTGGGCCCGTATCTGCTGGGCATCCTCCAAGGTACGCAGCACATGGGTGCACTCGCCCAGGGCGTCCAGTGCCGGCAGACGCCGGGGTTGAGCGCCGATGGTCAGCAGCAGCTTGTCGTAGGCCAGCGTCTCGCCGTTGGCCAGGCTGACGGTGCCGGTCTGGCTGTCGATGGCGGTGGCGCGCAGGCCGAGTTTCAAGGTGATGTCCTGCTCGGCGAATTGCTCGTGCGTGTACAGGGCCAGTTTGCCTTGCTGCGGCTGCAGCAAGGCGTCCTTGGACAGCGGCGGGCGCTCGTAGGGCAGGTGCACTTCCTCGCCGACCAGCACCACGGGCCCGGCATGGCCCTGGCGCCGCAAGGCCATGGCTGCGTTGGCGCCGGCCTGGCCGGCACCGATGATCACGATGCGCGTGTTCATAGTGCCAGCCCTCCGGCGACATTACGGATGCCGCGAATGCCCAGGCCTGCGTCGGCGTTGATCATCACGCCGCTCAAGGTCTGGTTGTTCTGCCGCGAGGCCAGTAGTACGAACGGCCCGGTGAATTCGCTGGCATCGGGGAAGAACTGCAGCGGCAGGATCGCTTTGATCGTATCCGGCGAGCGCGAATCCATGATGCGGGTGTCCTGCTGGCCCAGCGCGGTGGGGCCACGCAGGTCGGTGTTCATGCCGCACGGCCCTACGCCGTTGACCCGTACCTTGGGCGCCAGCTCGAAGGCCAGCTCGCGGATCAGGCCGACCGCCGCGTGCTTGCTGGCGGTGTACAGCGGCCCGCCGCCTTCGGGGTAGAACGCCGAGTTGCTGAGGGTGAAGATCATGCTGCCGCACGACTTGACCAGTTCGGCGGCAGCGGCCTTGGCGCCCAGCAGGTAGCCCTTGACGTTGATTGCGAACAGCTCGTCGAAGCCCTGGGCGAGTTTCTCCGCATTGGTGTCGAGCAGGCGCACGCCGTGATCCCACACGCCGGCGTTGCCGACGAAGCAATCGAGTTTGCCGAAGCGCGCCACGGCGGCATCCACCGCACGCTGGTTGTCGGCGCTACTGCACACGTCGCCCTGGGTGACGACCACATCACCGGCGAAGTGTGCCTGCAAAATCGCGCATTTTTCTGGGGAGCGCTCCAGCACCGCGAGTTTCGCCCCTTCGGCCAGGAAGCGTTCCACCAGCGCCAGGCCCAGGCCCGAGCCGCCACCGGTGATCAGCACCACTTCATCCTGCAACCAGCCGCTCATGCCGCGTCCTCCAGCACCACGTGGATGATGTCGTCGACGATGCTGACCGGGTAGGTGCGCAGTGGGTCGGTGGCGGGCTGGCACAGGGCCGCACCGCTCTTGAGGCAGAACCGCGCAGCATGCAGCGGGCATTCGACGGTAGCATCGTCTTCGATGTAGCCCTCGGACATGGAGGCGTTGCCGTGGCTGCAACGATCGTCCAGGGCATAGAATTCGCCGCCGACGTTGAACACGGCGATCAGCCGGTCGGCAGCTTGCACGGTCACGGCTTCGCCATCGGCGAGCGCGTGGGTTTCACAGACGCTGAAAGTGGTCATGGTAGGGGTACCGGTATTCGGGAGAGTCTGGATGCGGGGCAGGAGCCCCGCGTTTCAGAACAGCACGCTGAGGTTGTGCGAGGTGATCACCACCTGGTCGAGGGCGATGTCGCGGTGGTAGATCTCGAAGCCGAAGCTGTTGTCGGCGCGGCGCAGGCGGTCGATGCGCATGCCGTGGTAGCTGACATTGTCCTTTTCCTTCTGCGAACGGTGCAGGAGGTAGTTGCTGCGCACCTCGAAACCCTTGCCGTCTTCGGTTGCGCGGATGCGCAGGTTGCTGACGAAGTGGCGGGTGCGGCTAGGGGGCTCTTCGGCCCAGGCCATGCCGGTTTCCAGGCGTGCGACACGGCGCTCGAGCTGGTGCCAGTTGTCGTTGAAGATCCATGTGGTGGGCGGACCGACCTTGCGCCGGCGGTCGCGGGTTTGTGCGTTGGCACCGGTGCGCATGGTGTAGCTGATGTCCTGGGCAACGACGATCAGCCAGTCGCGAAAGCGCCAGTCATCCAGCAACTCGGCCTCCTGGAAGATGAAGTCGGCGATTTCATGGTGGGTCTGGGCATCGACGATCGGTTGCGTGTTGGGCGCGAGCGGGTCGCGGATCGCGGCGTCGTTCATTTCACCAGCTCCTGTTCATAGGCTTCGGTGCGACGCTTCACTTCGTCCCAGGACGGCGACAACAGCAGGTCCACCCAATACTGGTAGAGGCCGCGTGCCGCGGTTTCGCTGAAGATGTAGTTGGTGATGCCAGGCATGTCTTCGCGCAGCTTCTCGTTGCCCAGGCCCATTTCCATGCACAGGGTGGCGTTGCGGGCACGTTTACCACGCAAGACCTTCTGGATTTCGGTCCAGTTCTCCGAATCGTCCTGCTCGAGGAACCCGGCCGGCCCGAAGGCGCGGGTTTCGCTGCGTTCGAAGGCAGCCTTGACGTCGTCCGGTGCCGCAGCGTCGGCGATGCAGAAGTTCCACACCTCCACCTGGTTCGGCCCACGCGGGTGCCACACGCGGATCGTCGCGGTGCCGTTGAGCCAGCTCAGGGTCGGGAACATGTTGTTGTGGCCGGCCAGGCGCAGTGCGCGGATTTCGCCCAGGCGCGCCTTGGCCTCGTCGAAGGTGTCACGGAAATAGCGCGATACCTCGCCGTCTACCCACACGTTGGCGTCGGGCTTTTCGGTGAAGAAGAACCCGCTGCCATGGCCGCGTTGGCCGTACTGGACGGCGTCCTTGGCGGTTTCCCAGACCGGGCGCGCCGTCTGGTCAGAGCCCAGGGCCTTTTCCGTGTTGCCGGGCGCCTGCCCCAGCACCTGCACCGCCGAGGCGTGTGAGTAGAGGGCGTGGTACTGGTCGGAGGCGAACTGTTCGGCGGGCAGTTTCCAATTGCAGTCGATGGTCCACTTCTGCACGCCGCCGATGATTTCGGTACCGCCTTCGCGGCGGTCGAGCACGCCGTCCAGGTACCAGGCGATGTCGCCCATGTAGTCTTCGAGTTCAGGTGCCTCGGCGTCCCAGTTGCCGAATACCAGGCCCTTGTATTCGCGCACGCGGGTCACCGCCTGCAGGCCCCATTGCTTCTTGCACAGCCCCTGCGGGTAGGCACGCGGCTCCTGCGGCACGTCGATCAGTTCGCCGTCGGTGCCGTAGCTCCAGCCGTGGTAGGGGCAGGTGAATGCCTTGGTGTTGCCCGAGTCGGCGTAGGACACGCGCATCGAACGATGCCGACACTGGTTGAGGAAGGCATTGATCGAGCGGTCTTTCTGACGCACGACCACGATCGGGTCTTCGCCCATGTAGGTATTGAAAAAGTCACCGGGCTTGGGGATCTGACTGACATGGCAGAGGAACAGCCAGGTGCGACCAAAGATGCGTTCGAGCTCGAGCTCATAGATCTGCGGGTCGGTATAGATAGCAGGGGTGATACGTCCGTTACGGGCGTCGACCAAAGCCTCGAATTGTTCTGGGGTGATAGCCACTCTTATTCTCCTCACCGCTTACAAGAAGGGTGTGTTTTTATTGTCGAATGAGCTGTTGGTGCCAACAGATTCGGTAAATCTAGGAGAGTGAGGGCGAATGAAGAAATACTTTCTTTGGATCTATTTATCGGTTAGACCTATAACTGGTTGACCGGCCCTGCGCCCTGTCTGAACGATTCCAAGGAAAACCAAATGGAACTGCGCCACTTGCGCTTCTTCGTCGCCGTCGCCGAAGAACTCAGCTTCACTCGCGCCGCTACTCGCCTGTTTACCTCGCAGCCGTCGTTGAGCGAGCAGATTCGCAACCTGGAGCTGGAGATCGGCTTTGCCTTGCTCACCCGTACCCGGCGCAAGGTCGAGCTGACGCCGGCCGGGGTAGTATTCTTGGATGAGGCCCGGCAGATCCTCGGGCACGTCGAGATGGCCGTGGCGCGTGCCGCCAAGGCCGCTTCCCAGCGCGAGCGCATCACCATCGGCTTCGTGCCGGCCGCCGAAGTGCGCATTTTCCCCAGCGTTTTGCCGATATTCCGGGTGTCGTTTCCCGAGGTGGATATCGTCCTGCGCAGCCTGACTTCCGAAGAGCAGGAGGTGGCGCTGGCGCGTGGTGAAATCGAGCTGGGCTTCATGCGCGGCCCGGTACGCGCCGCCAACCTGCACAGCGAAGTGGTATTGGTGGAGCAGTTTCGCGTCTACCTGCCACACGATCACCCGCTGGTGGCGGCTCCCAGCATCACGCCCAGTCAGTTGGACAACTTGCCGGCGATCAACATCGATCCGGGCTACGGGCGTTCGATCCACGATGCGCTGGCGCAGTACCTAGCTCGCCATGACGTCACATCGGGGCATGTCTACCCGTCGTCCAATCCACTGATGAGCATTAACCTGGTGGCTGCCGGGCTGGGCTATACGTTGCTGCCGGCCTATGCCGAAAACTTCATGCCCAAGGATGTTGTTTCTCGCTCATTGCCAAGCGATGCGCCAACGAGTGAACTGCTGATGGTTAGTCTACATGATATTGATGCCAACTCAGGCGCCTTGAACTATCTGAAACATATAGTTCGAGAGGCGGGGAGAAAGTGATAGAGGGAGCATTGGTTGCAGCGTACAAATCTATCGCTATGTAGTGGTCTAATAAAACCGGACACCCATTTAGGGAAACTCCGAACAAGTTGTCCATCAGCCGGAAATGGACGGATTGTGGATGCCGAAAAGCCTGATTTTCAGCCGCTGATTACTGGATAACCAAGGCACGGTCTTGGTTTTCTGCCCTCACGGGCCCACCTCTCCCGCAGCAGGCAATTATTGACCACTGCAGGAGAGGTACGCCTGTAGCGCGCAAGAGCCAGGGCAAAGCCCTGGCTTTGAGCTGATTGAGGGCTGAAAATGGTCGGGCGGCGTCAAAACGCCGCTCATTACGCGTTCAAGGCAACTTGTTCGGAGTTCCCTTAGCGAACGCCGGTTCAGATGAGACGCTCTCGTATAGGGGAATCTCGCTCCATGTTACCGAGTCTTAAAGTCCTCAGGATAACGCTGGCACATAGACAACCTGGTCACGTCCCCCGTGTTTGGCCGCATAGAGACCGCCGTCAGCGCGTTTTATTGCATCATCAACCTGCTCACCATTAGTGAGCAGGGCGCATCCGATGCTAATGGTCATCTTCCGAGGGCCGCCGGGCAACAAAAATGGCGCGCTGCCGATTGACTGACGCAAGCGCTCCGCAATCTGCGTTAATTCTTGGCTGTCTTTAACCCGTAGCAGGGCCACGAATTCCTCTCCTCCCTGGCGTACCAGCAGGTCATCTGGTCGCAGCGTAGCCCGCAGTCGGCGGGCGCACTCGCAGAGCACTTTATCGCCGGCATCGTGGCCATGCTCGTCATTGACGGATTTGAAACGGTCGAGGTCTGCGTATACGGCACCTAGCTGTAAACCTCGCTCCTCAGCCAAACGAAGTTCTCGGTTCTGAAATGCTGCCAATGCCCCGCGGTTCCATAGTTGTGTCAAAGGATCAAGCAAAGCCCTGCGCTGCCCGCGATCCATTTCAACACGCAAGGCGCGATTGACCTGAGCTAGGCTCCGCAGTTGCAAATAACCCTCGGTGAGCGTGGCTAAGTCCCGAAAATTAGCCTGTTGCGCTTCGCTGAGCTTCCGCGGCCGAGGATCGAACATGCACAGGGTGCCGATGGCTTTGCCATTTGAGGCACGTAACGGGTGGCCCGCATAGAACCGGATATAGGGTGGGTTCAGCACGAGGGGATTGTCCTCGAAGCGTGAATCGCACCTGGCGTCGGAAACCATCAAGGTATCTTCACCGAGAATCGCGTAGCCGCAAAAGGACACATTGCGCTTCGTCTCGCTTACCTCGATGCCGATCCGAGCCTTGAACCACTGCCGATCCTGATCGATTAGGCTGATCAGAACGGTCTCCACCTGGGCTAGTTCTTGGGTGAGTCGTACCAAGGTATCAAGATAATGCTCGGCCGGCGTATCGACCAAGTCCATGTCATCAAGTGTGCGCTGACGAAGTGCTTCATCAGAGGGTAGGGGACAAGCTGGCATGTCTGTTACTCCACTCCTTGGTTCGATTTTTTCCACAAACGCGGATAGAAAACTCTCAAGCATCTTGACCAATGCCGCACACGCTCGGCGCCTTCAGGCCAAGCCAGCCGGAATAGAGAGCATAGCAAACCGGTTGGCTCTATCCCGGATCCTCCAGTGGGTAATACCTGTGGCGTTGATCGACGCGGCTCGGTCGGTCGCCCAAGACCTCGACAAACTTCTCAGACCTACAGATGGCTTGAACGAACGGTTGAGGTTGTCGCCCCAGGCAGCCTTATTGGAAAACCGGTATTGACCTCGAGTTAAGTCAAGGTTTTAGAGTGGCGTCCGGACGCTCTCGCTGCTTTCGGAAACGAACTCACAAAGGACCAGGAATGGACACTCCGACTTCACTGCTGATTTTCCAGATCACCTGCTGTATTGGCTTGAGCCTGTGGCTGAGTATCAGCCTGATCAACAACCTGCATGCCTTTGCCAGCTCAGCCGGGGCGATCGGGGAGACCATGTCGATGGCGCCGCTGGCCCAACCTCCCGCAATCAGCCTCCCTCTGCTGGTGCGAGCGATGACCTCCCACGCCATCCATCGCTTGGCCTTGTCGATCATAGTGCTGACACAGGCAGCCGCCGCTCTCGCGGCCTGGGTGGGGTGCTATGAACTGCTGCTTGGCGCCGGCTTGGAGGTAGCGCGGCCCTGGTTGAACCTGGCCTTGAGCGCAGCGCTCGGGTTCCTGCTCGCGATGCTGCTGGGCGGGATATGGTTCGGCTACTGGATCCGCCAGGAAGGGTTGCAACTGACCCATCTGCTGTTGATGGTCTGGATCCTGCTGCACTTCGTCGTACTGAATGTCCGCTGGAGTTGAACGGCCCAGGAAAGCTTGGAGCATTTCAGTTAAAAGGAGCAACAGATGAAGATGATGATCGTAGGCGCTGGCAGAGGGTTGGGCCGGGCTTTGCTCGAAGGGCTCGGCAAGCCAGGGGACACGCTGATCGGCGTATCACGCAAACAGCCGTCAGACCTGGCCCTTGCCCCGGGCATCGACCTGCAGTGGGTCGATGCCGACCTTGCCAAGCCAGCGGCGGCTGTAGCACAGATCGCGGATCGGGCACCTGCCGATCTGGATGTCCTGATCTACAACGTTGGCATCTGGGAAGAACACGCCTTCAGCGAGCACTATGCATTCCTTGACGACAGCGACGAATCGATCACCAGGCTGGTCGAGGTGAATATCACAGCCACGCTGCTTTTGCTCAAGCGCCTGGTGCCCAAGTTGCTTGGTGCGCCCCGGCCGCAGTTGATCCTCACCGGTTCGACCTCAGCTCTTCGCCAGAGTGGGCGCCCGGAGGTAGCGTTCGGCGCCTCAAAGTTCGCCCTCAACGGCATGGCTGATGCGCTGCGCGAAGGTTTCAGGGATGACAACCTGGCGGTGACCGTGCTTCAACTGGGTTATCTGAATACCGACGACTTCCTGAACACGCCATTGGCGCAAGCCGCAGCACGAGGCGAGCGGCGCCAGGTACCGGTGCATGATGTGGTCACTATGGTCGACGCGCTGTTGCGCTTGTCCGGGGCTTCGTTTGTACGGGAGCTGATCTTGCCGGCTATCGGTGATGAGCGCTTCTGAGGCCAAAGCTGCCATCAGCCCTCAAGTTTAGTGGCTGTGCTGCCGTCGACACTCGCCCGGTGTCATCCCTCTTCAGGCTCGAAGCGCGCAAGAAAGAAATGGAATTCATAAACCCAACGAGAAACGCAATTTCCCCTGGGGACAGGTTTGAGCGAAACGGTCTGTAGCCGTGCCGTTTCGTCTTTTTTTGAATCGAATACGTCACTGAAACCGCATGGATTGGACGCTTATACCACTATCTTGAAAACCGTTGAGCTACGCAAAACCACCCTTGCAGAGAATTCGCTTGAGCGGTTAGGGCGACTGTGATCACGCAGGAATGTTGTCCTTTTTCCACTGCGCTGTAGGAAAATTCCTCTTTTTTGATAGGCTTCTGCCGTCAGTCGAGAGGAAAATGGAATGCCCGTCGTCATCGTTGAAAACGATACATCACAGTGGGAAGACCAGACAGGCGCTGTCTATCACTTCCCCAAGCGTTACCAAACCTTGCTCGCTCAGGGAACCGAGGTTGTTTACTACAAAGGGCGTATCAAAGATAAAGCCTTTGCCTCGGTCCGTCTTTGTGCCAATCCGCACTATTTTGGCAAGGCACGTATAGGCAAGGTCTACGCAGATAGCAGTAGTAATAAGGGTGATCTTTTTGCTTTGATTGAAAATTTCATTCCATTTGAAAGCGCTGTTCCCGCCAAAATCGACGGCGCGTACAGGGAGACTATCCCCGGCAGCCGCGCGAGTAACTACTGGCGTGACGGGGTTCGGCTCATTTCTCAGTCTGATTACGACGCTATCTTAAGCCACGCGAAGCTTTTAGATCCGCGGTTGGATACTGCTCTACCGCAGTCAGAAGACGATCCGATTACATTTGAATCGGCTAATGAAGGCAGCAAGACAAGCTACTTTGGAACCCGATACGAACGCCGGAAAGATCTTAGGATGAAGGCCATCGCTATTCACGGGCTTGACTGCAAAGCATGCGGTTTTGATTTCGAGCAGGCTTACGGCGAACATGCAAAGGGCTTCATTCACGTTCATCACGTAGTACCTATTTCGAAATTTGGTGGAGAACAGGCTGTGAATCCTGAGACAGACCTCGTAACGTTATGTGCCAACTGTCATGCGGTAGTCCACCGCAAGCGCGACATGACCCTCAGTGTCGATGAGCTGAAAGGCATGTTACGCGGACGATGGGTCATCGAACCTCAGTAGGCATACACATCCAAGCGTACCCGGGTTGTAGCCTAAATACAGCGCTCAATCCAATAATACGAATATCTTCTGACGCGCCATTAGCTCTCGCTGAAGCAATGCACAATGGAGGTGGTATGCTCGCTATTCGCCCTGTAGCAGCAACTGATTGGCAATCTTATCGGGATCTACGTCTGCGGGCCCTGCGTGACTCTCAGGAGGCTTTCGCGAGTACTCATGAGCGCGAATCAGGCCGGGACGACGATGATTGGCGAGCCCGCGTATCAGCCGTCGCTAGCTCCAGCACTGCTCAAGCTTTCTTCGCTCATTGGAATAATGAGGCGTGTGGCTTGGTGTGGTGCAAGGCATCCGACGTTGAGCTAGGCGTTGTCGAGATTTTCCAGATGTGGGTTACGCCTGATGCACGTGGGATCGGAGTTGGGAGTGCCTTGCTTGAGAGAGCTATCAAATGGGCTGAAGATCACGGTGCGGCACGTGTTCGTCTGGGTGTGACGATTGCAGATAGCCCGGCGATGAACTTGTACAAAGCGAGCGGATTTCATGCAGTTGGCGCGCCGGAGCCTTTGCGTGAAGGTTCGGCTTTGATGTCGCAATCGATGGAACTGAATCTTGGACCGCGTCCAGCGAGAAAAGAGGCAAGGAGCTAGGTCGTTGGGTCGCCTTCAAAATCGGGAGTCGCATAGGTCTTGAAGGCACCCAGTCAATGATGAGTCATTCAGCGCATCATGCCCAGTTCAGCATCATCCATCAGTGCCTTGGCCAACGCGCAAAGGTAGTGCGAAGCCCAGATCAACTGAGGTTTGTCTTCCATCAATCCATCCAGGGTCATGTCCCGTGCATAGCCCATCAGCTCCGAAGCCTGTTCACGGGCACTCTGGCAAGGTATGCCGGCTTCGATGCGGAAGAGGGGATGGGTCTGGTTTTCACCTTGGTAGAAGGTGGTTTTGCCGACGGTGAATTTGGTTTCTTCTGTGGACATTGTTCAGTTTCCCCAAGATTGCTTCAGCCTGTACGGGCCTATTCGCGGGTGAACCGCTCCTACAGGAGCACGGCAGTCTTCAAGGCTGAGGGAGTGCCTGGGAGGGGGTATCCGCAGAGAGGCCGGCCCAGGCAGTACATCAGCGACACGTCAATGCATAGTCCGAGGCTCACTGGGCATCTGCACTTGGGCTATTGCGGACTCGAGCAAAGCTCTCAAGGTCTCCAGTTCATGCATCGAGGTCATCATCAGAATCGACGCGGGTGACTTGGGCTGCAGCAGCATTGCCTGATGCACGACGGTCGTCGCGCATAACGCGTAGTCCGTAGCCTGAATCAGGGTGTCTTCCAGGGAAAGAACGTTGTGCGGTGGATCAGGTACTATTTTCAGCATAAACCCTCTCAGTGCCTTACAGGGCTGCCGCAGTACCGCTGTCAAACGGAAGGGTGGCAGCTGTTTGTGGGTTGACAGACCGGGGGCACTGAGAATCCCGGCGCACACGAAGGTGCCCCACGCACAGCTGCCATAACTGGCATTGCACATGCTCTCAGTGAACCACGGTCTGTCAAAACCGTGCCGCCAATGGGTAGCGACAGGCCGAGACTAGGGCTGACTATTTCCATGTGCAACGAAAATCAGGCGCGAGGAGTATCTTTGGGAAATGGCCTACAAGGAAGGGGTTATTTCTGATTTTTCGACCCGCTCCCGTTCCTCAAAAACCTAAACAGGAAACAGGCGGGCAAAAGAAAGCCCGCCGAGGCGGGCAAAGTACTATCACGTAGGGATAGCTTCATCCTGCCCAAGCCACTGTGAAAATTGGGTGAAAGAAAAGTCCCCATAACGTGATCACCCACTGACGTTAGCAATGCCTCGCGCCCTTTAAAGCTGGGCTTTCTGCCGCTGGTGGCGCTGAAAGCGGGTAACCGCGATCTGGACGATAGCTGCCACGAGGCACAGCAGGCCGACTTTCCAGCTGCCCTCCAGGCCGTAATGCTCGGCGATCTTCCCAGTGATGATGACGCTAACGAAGATAGCGAAAGGCAGAATCAGTTTGTTCATCAGGTCTTCCAGCAGGCTGCAAAGGGCTCGAGTGAATACGCAGTTCACCCAGCGGAATGCCGCGATCTTAGCAAATCCGATTCCGGCTTTGTGGTAAGGCCTGCATGTGCAGCCCCCGGGCGAGCAGTACTCGCGGCAGGCATTGTTTGTATCAAAATGCCGGTCCGCCTGGCTGCCGTCGCCGAAAGCTGTCACGCCCATTGCGAATTTCCGTGTTTCAGCTAACTTGTACAAAAAACCTGTACAAGAATGAGGCTTTGTACATGTATTGCCAGTGGCCCTTCACGCTGTACTTTGACGGCGCCTGCCCCTTGTGCGCTCGGGAGATCGCCTTCCTGCGCAGGAAATCGACCGGGGGAAAGCTCATCCTGGTTGACATCAGTGCTGATGATTTCGATGCAGGGGCGTTGGGCTTGGCAGTCGAGCAACTGAGGTCGTGCCTGCATGGAAGGTTCGCGAGCGGGCACTGGGTTACAGGCTTGGATGCCACCTTGTGGAGTTGGCGTGCTGCGGATGTGGGCCTGTGGGTCGCGCCACTGGCCTGGCGTCCGCTACGTCCCCTGTTTTCGGTTCTTTACAGGCTGTTCTGTCGATTGAGGCCACACTTGGCCTGGCTACCACATCCCGATGGCGGGCACCGTTGTAGCGGTGAGGAGTCCAAATGTCACATTCGTTAGCCGAGCACTTTCATGAAATCCTCGTCGGCATTGGTGAGAACCCGCAGCGCGAAGGGCTTCTGGACACACCCCGGCGTGCGGCAAAAGCGATGCAGTACTTGTGCAACGGGTATGCCCAGGATCTTCACGAGGTCGTAAACGGTGCTCTGTTCGAGAGTGAAAACGATGAAATGATTGTGGTGCGTGACATTGAGCTCTACTCATTGTGCGAACACCACATGCTGCCGTTCATTGGCAAGGCTCATGTCGCGTACCTGCCAACAGGGCGCGTGTTAGGGCTTTCCAAGGTTGCACGCGTGGTGGATATGTTCGCCCGTCGTTTACAGATACAGGAAAACCTCACGCGGCAAATTGCGTATGCCGTGCAGGAAGTCACGGATGCCGCAGGGGTAGCGGTCGTGATCGAAGCCAAGCATATGTGCATGATGATGCGCGGTATAGAGAAGCAGAACTCGGTGATGATTTCATCCGTGATGTTAGGTGCATTTCGCGACGCACCCTCGACGCGACACGAATTCCTGAACCTCATTGGACGACACAATTGACACCCGGTCCTGAACCGTCGCGAAGGGGCGCCCAGATGAATACCGATGCTACTGCGATATCTCCAAGCCGCTTCGCTGTCCTGGGTTACGGCGGTCTGCTGCCGTTTATTGGTTTGACGCTGCTCATCCTTTTTTGGGCTGAGTATCGAGCGTTTTTCTCGATGATGCTGGTTGGCTATGGCGCGGTGATATTGAGCTTCGTCGGTGCCCTGCACTGGGGGTTTGCCATGACGTTGCAGGGTTTGCCCGCGAAGCAGCGTCAAGAGCGACTGGTGTGGAGCGTTATACCGGCCCTGATCGGTTGGGTTGGCACGTTGCTGCCTGTGCCATTGGGATGTCTGGTGTTGACCTTTGGTTTTATCGGCCATCTTTGGCAGGATCGCAAACTGGCGCAAGCGATGCCTGGGTGGTATCTGCCGATGCGCGTGCATCTCACAGCTGTCGCGAGCCTCTGTTTGCTGCTCAGTGCGCTCGCCGTATTCATTGTTTTTTGAAACCCCAATCCACGCTTCGATCCGTTCTACCCTGCCAGGGTGAGCGCTACGGATAACCCAGTCGCGGGGCTGCGCGGCTTGCTTTTCGTTCCATGAATAGACGCTCTCCCACTCAACACTATGCATCCGTCTGTGTCTCTGCTCCCTGATGCGCTTGAGCGGCTGAGCGCTGGGCGGCAAGCACTTGTTGCGCGGTCAGCTCGATGTAGTCGAACACCGCCTCGGGGACCCTGTACAGGTACTGCTTACGCCGATTGTTTGACACGCTCCCGCCATTGCTCAGGCACATCATGACCAA
The DNA here is from genome assembly GCF_043106315.1 of Pseudomonas sp. FYR_5. Classification (NCBI taxonomy): domain Bacteria; kingdom Pseudomonadati; phylum Pseudomonadota; class Gammaproteobacteria; order Pseudomonadales; family Pseudomonadaceae; genus Pseudomonas; species Pseudomonas sp. FYR_5. The sequence continues at coordinate 171,883 of NZ_JBICMK010000097.1, read as the reverse complement.
GTTTGCGAGGTCGCTGCCGCGAACATCGAATCGCTCATCAACGGCCCTGTAGACGGCGTCATAGTTTTCCAGAAAGGCCGTCTCATCGCGCAGCTCGACCTCCAGCGCAGGTGAATACAACGCACTGCGTGGCATCCCAGAATCGGCAGATCGCGTCAGCTCCGATGAACTCAAATGTAAACTGCTCGTGATCGATCCATTGCACTTGCCAGTATTCTCGCACGGGCCCGGAATATCCCTGAAGTGTCTCCAGATACAGGCGTTCTTCGCGTTTCATGGCAACCGAAACAGGAAGCAACAGGCCGTTTTCAAGCGCCCGTTCCCATCCATGAACGGGTGGAGGAACACGAACCCGAATGAAATGATGCTTGCCGCCATCACGGCCGACAGATTGCCTTGTGGATTATCATCGGTGCGGCGCGTGGCCGGCCCTCGCAGCTTTTTACAGCTGCCTTCAAGGCCATAACGCACGGCGATCTTCCTGGCGATGATGACGCTGACGGTGATTTGTTTCTGAATGTGTGATCTCTCCCGCTCAATTTTCGTCAAGAAGACTGCCCCTCGCCGTCGTCTGGGGATTGATACAGGGCCTTCCATGCAAACGCTGTTGAACGAGATTCTCGAAGAAGTACGTCCCTTGATCGGCAAGGGCAAAGTCGCTGACTACATTCCCGCGCTGGCTGACGTGCCGGCGAACCAGTTGGGCATCGCTGTCTATGGCAACGATGGCAGTTACCACTGCGCAGGCGATGCGCAGGTGCCATTCTCGGTGCAGAGCATTTCCAAGGTGTTCAGCCTGGTTCAGGCCATTGGCCATTCGGGTGAAGCCATTTGGGAGCGGTTGGGGCATGAGCCTTCGGGGCAGCCGTTCAACTCATTGGTGCAGCTGGAGTTCGAGCGTGGGCGGCCGCGTAACCCGTTCATCAATGCCGGGGCATTGGTGATCTGCGATATCAATCAGTCGCGCTTCGCGGCCCCCACGTTGTCGATGCGCGATTTTGTCCGACGGCTTTCAGGCAACCCTCACATCTCGATCAATACCCGGGTCGCTGATTCGGAATATCAGTTCCGCGCGCGCAACGCTGCCATGGCGTACCTGATGCAGTCATTTGGCAATTTCCATAACGAGGTCGAGACGGTGCTGCGCAGTTACTTCAGTTACTGCGCACTGCAAATGAACTGCCTGGACCTGGCGCGGGCCTTCTGCTTCCTGGCCAATGATGGGTTCTGCAAGCACAGCGGTGAGCAGATCCTGACACGGCGCCAGACCCAACAAGTGAACTCGATCATGGCCACCAGCGGGCTGTATGACGAGGCGGGGAATTTCGCCTTCAGGGTGGGTTTGCCTGGCAAGAGTGGCGTGGGTGGCGGTATCGTGGCGATCGTGCCGGGTCAATTCACCGTATGCGTGTGGTCGCCAGAGCTGAATGCGGCGGGCAACTCCCTGGCCGGGATGGCGGCGCTTGAGCTGCTGAGTTCACGAATCGGATGGTCGGTGTTCTGATCTGCGAACTCAGGGGGCATCAGGCGTCGCCCTGGCGAGGCACACCGGAAATGGAACCTATCGAAGATGACCCGCGAAGCGTTTGCCCCTTATCAGTCTCTTGCCACTGACTTGCTGAAGTATCTGCCGTCCGACCAGAGTGATGGCTCCCACGACTTGGCCCATATTCATCGCGTGTGGGTCAATGCGCAGCGGATCCAGCGGGTAGAGGGTGGCGACCTTGAAATCTTGCTTGCGGCGACGGTGCTGCACGACTGTGTGGCAGTGGAAAAGCATTCGCCGTTACGTGGGCAGGCCTCGACGTTGTCGGCGAACAAGGCTGCATCAGCCCTTGCAGAGATGGGCTGGCCGAGTGGGCGTGTTGAGCAGGTAGTGCATGCGATCAAAACCCACAGTTACTCGGCGGGGTTCGAACCGCTGACACGTGAGGCCTGCATCCTTCAGGACAGTGACCGGCTTGACGCCATAGGCGCGGTGGGTATTGCCCGGTGTTTTTACGTCTCCGGGCGAATGGGGTCGGCGCTCTATGACTTCGAGAATCCTGCCGCGCAGCAGAGGGCGTACCAGGACGGGGCGTATGCCATCGAGCACTTCCAGACCAAACTGCTCAAGCTCGCCTCGGGCTTTAAAACCCAAGAAGGGGCTCGCCTCGCTGCCGAGCGTCATACCCGGCTTGAAACCTTTCTTACTCAGTTCATGGACGAGATTACCGGGGCAGGTTAGTCATGCCGGGTTCGTACCGTCACTTGAATTCAGTCAGCCCAGCGCCACAGCGGCTCATCCAGCAACCCAACCCCCCGCAGCTGGGTTTGCCCTTGTATTTTTTCCAGCTCTAGCACATTGCACCCGTCACAGGCTGCCAGCGCGTTGATTAATGGCGCACTGTGCGATACCACCCAAACCTGGCTACGGCGTGATGCACGAATGATCAGCCGCGCCAAGGCCGGGAGCAGGTCCGCGTGCAGACTGGTTTCCGGTTCGTTCAAGACCATCAGCGATGGCGGCCGTGGTGTGAGCAGGGCGGCCATCAGCAGAAGATAGCGCAGGGTGCCATCCGACAATTCAGCACCCTCGAGCGGGCGCAAAAGCCCGTGCTGGTGCAGCCTTACACTGAACAGCCCGCCAGGTGGCGCATTGATCTCCAGACGGCTGCCGGGAAACGCGTCATTCAGCGCCTCCACCAGATCCTCCACATCGCCAATTTCGATAATGGTCTGCAACGCCGAGGCCAGGTTGCGCCCGTCGTGATGCAGCACCGGCGAGCGAGTGCCCAGTTGGGGTTGACGGCAAGGCGCATCACGGTCAATCCGGAAGTGATCATAAAACCGCCAGCTATTGATGAATGCGCGCAGGTCACCGATTTCCGGTGCCTGGCGGGGCCGGCCGACGATGTTGAAGAAGCTCTCGCCGCTGTCAGCATGCTGATCGAGCACCGCCCAGCTGTTGCCCTCGCGGGCCCGCACCAGGGCGTTCTTGCGCTCGACCAGCAAGGAAGAGGGCCGATAGGCGCCAGCGCCCCAGATGGCCTCGCACTTTATTTCGGGGTCGAGCATGAACGCGGTCGGATACGGCAGGGGAATTGGCAGGCCGAGGGTGATGGCAAACCCGAAGTCCTCGGTGGCAAAGCCCAGGCGCAGGCGCCTGGCTTCGCTCGGATGCTGGCCTTGGATGGGCACTTCGCCGCGCCGCATTCGTGCGCTGGTTTCCGGGCCGGCCCACCAGGTCGAATCCAGCCCGCCTTCACGGGCGAGGGCTTCGACCACACCGCCCTGTGCGGTTTCGGCCAGCAGGCGCAGTGCCTTGTACAGGTTGGATTTGCCGCTGCCATTGGCGCCGGTCACCAGGTTGAGTTGGCCCAGCGGCAGGACCAGGTGGTTGATCGAGCGGTAGTTGCCGATGGCGAGGGTAGTGAGCATGCAGTGCTTCCCAGCGTGGACCAGGCGACCGATTGTGGCCGAGCGTGCCTGCCTTGTCAGCCTCTCTGCTGAGGCTGTTGCAAGTGAAGCAGGCGTGCGCACCGTCTATAGTGTGAGGCAACCTCTCGCGCAAAGGATGCTCACATGGCCAGATCAACAATCATGACAGCCGTTGTCACCTCATTGGCGGTGGCCTTGGCCTCTGGCCCGGCGCTCGCCGACCCGGGTAACGGCAAAGGCCAGGGCCAAGGTCAGGGGCACGGCAAGGGCCAGGCTCAGCATGCCCAGGGCCAGGGCAATCCGGGCGGCCACAAGCAGAGCGCCGGCGGCAATAACTGGCACGGCGGCCCGTCCATCGACCGTGGCGATGTACTGGGCATCCTCGGTGGCCATCGCAACTACTGGAGTCCGGGCCCGGCATTGCCTCCCGGCATTCAGAAGAACCTGGCCCGCGGCAAGCCTCTGCCGCCCGGTATCGCCAAGAAACTGGATGGCCGTCTGTTGGGGCAGTTGCCTCACTATGACGGGTATGAATGGATGCAGGCAGGCGCAGACCTGATACTGGTCGCCGTGGCGACCGGTATCATCTATGAGGTGTTGAACGGGGCGTTCGACTAAGGCCCGGGTGCGAGCAGTCCGCCCGGTCCCTGCAGGCGCTGGCGTGCCTGCGATGGGCTGCGCAGCAGCCCAATGGTCTATCAACGCCGTCGCAACACGGCGGCCAGTCCAATGGTCAGCACCACAGCGCACAGCATGGCCAGCCCGATGGTCACGCCAACGCCCCACGTTTCCAGCAGCCCCGCCAATACCAGATAGAACGCAATCACCCCCACTGCGCCGATCGCATTGCCCCGCACCATCGCCGCCATCCCGGCTCGCCCGCCCTGCACATGGGCGAACACCACCAGTGGCCACGCAATCACCGGAATCGGCGCCAGCATCCCGCTGGTCGCCGGGCCCAGCCAACTGGCCAGGCTGGTGGTGATCATCAGCAGGGAAGTGGCAGATACCATGCGCAACGGGATTTCCCAGTGCCGGTGCCGGGGGCGGGCCAAGGTATCAGGTTTGGGCTCGCGGCCGCTGGCGCGGATCAGCACGCCGATCAGCACCAACGCCACTGCAATCGACAGGTACAGGCTGCCCCAGTGGGTAAAGGCATAGGCCGCCAGGCCATAGAACAGCAACGCCAGCAGTACGGCCACGGCGATGCCGAGTGTGCGCGTGGCCAGCAGGTAGACGGTGTAGGTGGCCTGCACCGCCGCCAGGCCGCCCAGTGCGCCGGGCAGTGCGCCCAGGGCGAAGGCCGTGCCCTGTTCCAGGCACAGGAAGGTCATCACCAGCGCCGAGGTGATCGGCAGGCCGGACAGCAAACCGCCTAGCAGGCCGCCCCAGCGCCGGGAGGCGAGGGAGATGGCCCACATCAGCAGGGGGGTGATGGTGAGTTTCAGGTAAAACAGGGTCATTGCGGGTGCATCCAGGCTTGATGAAGGTGCGCCCGCCTTCGACATTGGGTCGGGCGCGGGTGAATCAGCCGCGGCTGGCCTCCAAGGCCTGGGCCAGGTCGGCGATGATGTCGTCACTGTGTTCGATGCCGATTGACAGGCGCACCATGTCCCGTGGCACGCCGGCCTTCTCCAGTTCCTCGTCGTTGAGCTGACGATGGGTAGTGGAAGCGGGATGGCAGGCCAGTGACTTGGCGTCGCCGATGTTCACCAGGCGTACCACCAGCTGCAACGCGTCGATGAAGCGCGCGCCAGCCGCCTGGCCACCCTTGATACCGAACGACAGGATCGACGCCGGCTTGCCGCCGGTGTAGCGCTGGGCCAGTTCATGTTCGGGGTGGTCGGGCAGCCCGGCGAACTTCACCCAGGCCACCTGCTCGTGGGCTTGCAGGTAATGGGCGACCTTCAGCGCGTTCTCGGTATGGCGCTCCATGCGCAGGGCCAGGGTTTCCAGGCCTTGCAGGATCAGGAAGGCGTTGAACGGCGACAGCGCGGCGCCGGTGTTGCGCAAGGGCACCACACGGCAGCGGCCGATGAAGGCGGCAGGCCCGAAAGCTTCGGTGTAGGTGACGCCGTGGTAGGACGGGTCGGGGGTGTTGAGCAGGGCGAAGCGTTCCTTGTTCTCGGCCCAGGGGAATTTGCCGGAGTCGATGACGATGCCGCCGATGCTGGTGCCGTGGCCGCCGATGTACTTGGTCAGCGAGTGCACGACGATGTCGGCGCCGTGCTCGAACGGCCGGCACAGCACCGGGGTGGCCACGGTGTTGTCGACGATCAGCGGCACCCCGTGGCGGTGGGCGGCCTCGGCCAGCGCGGCGATATCGACGATATTGCCGGCGGGGTTGCCGATGGACTCGCAGAATACCGCTTTGGTACGCGCGTCGATCAGCGCTTCGAGGGCGGCGATATCGTCATGGGCCGCGAAGCGGGTGTGGATACCCATGCGTGGCAGGGTGTGCGCCAGCAGGTTGTAGGTGCCACCGTACAGCTTGGCCACCGAGACGATATTGTCGCCGGCTTCGGCGACGGTCTGGATGGCGTAGGTGATAGCCGCCATGCCCGAGGCTACGGCCAGCGCGCCAACCCCGCCTTCCAGGGCGGCCATGCGCTGCTCGAGCACGTCGTTGGTGGGGTTCATGATGCGTGAGTAGATGTTGCCGGCAACCTTCAGGTCAAACAGGTCGGCGCCGTGCTGGGTGTCATCGAAGGCGAAGGAGGTGGTCTGGTAGATCGGTACGGCCACCGCCTTGGTGGTCGGGTCGGGGCTGAAGCCCGCATGGATGGCAAGCGTTTCCAGCTTCATGCAATCGTTCCTTGAGCGTGGGTGGAAGCGCTCGAGCATGCGGCGGCGAGCGTGCGTGGGTCAAGGGTGTCGCTCTGGCGCGACAGCACTCACCTTGGCCGCCCAAACCGCTTGCGATACTCAGCCGGCGTCACCCCCACATGCTTCACAAACGTTCGCCGCAACGTGTCGGCATTGGCAAACCCACACAGCGCGGCCACTTGCTTTGGCGCCTCCCGCCCAGTTTCCAGTCGCGCCCGTGCGGCACTCACACGTGCCAACTCCACCCAGGCTGCCGGTGTCATGCCTACATCGTGTTGAAATACCCGTGCAAAATGCCTGGGGCTGAGCCCAACCCTTGCAGCCAGGGCGGCAATCCCATGGTCCAGTGCCGGGTTGGCGGCCACGTACCGCTGCAATTCTTGTAGCGCCGAGCGTCCGACAGGTGACGTGCCGCCTTGGCGGCTGAACTGCAGTTGCCCGCCAGGCCGTTTGAAGTACATCACCAGCTGTCCCGCTACCTGTTTGGCAACGTTACCCCCAAGGTCCTCTTCCACAAGGGACAGGGCCAGATCCAGGCCAGCCGTCACCCCGGCGGCAGTACGCAGTTTGCCGTCGTGCACCTGAATGGCATCGGCGTCCACTTGCACCCGGGGATAACGCTCGGCCAGCGTTTGCACCACGGACCAGTGGGTGGTCGCGCGGCGATCATCCAGCAACCCTGCAGCTGCCAGGGCAAATGCCCCGGTGCACACCGAACCGTAGCGGCGGCAAGTATCAGCGCGCAGGCGTAGCCAATCAAGAATGCCCGGGCGCAGGTACTGGTCAGCGGCATGTGGCGTGCCGGCAACCAGCAAGGTGTCGATGGCTCCCAGCGCTTCCCCGATCCAGCCGTCAGCGACCAGTCGGGTGCCGGAAGAGCTGACCAGCGGCCCTGGCTCGCAAGCCAGCAGCAGCAGGCGATAGGCGACACGACCGGCTTGGCGGTTAGCCTCGGCGAAAACATCGAGCGGGCCGCTGGCATCCAGCAGTTGTACGCCGGGCATGGCCAGAATGGCGACGGTCATGGGAGGAGGGGGCATGATGGCTCCAGGCAGTTTACAGCAAGTCCGTTATTCATCGACATTGGCAGTATATGGCGTTACAAGTCAATTGAGGACATTGGCGCGCAGCCGCAAACTGAGCGCGTCATCAACCCACCCAAGGAGCGACCATGTCCTCATCCATCGCCGGTATCCAGGTGCCTGACAGCGCCATGGCCCGGGAAATCACAGAACTTGTGCGCGACACGGCTTCACCACTGCTCTTCCACCATTCCAGCCGGGTTTTCTATTTTGCTGCCCTTGCCGGGCAGCGGTTAGGGCTGCGTTATGACAGCGAACTGCTTTACGCGGGTTGTATGTTCCATGACATGGGGTTGACCCATGAGCACAGTAGCGAATGCTGCCGCTTCGAGGTTGATGGCGCCAACGCAGCGCGTGATTTCCTACAGTGTCGTGGCGTGGACGAGCGCGATGTCGAACGCGTGTGGACAGCGATCGCGCTGCATACCACGCCGGGAATTCCAGAGCACATGCACCCCCTGATAGCCCTGGTAACGGCGGGGGTAGAGACCGATGTGCTGGGGCTGCATCACGAGGGGCTGGGTAATGCCGCACGGGATGCGGTGGTGCAAGCTCACCCGCGTGGGAGGGATTTCAAGGAGGCCATCATCCAGGCGTTTTACGAGGGGATCCGGCATAAGCCGCAGACCACCTTTGGTAATGTGAAGGCGGATGTCATCGCGGACAAAGAGCCGGCCTTTCGGCCGGGGAATTTCTGCAGCATCATTCGTCAGTCTTGTTGGGCAAGCTGAACAGCGAGCCCGCAGACTGCAGCACCCGCTCGCCGGCGAGGCGCTTTATGGCGTGCATGGTAATGCGCAGGTTGGCAGTTGTTCCCGCTCCAGGTCTGGTGCCTGAGGCGAGCGCACTCTGTTCGCCACCCCAAACGGTACATGCACCATCGGCAGGTTCCCCGCTGGCGATTGCAAGTGCGTGCGCTGGTCGTCGAAAAACACATGCGGTTTCAAGATCGACAACACCCTGGGCTTATCCATACCGCCTAGAAAAAAGCACTCATCCGGCGAAACGCCCCAGTCCTTCAAGGTCGTCACTACCCGCTCATGCGAGGGCGCGTTGCGCGCCGTGACGATGGCAATACGCAGGATCCGCTGGTACGTCGGGTCTTCGGCCAGCTTGTGGTCCTCCAGCATGCGTATCCGCGAGAGCTTGCGGTAAAGGTCTGCCAAGGGCCCCGGCGAATGCGGGGTGCCCTTGTGCATGCGCTCGTGTTCCTGAAAGTCGTCCAGGTTGTCGTTGCGCTTGTACACACTCTCTGCCTCGTCGTCGGCAATCACGCCATCGAAGTCGAAGGCCACCCGCAGCTCGGTGTCGATTTCATCATCGTAGATGCGCGTAGGCAGCACACGCCCGGCAGGGTAGTTGGCGTCGATGGCCTTTTGTACATCTTCCTCGTTGGCACTGAGGAACAGCGAAGCATTGAACGCCGGGATGTACTCGTAGGGCGAGCGGCCTGACATGAATGCCGCACGGGTGATGTCCAGCTGATAGTGGCTGATGGAGCGGAACACCCGCAGGCCGGTTTCCGGCGAGTTGCGGGAGAGCAGCACCACTTCCACCGGCAACTGGTCGGGGAACGCCTTGTTGATGCTCAGGAAGCGGCGAATGAACGGCAGCGCCACCCCCCTGGGAAACGGCTCGTCCAGGTTCTGTTCCTGGTGTTGGCGGTACGCCTCGACACCTTGTGTCTGGTAGATGTCATCGGAGACGGAGAGGTCGAACAGCGCACTCGAGGCAACGCCGATGACCAGTTTTTCTTCAATGGGGTAGGGCATGAAGCGGCTCCTGCGAGTGGCTTGAAGGCAAGTGTACGCGCACGCTCTGACGAAAGCCGTCAATTGCACGACTCATCAGTGGATTAGATGATGTCATTTTGATAGCTTCCCGCCCCTTACCGCAGTATCCGGATAGTGATTGATGAACCAGCTACATGAACACGGCACCCTGGCTCCGCTTGCCGAGGCGAATGGGAACAGGATGCACGAGCCCCACCTTGAGGCGGACGCTTCGACCCTGCGGGCCACCGAACACGAAGCACTGCAGGCCAGTATCGAGGCGCTGAACAAAAAGCTGGTGGCAAGCACCCTGGCCCGTGTGCAGAAGGAAGGGGCGATCCACAAGAGCCTTGAGCAGTACCAGCAGCAACTGGCCGCCAGCAACCAGGTTCGGGAGGGGCTGTCCATCACGGTGACCACGGCGCTGAAGAAGCTCGTACTGGCAACCAGCGCCCAGGCAGACCGCATGGACAGTGTGGAGGCACGGTTGACCGGCCTGGCCAAGCACCAATGTGGATGCGCGTCGCAGTCAGCGCCCGGTTGGCCAGCGTATCTGGAACGTCATGCCGTGTCGTTGGTCGCCTTGGCCGTGGCGGTCTTTACGCTGGGGCTGCACCTGCTGCGATAGTGCGACCTGAAGGTGACGCCGAGCCGGCATGAATAGCTAAAGGTCAAGATGTAGTCGTTGCGCGTATCTACCGGCTCATGCGCTCCTTCGACCATGCTCGCGAACTGCCCGCCGATGAACCACGCCGGCCACGCACTTCAGCACATACCCCAACACCACCGCCGCCCCTGCACTGGCAAAGATCATTTCCCGCCCGGCACTCTGTTGCTGCAAGGCCACTAACGCCGGCGCTGCCGCCGCGGCCCCCAGTTGCAGCGCACTGACCCAGGGCGTCAACGTGCCGCGTGGATCATTGGTGGCAATTGCCCCCATGTAGTAGGTTAGCGCCAGCACCCAGCCGAAGTTCATCAGAAACAGAGCCATGCACAGCTGATCGGCATCATGCGTATAGCGCGCCAGCAGGGTGATTGACACCAGTACTACCAGCGAGCCCAGGCCGATCATCGGGCCACGGCTCACCCGTGCGCCCAGCAGGCTGGGCAGGGCGCCGCCAGGCAAGCCACCCAGTATTCCCAGCCCGAACGCCCAGCCCACATCCACTGCGTCGATGCCACGTTCGCGCGCCAACTGTTCGACAAACCCCCACAACGAATAGATGGCCAGCTGCAGGAACAGCATCCCCAGCAGGGCGTAGTGCCCGATAATCGCCGAGCCGCCGCTTGGTTGTGCCAGGCGCACTGGCGTTGCATGCTGCAGCCGTACCGGAATGAACAACGCAGCCACAGCGATCAGCACGAACCAGAAACCCAGTGATGCAATCGCCGTGCGGTGACCGAACTGCTCTGCCAGTTGTGGCAGGCACGTCGCGTACAGGGCAAAGACAGCGGTTTGAATCAGCAGCGACAGGCCGTACGAGCGATCCTGGCCCGGCAGCCGGCCGAGCCCGCTGATCGACCCGGCATACAGCAGACCCGCAGCGATACCACAGGCAAAACGGCACAGAATCAACGTCGTCAAAGTGTCCAGCGCAGCGCTGAGGACGTTCAACATCAGCGCTGCAAAGGCTGCCGCCAGGTACAGCCCACGGCCACCCGGGTGACGCCTGGGTATCGACAGCAGCAGGCAACCGAGCAGTGTTCCGCTCATTTCACTGGAAAGTACCCAGCCCTGTTGGCTCAGGTCCAGATGCAACCGCTCGGCCAGCAGGCCGATGAAGATGGGTTGTACGCCAATGATGATCAGCGCCGTGGCGGCGATGTAGATCAGCGCAGCACGCAGAAGCAGGGTGTTGTTATTGTTGTGCATGGTCGGGTCCGGGGTCAGGCGCGGGGCAGGGTACCTGCATCGTGGGTGATACGGCCGTTCATCACGGTCAGCGCTACTTCGGTATTGCCGATCTGGTAGCGGTCCAGTTCGAACAGGTCCTGCTCCAGCACGATGATGTCGGCACGCTTGCCAACGGTGATCGAGCCGATTTCACGTTCCAGGCCCAGTTGGTAGGCACCGTTGAGCGTATAGGCGGCAATCAGTTGCGGGATACTCAGGCGCTCGTCGGCATCGGGCATCACAGGGGCGTCGGGTTCGCCACTGAGCTGGCGGGTGTGGCCCGATTCGATGTGTTCCACCGGCTTGTGCTGGCATCGGCATTGGCAGACCAGGCCGTCCATGCCGATGGACACGGTCACACCCTGGTCGATGAAGCTGCGGAATTTGTACATCGACGCCCAGCGTGGGTAGCCATAGGCCTGCTGGATGGCCTCGGCGTAGGCGTCGACCACGCCCCACTGCAACTGGGTGTTGGCCATGACGCCGATGCGGCGAAAGCGCGGGATGTCGTCGGGGTGGGTGAGGAAGGCGTGAGTGATGACGTGGCGACGGTCGCGGGGCGGGTTGCTGGAGAACGTGCGCTCGAACACGTCCAGCGCCATGCGCACGGCGGCATCGCCCACTGCATGCACCATCACGTCGATACCGAGGGCGTCGGCCTTGCGCACATGGCCCTCGAACACTTCCTCGGGCATCGTCGTCGAACCGCAGCTATGTGGCTTGTCGCAATAGGGCTCGAGCAGGAATGCGGTGTGGTTCAGCTCGGTCCCGTCCAGCATCAGCTTGAGGGTCTGCGCCTTGACCAGCGGCGAGTCGTAGCGTTCGCGCAGGGCTTGCAGCCGAGTGACCGGGTCGTCCTCGGTGCCCATGTTGATGTAGCTGCCGACCACCCGCAGTTTCAGGCGCTCTTCACGCTCCAGTTGCTGAAGGGTTTCATACAGCAGCGACTGGTCGCCGGCGGGGTCGAGGAAACCGGCATCGAATACTGTGGTAATCCCGGCCGCCACCAGTTTCTCCTGCCAGAAGGGGATCGAGCGCAGGTACAGGTCGATGCCTGTCGGCAGGTAGCCGGCTTCGCTCAGGCGTTGCATCAGTAGCGAATAGGCGGCGCAGTCAATGATCACGCCTGTGGGCTCGCCGGTGATCGGGTCCTTTTCGAACCAGCTGGCGCCTTCTTCTACCGCCGGGGTGTTGCGGTCGATGCCGGCAGCGTTCAGGGCGAAGCTGTTGACCCACATGGTGTGATAGTCGGTGGACAGCAGGCACACGGGCTTGTCCGGACAGATGGCATCCAGTACTTCGCGGCGCAACATGTGCCCAGGCATCAACGGCTGGATCCAGCCCATGCCGGTAATGGCTTTTTCAGAGGGGTTGGCCTCGACGTAGGCCTTGAGCAGGGCCAGCACCTGTTGTGGGTCTGTGTGGTTGACCAGCGCCTGAAAGGCAAAGGCGGTAGAGGAAAAGTGCCAGTGAGACTCGACGAAGCCCGGCAGCACCAGTTTGCCGCCGGCATCCAGCAGCCGCGTGGCAGGGCCGGCGTACGCCATGACGCTGCCGTGGTCGCCCACGCAAACGATGCGTTCGCCGCAGATGGCCACCGCCTCGGCCCAGGGCCTGTGCGGGTCGACCGTGTAGATGCGGGCATTGTGGATAACGAGGTCTGCGGCGGTGGACATGGCAACTCCCGGGGTCAGAATAGAGCATTAGTTTTGAGTTGATTAAAACCTTTAGTCAATAAAATATTTATACGGCATAGCTTTGCGTTATGCTGGGCGCCGACGTGTACGGATCGAAAAGGTGTAAACGTGAGCGGATTGCGCGAGCAGCAGAAGGCGATGCGTCGTGAAACCATCAGCCGAACGGCGCTAGGCCTGTTTGAAACGCAGGGTTACCAGACCACCACCATGGAGCAGATCGCGCGCCTGGCCGCAGTGTCGGTGCCCACGGTGTTTGCCTACTTCGGCAGCAAGCAGGAGATTTTGCTGGAGAAGCTCCGCGAGGCCGACCACCGGGCGGTGACCGAAGCCCGGCGGCGCCTGCCGGAATTCGACGATGCGCTGGAGGCCCTGTGCTGTTACGAAGCGCACTTGACCGATTACGCATTCGAGGTGCTGCCTGCACCGCTCTGGCGCGAGATATTGCCGCCGTTGCTACCGTTGCTGGGGGCTGAGCAGCAGGGCGTGCCGGATGCCTACAGGCGGGTCAATGACGCGCTGGTCAACGAGTTGAAGTGCCTGCTACAGGACTTGTGCGACAGCGGCAGGCTGGCGGCTGGGCTGGACGTGGGCTATGCGGCGTTCCTGATCAACGACTACGGGCACCTTCAGTTGCTGCGCCTTTGCAGCCGCGAGCCGCTGGACATGGCGGCACACCGGGCGGATGTGCGGCGGTTCATGGGCTTTATCCTGGCCGGCATGCAAGCGTGATGAGACTGATCAGGGCGCGCGTGGGCGGCCCTGTCGCGACACGAGGCCGGCCCTACAGGCCGCCAGATAGCTGCTCCACCAGAAAATCCACAAACACCCGCACCCGCGCCGGCATCGCCGGGCCGCCGACGAACACCGCATGAATCGGTTCCCGATCACCAGGGTTGTAAGCCTCCAGCAACGGCACCAGTTGCCCGTTGGCCAGGTCATCGGCCACGGTAAAGGTGCCGATACGCGTCACACCGGCGCCCAGCCTGGCCAACTGCGCCAGCGCCTCGCCACTGCTGCATTCGATATTCCCTTTAACCTTCAGTGAGAACGTATGCCCGTCGCGGTGAAACGGCCAGTCGGGCATCGCGCGGCGGAAGTTGAAGCGCAGGCAGTTGTGCCGGGCCAGGTCTTCAGGTGCAAGCGGGGTACCGTAGCGTTGCAGGTATTCAGGCGAGGCCACCACTACCTGGCCGGTCTCGCCAATGGCGCGAGCGCTCAACGAGCTGTCCGGCAGGTGACCGAAGCGCAGCGCCACGTCGGCCTGGCCGCTGAGAATGTCGGCCACCTCGTCACTGAGGGTCAGGTCAACCAGCACTTGCGGGTAGCGTGCGCTGAAGGCCGCCAGCAGCGGCACTACGGTCAACCGGGCATGGCCCAGCGCAGCGCTGACCCGCAAGCGCCCGCGTGGTACGCCTTGGTCAGTGATGGCTTCTTCCACTTCGAGCATGTCCGCCAGCACCCGCCGTGCGCCGCGCAGGTAGGCCTCTCCCTCGGGGGTGAGGGTGAGCGCCCGGGTCGTGCGCAGCAGCAGGCGGGTACCCAGGCGCTGTTCGGTGCGGGCGAGAATGCGGCTGACCGCCGAGGGAGTCAGGCCCAGCGCCCGGGCGGCAGCAGACAGGCTGCCCTCTTGCGCCACCTTGGCAAAAACCTCCATCTCTCCGGATCTGCCACTGAAGTCCATTTGTGCCTCTCAAGCAAAGGTGGTTCGCAAAAATGCAGTCTAGTGCGCGTTTGAAACGGATCGTAGCATTTGCGGCATAGATAAGGAGCTTGCCATGCGTATCAATCCACCGCTTGTCGCACTCGCCATCGGTGCCTTCGGCATCGGCGTTACAGAGTTCGCCCCCATGGGGATGTTGCCCAGTATCGCTACCGACCTTGGCGTTTCCATTCCTGCTGCCGGGCTGCTGGTCAGCGCCTATGCCATCGGCGTGCTGATCGGCGCGCCGCTGATGACCCTGGCCACGGTGAAGATCCCGCGCCGTTACCTGTTGATCGGGCTGATGGCCATTTTCACCTTGGGCAACCTGATGTCGGCCCTGGCCAGCGACTACGCCAGCCTGCTGGTGGCCCGCGTGGTCACTTCACTCAACCACGGCGCCTTCTTCGGCATCGGCTCGATCGTCGCGGCCAGTGTGGTGCCGCCGGCGAAGCGCGCCGGGGCCGTGGCTGCAATGTTCATGGGTTTGACCCTGGCCACCATCGGCGGAGTGCCGTTGGCGACCTGGTTGGGTGAAATGCTGGGTTGGCGCACGGCGTTCTGGGGTATTGCCGGGCTTGGCCTGGTGGCGATGACCACCCTCTGGTACGCACTGCCCAATGTTGCGTCGCCCAAGGGCGAGGGTGCCATGGCCGAGATCCGTGTGCTGGGCCGCAGGCCGGTTCTGGCGGCATTGTTGCTGACCGTGGTGGGTTCCAGCGCCATGTTCACGGTGTTCACCTACATTGCGCCGATCCTGCAGCATGAAGCGGCGGCGTCCACCCCTTTCGTGACGGCCATGCTGGTGCTGTTCGGTGTCGGCCTGACCTTGGGCAACGTGTGGGGCGGCAAGGCGGCGGACCGCTCGATCGATCGCACCCTGATCCTGTCACTGGCTGGGCTGATTGCCGTGCTGCTGGTGTTTCCGCTGGTACTGGACTGGCCGCTGCCGACCGCCCTGGCGATCCTGGTCTGGGGGGCGGCCAGCTTTGCCCTGGTGCCGCCGCTGCAAATGCGGGTAATGGAAGCGGCCAAGGATGCGCCCAACCTGGCCTCGGCAGTCAACATCGGCGCGTTCAATCTGGGCAATGCGATCGGTGCGGCGCTGGGCGGCGCGGTGATCAACGCGGGGCTGGGCTACCCGGCGATTTCCCTGGCGGGGGCTGCGATGGCGGCGCTGGGGCTGGGGCTGGTGCTGCTGTTTGCCTGGCGGGGGCGAGGGGGGGTAGCTGCGCGGCAGGTTGCGCTGTAACAGGCCGGGACCTTGGGGCGCTTTGCGCCCCTCGATACCCCCTTGCGGGTATTACGGGGTACCGTTTCGGCCATGCAAGTGATAGGCAGGGCGCTCGCTCAGGCGCTCGTAATAATCGCGCACAGCGGGCAGGTGCGGGTGCTCGAACGGCGTTTCGAACCAGCGGTTGACCGACAGGCCGATAGGGATGTCGGCCAGGGTGAACTGGCTGCCGGCCACATAGGCACCGGTGCTGGCCAGTTGGCGGTCGAGGATGTGCATGTAACGCGACCACTCGGCACAACCGGCAGCAAGGGCCTGCGGGTCCTGGTGAGCGGGCGAATGCCTGACCAGCGACATGAACGCATAGCTCCATGAGCGGTTCAGGTCCGAGGCCTGCCAGTCGATCCACTGGTCGATCCTGGCCCGCGCCTGGGCTTCGCCGGGATAGAACGCGGTGGCGCCGTAGCGGTTGGCCAGGTAGCGGATGATGCTGTTGGATTCCCACAAGGTGAAGTCACCGTCCTGGATCACCGGGATCATGGCGTTGGGGTTCAACGCGAGAAACTCGGCGCTGTCAGTGGCCTTGAAGCCGGAGCCCCAGTCTTCGCGCTCGAACGCGATCTCGAATTCGGCGCAGGCCCACATGACTTTTCGCACATTGATGGAAGAGGCTCTTCCCAGTATCCGCAGCATGGTGTTCGTCCTTGTGTGTGGGAAGTTGATCGTCCGCCACTGCCGGGGGCGGGTCAAGGGGCTGAGCGGTGGCTCGGCGCTCCCTGTGCAGGATTCTTGTAGTCCATTTCCTAAAGTGACCGTTTCCACGCCTTTGTCATTGTAATGAGGTAGGCAGCGGCCTAGCCTCTGCACGCGCCTAACCTTGAGGAATGGACATGGACAGCGAAACGCTGAAAAACAGCAGCAAGCCCTCTGTCGTGCGTGCAGCGAGCCGCTTTGGCAATAGCGATGCCGAACTGGTGCAAATGAAACCGCAACTGCCAATACGCACCGCACTGATGGAGGCATCGGGCATCATGGGCTGTATCACCGAAATCACCCGCAAGGCCATCGACAGGCCAGACGACCGCCAGGTGATGATGAAGGCCACGTACTACCTGGCAGGGATGGCCAAGTCACTGATCGACGGCCAGTTGCTGCAGATGCGTCAGGCGCGCGAAGGCGAGGGCGAAGCCTAGCCAGGCTTGCTTGGGGGGCGCGAACTTGGCACCCTTGGGCGGTTTTTATCGTCTGTAACACGACAGAAGGAAGCATGCATTGAGCTGGGACAAGGTGGGGAAGCTTCTCGTCGCCGTGCTGATCGGCCTGATGGTCCTGTTGGCCGCCTACGCGTTGCTCAGGGGCAATCCACGCCTTGAGGCTTCACTGACCTATGCGTACCTCACTTACCCCAGCCAGTTCAGTGAGCGAATCAGCAAGGCCAGCGAGCAGCTGAAGTACGAGCAGTTGCAAGGGCGTATCAACACCATCAGCCAAGGCGGGCTGAGCCAGGACCAGGTCGAGCGGCTGGTCGAAATGGCCCAGGCACCCTATGCCCAGCTGTTCGCCAAACCGTTCGAGGCCGGGCTGGTCGACCACCGTACCGGCCTGCTGATCGAACTGCACAACAGTGGTGATGCACAGGTCCGGCAGGTGAAAATCCGCCTGCCAGCCAAGGGCCTGGTGCAGGTGCGCGATGCTGCCGGCAACGACACGCTGCTGGAAACCGCCATCGCCCAGGTTGATATCCCGGCCATCGAGCCAGGTGGCACCTGCAAGGTGTGGGTGTATTTCGATGCCGACTACTCGCAGATCCGCCATGGCGGGGTCAGTATCAGCCACGCCGACGGTGAAGCCCATGTGCAGGTGTACCGCGAGGTCATCGGTTTTCCGGCCATGGTAGCCCGTTACAGCCGTGAGCTGATGATACTGCTTGGCATTCTGGCAGCCAGCGTACTGGGCTTGGCCTATGCCTGCCTGGCACGTCGTGACCCGCGGTAAAACGACCTGAGCCATTCCGGCGTCGCGTTTTGGCGATGCCGTGGCGTTTCCCGGAACCTACTGACGCCGTTTGCGCTATTCCTTACAGCTCTCTCCATCATGCAGCGCCAGGCTCTGGCGCAATTGTTCTATCATGGCCCCGCGCAGCGCCTGCGGGGCCTGGATGCGGATCGACCCCGCCTGGGACAGCAGCCAGCCCATCAGCGCGCGGTTGTCGTTGACGGTGGCCACCAGCGCGGCGCCGCCGCTAGCCTGCGGCGTCAGTTGCATATCGTCGGACAGGGGTGACTGTTCCAGGCGGCGAGCCAGTGCGTCATCGACCCAGGCACACAATACAACGTGTGTCGGGGGCGCAAGTGCGTCGGGTTGCAGCTGCTGCGCTTCGCCCAGGCTCAAGCCCGGTTGCCAGTACCAGCCATAAGGCATGCCTTTACTGTTGCACTGTAGCGGGAACAGTGCGGCGAGCTCGACCAGGTCGCGCTCGACGGTGCGTTTGCTGGTGGTATGGCCCACGGTTGTCAGGGCAGCCTGCAACTGGGTGGAGCTCATTCCCGGGTGGCGGCCGGGCAGTAACTTGAGCAGTTGCCACTGGCGGGCGATAGTATGGCGGGTCGGGTGGCTGGGCAAAGGGCTCGTCCTTGAGAGCAGGCACGAAGCCTGCTTGGATAGTGGCGTTTAGCTATTGCCAGCATACCTTTTCCCGGAATGGGATCCAAGTTCTCGGGCGTGCTCTTGGCTCGAGGCGTGTCACTCTCTTGCCACAACTACCAATCCCACAAGGGCCCGCTCCCACATGGCACGCGGACCGCTTGCGCGCTGAGTTTTCTGCGCGACTGCGCAGTCAAAGGGGCTGGGCGATGTCCCACAAAGGCCTCGTCTATCGCGTCGAAGACGAGCGTATCGTTGTAGTGATGGTATCGGTTGGCAAGTGCGAGCTTAGCGAGGTCTATCGATCTGCTCAGAAGCGGTGAACGCCATCATGGTCATCAACCAAACGCCGCGCGCTGCCAATGCGCCTCGCTTACGATCGCAATGTTCGCACCTGCTTCCCTGATTTCCACTGCTTTCTTGATCTTCGTGCCATAACTGCTGTGCAGCCACTGCTCGTTGCCAATACTGCCAATGACCAGATAGTGGATCTTCTTGCTCACCCCTGCGGCGATTGAACCCCCACGTTCGACTACCAGTGCTTCGCATGCTTTGCGAGGCCCGTAAGCCATTGTGCCGGTAAACAGGAACATGCGGCCTGCCCACTCCAGTTTGGGTTCGGGGCTATTGAGTGGCAGTGACGTGGGTGAAGAGAATGGGTTGTCGCTGCAGCGCGGCTTGCCGGTGAGCTGCTGCAATAGCTCAAGCAGCTCAGCCGACTCAGCAGCATCCAGCATATTGTCCTTGAGCATGTCGCTCAGGCGCCGGTACAACAAATTGATGACCGGATCCTCAAGATGAACGAGTTGCTGCTCCATCCATCCTTTGAGGAACTCGGCTTCTTGTTGATTGACCTGATTGTCGGCAGTCAGGCCCGCAGCGATTCCAATCAACCCATCAACCGAGCGCTGCGTGATCCGCGCTTCGTGAAAAAAGCGGCTGTTCTGAAATTCCTGGTGAAGATCGACCATTCCCTGTCCCTCGTTTCTATTCCGTCAGGATTAAAGCGTTGGCGTATTTTTCTTGGTCCGCTGTGAAGGTGGTCAGCATGCCGGTGTGATTGCAGGTCAAGGTGAGCTCTGTTCGTGTATCGATGAACAGATCTTCGCCGCGAAGGCCCTGCCATTGCGCCAGATACTTGAGCGAACCGTACTTCATCGGTTTTTTCAAGGCGCGATCATGTCCACCTTTCCAACCTAGCACCGGGAGTGCGCCGTCGACACAGTGGCGAGCAAGTTCTGGCTGAGTCAGGGCCCGCTCCCGGCCAATCTCCCAGCACCGGATCAAGCCCTCGTCGGGCCCTTTCCATGCTTCTTCCCAGGTGATCAAGGGTCGGATGGGCTGATGAATAGGGCGTCGAATGACCCCGGTAGTTCGATCCATGACTGAGATTGTCCGTAATGTTCAGTTGGATCGGATGCTACTAATTGGCCATCATTGTGTCCAGTTCTTCGCCTCTTTGATGTCCTCATGGGGGGCCATACCTACCCTGACAGAAAGGGCCGCCTTGCAGGTGTATTACGTGCGACTCCGAATGCCTGAGGCCTGTTCAACCATAGGTTGAAACCTGACAGGGGTGTAATTGAAGTCTTTGGTTTTATAGATGTTTTGTCGCAAGATTTTGATTCTTGTGTATTGTTTGTCTTGTTGTGGCTTGGGTATCGTGCTGACGGTTCCGCTATACGCTTTTACGATTGTTCGGGTTATATCTGAAAAACGTTGGCCGAACGACAGTTGCCCGTCTGGTCCAGGTTCTCCAGAGTGACAAGCGATTATGTGTATTTTTTCGTAGCGCTCAAAGCTGATTTTTTGGGTGGACAGGTGTTCGTAGAGTGCATCTGCATCCATTCCGGCGACCTTGGATTTTTTTCCGTGCGCATAGATATTGAGCGCTTTCTTTTGCCAGAATCGTTTTCTGGACGTAAATACCGCCAAGTTGTTCTCCCTCAGCAGAACCTTGCCGCGCATATGCCCCGTCGGATCAGAGGCATTTACAGGGTCCCCGCCAGGTAGGCGTAGCAGTTGATACCACCAGCTCCGAATGGGCTCACAGAATCAGGGCCTGCGAATCTCATCAGCATTGGGTTGTAGCCGCGATAGCCGTTACCTAATAAGTAATATGAGGTAACAGGGTCGCAGTACTCTCCCTTGAATCCCGCAAGCATGCCCCCAGCGGCATGAGAATATCCCCATGGATTGAAAACTACCGGTGCCGTGCTGTTGATGGTCAATAGCATCAAGGTCGAGCCTTTCACGTCACACGCTAGCAATTCTGTACGTTCGTTGCCCGATTGTTTATGTGCAGAGAATAGAGCATGAACGTTAGCTCGCAGAATCGAAGATGCACCGCTGTCTTGCAGGGTGGTGGTGATCTCATCATTGCTATATAGATATAACATTTCAGGGGTCCATTCCTTTGTTGTCCGGTAGTAATGGAGTCCTTTATCTGATTCAAGCGTCATGCGCTACTGGTAAAAAAGCCAGGTTGGGCCTGCCCCGTGACAGCGGCGCCCCCACAGGAAGGTGTGGCCCGAAACAGATGCGGAGCGGCCTTACATCCCACTCCGGCGCACATGCTTCACCAGCACCTTCTCCAACAACTCCCACATCGCCGGGTCCGTACTGAACGCCACGTTGAACCGCATCCACCCGGTCGCCTTGGCGTCGACCATGAACAACTGCCCAGGCCCAAGCATGATGCCTTTCTCCAGCGCATCGTCCAGCAACGCTGCACTGTCGGGAATCGCCGGATGGCGGGTCCAGATGTACATGCCTTCATCCGATTCGGTGAACAGTTCAAAGCCCAGTCGATGCAGGTGCCGGCCAACTTCCTGATGCGCCTCGGCCAGGCGCTGGCGCAGGCGCTTGAGGTGCTTGCGCCAGCGCCCGTCGATGATCGCCGCATACACCACGCGCTCCATCACCTGCGAGGTGGTCAGGCCTGAGCGCATTTTCAGGTGCAGCAGTTTTTGCATCAGCTCGGGATTGGCCAGCATGTAGCCGACCCGCACGTTGGGCGAAATGCTCTTGGAGTAGCTGCCCACGTACACCACCTGCTGCAGATGGTCGAGGCTGGCCAGGCATGGCTGTGGCTCGGCGACCATGTCGGCGTACAGGTTGTTCTCCACCAGGCGGAAGCCATGCTGGCTGGCAAGCTGCAGCAGGCGGTGCAACTGCGGTAGCGGGGTGCGCGAGCATGTCGGGCTGTGCAGGTGCGGCTGGGTGAAGAACGCCGTCGGGCGGTGGTGGGTGAGCAATTGCTCCAGCTGGTTCAGGTCGTAGCCGGCCGGTGTACGGGGTACGCCTACCAGGGTTGCGCCTTGGGTCCGCAGGATGCTCATGAGGTTCGGGTAGCCGGGGTCGTCCACCAGCACCACATCGCCTGGGCGTACCAGTGTGCGTGCGGCCAGGTCCAGGGCCTGGCTGGCGCCGTGGGTGAGCATCAGCTGTGCCGGGTTGGCGACGATCGACAGCTCTTGCTGCAGGTTCTGGGCGGTCAGCGCACGCAACTCCATCAGGCCCATGGGGTCGCCGTACCCCGACAACTCCAGCGGGCTGCCTGCCACTTGGCGCAGGCCGCGGCGCAGGCCGTCTTCGTACATCCAGTCGTTGGGCAGCCAACCGCACCCCGGCTTGTACGGCAACTGGCGGATTTCGAAGATCTGCTGCAGGTACCACTCGGAGTTGAACATTGGTCGACTGGTGTCGGCCTCGGCGTTGTGCTGCTCCAACAGGTCGCCCGCCGCACGGTTGACGAAGAACCCCGCATTGCCACGGCTCACCAGCAGCCCTTGGGCAACAAGGCGGTCGTAGGCTTCGACCACGGTGAAGGTACTCACCGAATAGCTTGCGGCAAATGCGCGGATCGACGGGACCTTGGCGCCTGGCTTGAGGGTTTGGTTGTCGATCAGCTCGCGCAGCCCATCGATGATCTGGTTGACCAGCGGGGTTGAGGAGTCTGGATGTAATTCGAACATTCGGGGCCTTCAGGGTGCGTATCGCCTGGCGTTTGCAGGGTGTACTGCATGGGCGACCTATACAGTGCAGTGCGAGATTCATGCCACTGTGCATGGCTCTCTGCGTCGGACATTTTTACATTAGGTGTCGGATATCGCCACATAAAGCATGTTCAGTTCGCCTCAGGCAGTCGTCCTGGGGCGCGTCAGCAGGCCGCCATGGAAGGTCTGCGTGTGTTCGTTCACACCATCCTGCCCGCATTAGCACTGATGTACAGGTGAAATCGCCAGCCATCGGGGTTTCACAGTTTTCCTTGGATAAAAAGAAGCACGGGGTACACAACTGATGGACGCAACATCCACAACCACCACCGCGAAAAGCGGGCATGAGAGCAAGCTCAGTGCCTCGCTGAAGTCGCGCCACCTGACGATGATGTCTATCGCCGGGGTTATTGGCGGCGCCTTGTTTGTCGGTTCCGGCAGCGTGATCCACAGTGCCGGCCCAGCCGCTGTCCTGGCCTACCTGGCAGGCGGCATCCTGGTGGTGCTGATCATGCGCATGCTGGGTGAAATGGCGACTTCCTCGCCTGACACCGGCTCGTTCTCGACCTACGCCGACCGTGCCATTGGCCGTTGGGCCGGTTTTACCATCGGCTGGCTGTACTGGTGGTACTGGGTCATCCTCATGGCCTGGGAAGCCTATGTGGCGGGCAAGATCCTGCATGGCTTCTTCCCCGACGTTAGCGTTAACGTGTTCGTGCTGGCCACGACCCTGTTGCTGATCACCGTCAACTTCTTCAACGTCAAGCACTACGGTGAGTTCGAGTTCTGGTTCGCCTTGATCAAGGTGATTGCGATCGTCTGCTTCCTGATCGTGTGTACGGCTGCCGTGATGAACATCTGGCAGTTCGGTGAAGTGCGTGGCATCAGCCACCTCACCGCCGAAGGCTTCATGCCCAATGGCATCACCACCGTGATCGGTGCCTTGCTCGGGGTGATGTTCGCCTTCCTCGGCGCCGAAATCGTCACCATCGCCGCTTCCGAAGCCAAGGACCCGGCCGCGCAGATCGTCAAGGCGACCAACTCGGTGGTCTGGCGTGTGTGCCTGTTCTACGTCGGTTCGATCTTCCTGATCGTCTGCCTGGTACCGTGGAACGACCCGCACCTGGGTGTTTCTGGCTATGGCGCTTACCGCCGTACCCTGGAACTGCTGGGCGTGCCGTATGCCGAGCTGCTGATGAACTTCGTGGTGCTGACTTCGGTGAGCAGCTGCCTGATCTCTGGCCATTACACCGCATCGCGCATGCTGTTCTCCCTGGCCCAGCGTGGTGACGCGCCGTCGTTCTTCAAGATCACCCGCGCCGGTACCGGTGTACCGGTGTACGCGATCATGGGTTCGTGCGCCGTGGCCGTGGTGTGTGCGTTGATCAACTTCAGCGAGACCCTGCGCCCGAAAGACGTGCTGGACACCCTGATGAACACCACCGGCATGATCGCCCTGCTGGTGTACCTGGTCATCGCCTTCTCGCAACTGCGCATGCGCCGCAAGCTGATTGCCGAGGGCAAGGAAGTACGCCTGAAGATGTGGCTGTTCCCATGGCTGACCTACCTGGTGATCGCGTTCATCGTGGCTGCCCTGGTCACCATGGCCTTCATGCCTGACTACCAGATCCTGGTCATTTCCACCGGTATCGCTGCGGCGGTCGTGGTGGCGATGGGTGTGGTGCACCAGATCCGCTCTGGTAGCAAGCAGCACTAAGCGTCACTCGCGTCTGGAAACGGCCGGCTCCCTTGGGGACCCGGCCGTTTCGCGTTGTTGGGCCTGGGCTTTTTCTGCGGGCATGTGGAAGCGCTGGTTCATCCACGGTGAGCCGAGCAGGGCGGCGGCGGCGATCAGGGCCAGGATGGCGAGGGCGATGTAGGTCTTCATGGGCGTGCGCATGGAAGGACTGACTTCAAGCATAGGTGATCAGTTCCGGGGTAATCCTTTTGCAACCGTCCCTCCGGGCGACAGATGGCATATGCTAGGCACATAGCCTGCCCAAAGGAGCCGCACATGGCCTGGTCCGCCACTCAGTATTCCCTGTTCGAAGACGAACGCACGCGCGCCGTACGCGACCTGATTGCCGCCATCCCGCCACGGCCGGTGCGCCACGCCACTGACTTGGGGTGCGGCCCCGGCAACTCGACCGAGGTGCTGCTGCAACGTTACCCTGACGCCCAGGTGACGGCACTGGACAGCGACCCTGACATGATCGACAAGGCCCGTGAGCGCAAGCGGCTGTGCATCCCGCGTGTGCGCACGGTCATTGCCGACATTGCTGGCTGGACTGCCCCCGAGCCGCAGGACCTGATCCTGGCCAACGCCTCGTTGCAATGGGTACCTGACCACGCCTTGCTGTATCCGCACCTGGTGCGCCAGCTCAGCGAAGGCGCCAGCCTGGCCGTGCAGACCCCGGACAACCTCGACGAACCAGCCCACCGGCAGTTGCGCGAGATCGCAAGCCAAGGCCCCTGGGCGGCGAAGTTCGCCGACTTGCAGCTGCCGCCCCGGCACAACGCGGCGTTCTACTACGACTTGCTCAGCCCGCTGTGCGCACGGGTGGACGTGTGGCGCACCACCTATCATCACCCGTTGATGGGCGGCGCCGAAGCGGTAGTGGAATGGTTCAAGGGGTCGGCGTTGCGGCCTTATCTGGCCAGGCTGGATGAGCAGGAGCAGGCCGACTTCCTGCAGATGTACCTGCAGGCCATGCAGCGCGATTATCCGCCGGCCTCTGATGGCAAGGTCCTGTTGCCCTTCCCGCGGTTGTTCGTGATCGCTACCCGCTAGGGCGGCGCCAGCGCCAGGCCACGTAGCTGTAGATGCCGAGGTTCAGCGCCAGTACGAGGGTGCCCAGCAACAGCTGGATCTGCGGGGTCAGGCCGGCGGGGTAGATCAGTGGCCAGACGTAGTGCTCGACGAAGCTGCCCTGGTAACCTGCGTCACCGGCGGCATTGCGCATGTGGTTTTCCCAAGTGGTCAGCGGGCAGCCCAGGTGCAGGCACTCCACCGCCAGGCCCCAGGCCAGGACCGGCAGGTGCAGCAACAGGGCAGGGCGCCAGCGCAGCACCAGCAGCCCGCCGAACAGCACCAGCAGGATGAAGGCCAGGTGCAGCAGCACCAGGGTGTCGGCGGCAAGGCGGTAGAGCATGGGTTGGGTGCCTGGATTGGGGTTATCCCAGCATAGTTGGGTTGCCTGATCTGGCCCCTTCGCGGGCTCGCCCGCTCCTAAAACGACACAGGTTCCGGATGCTGTGCAGGACCTGTGGGAGCGGGCGAGCCCGCGAAAAGGCCAGCACAGTGCTACACCCCTTCCTCGACCATCTGCAGGAAAGTCGCCACCACCCGGCGCGTACGCTGCTCGCTCAGGCACACCAGGGTCTCGGTCAAATGCCGCTGGCAATCCACTATCGGCAACGCACACACTCGTGCATCGGCACCAAACTCTGCCGCCGATACCACGCCCACACCAATGCCTACCACCACCGCCTCTCGCGCCGCTTCCCGGCCCTCCACCTGGATCGCTGCGCGTATCCGCAACCCGGCGCGTTGCATTTCTTCCTCCAGCGTCTGCCGCGTCACCGAGCCGGGCTCGCGCAGCACCAGTGGCGTGTCATCGAGGTCGGCCAGGCTGATCGAGCCGCGGCTAGCCCATGGGTGGTGGTGGGAAACGAACGCCACCATCGGGTCACGACGCAGCGGCAGGCAATGCAGGCGCTCATCGTCGACATCCCGGCCCAGCAGGGCCAGGTCGGCCTGATAGCTGAACAGCCGCGCCAGCGATTCGTCGGTATTGCCCGTTTCGATCTTCACCTGGATCCCCGGATAGCGCTGGCAGAAGCGGGCGATCTGCGGCAGTACGTGCACCGGCGCATCCACTGCCAGCACCAGGCTGCCGGTCTGCAGCGCACGCGAGTCGTGCAGCAGTTCCTGGGCTTCGGCCTCGCAGGCGAACAGGCGCTGGCTGATGCCCAGCAGCCGCTCGCCAAGGTCGGTGAGCTGCACCGAGCGTTTGTTGCGGTGGAACAGCAAGACGCCGAAGCGCTCCTCCAGTTTGCGCACCTGGTCGGACACCGCAGGCTGGGTAAGAAACAGCTTTTCCGCAGCGCGGGTAAAGCTGCCGTGGACGGCCACCGCGTGGAAAGCCTTGAGTTGGGCGTGGGAAACCGACATGACGACCTCAGTAACAAGCTGAGCTTATTTGTGTAATACGATAAATCGATTTTATTTATCTTACAGCAACTGTTTCCATGTATTTCAGCCCGACGCTGGCACCACGAATGCCGCCAGGGCGATGGTGCCTACTCGGCGCCACCTGACCCGATGACAGCCTCGTCATCGCTGTGCGTAACACAAGAACAAGACAGGCGTTTCTTCACATTCTGCCGGCACACTTGAGCAAGAGGTCAGACTTACATGAATCATTCCCTAGCCGCGTTCAAACGCTGGCGTATCCAGATTTTCGCCATCACCTGGCTGGCCTACGCCGCCTTCTACTTCACCCGCAAAGCCTTCTCGGTGGCCAAGCTGGGCATCGCCGAAGACCCAGGCTTCATGCTCGACAAGGCCGCCATGGCCAACCTGGACGCCATCTACCTGGCCGCCTATGCCGTGGGCCAATTCACCTGGGGCATGCTTGCCGACCGCTTTGGCCCGCGCGTGGTCGTGTTGGGCGGGTTGCTGATTTCTGCGGCGGCGGCAGTCGTGATGGGCAGTTACGCAACTTTCCCGATCTTCGCTACCTGCATGCTGGTACAGGGCCTGGCGCAATCCACCGGCTGGGCCGGCTTGTGCAAGAACATCGGCAGCTTCTTCCCGGCTTCGCAGCGCGGACGGGTGCTGGGCCTGTGGAGTTCCTGCTATGCCTTCGGCGGCCTGGTGGCCTCGCCGTTCGCGGGCTGGTGGGCCTACACCCTGGTGGGTACCTGGCATGCGGCGTTCTTCTCCAGCGCGGTCGTGGTGGCGCTGGTGGCGGTGCTGTTCTTCTTCCTG
Organism: Pseudomonas sp. FYR_5; assembly: GCF_043106315.1. NCBI lineage: Bacteria > Pseudomonadati > Pseudomonadota > Gammaproteobacteria > Pseudomonadales > Pseudomonadaceae > Pseudomonas > Pseudomonas sp. FYR_5. The sequence goes on along the minus strand of NZ_JBICMK010000097.1, from coordinate 144,625 downwards.
CAGCGCAACAAACCCGAGGACGTCGGCTTGCCGGCGGTTGAGCCCGAGCCGCAAAGCATGGCCCCGGCCGACAACCTGTGCAGCGTTTGGGCGCCACTGCGGGAAATCCTGCGCAACCGCACGGTGTTGACCCTGGGCCTGGCGTACTTCCTGCTGAAGCCGGCGCGCTACGCCATCTTGCTGTGGGGCCCTGTGATCGTCTTCGAGCAGATGCCCTCGGTGGGCAAGGTGGGCGCGGCAATCATCCCGACTGCTTTCGAACTGGCCGGGCTGCTTGGCCCGATCATGATTGGCCTGGCCTCGGACAAACTGTTTGGCGCCCGGCGCATGCCGGCCTGCGTGATCAGCCTGGTGCTGCTGACCGTGACACTGGCGTTGTTCATGGCGGCCATGCACACCGGCAGCGTGCTGCTGGTGGTGGCCCTGCTGTTCGTCATGGGCCTGACCCTGTACGGGCCGGACTCGATGATCAGCGGCGCTGCAGCCATCGACTTCGGCACCGCCAAGGCCGGCGCCACCGCAGCAGGTTTCGTCAACGGTTGTGGGTCGGTGGGCGCGGTACTGGGCGGGTTGCTGCCGGGTTATTTCGACGGCGTCACGGTGTTCATCGTGTTCGCTGGCTGCGCGCTGTTCTCGGCGCTGGTGTTGCTGCCGCACTGGAACAGCCGGCCGGCCATCAGCCCGCAAGGCACCGACGTGGCACCGAACACCAGCATGGCAATCAAGCCAATGCGTACTTAAAGGAAAGCGAGCGAATGAGACCCTTCTGGCTGCAACAGGCCCTGGATACGGCGCAGGAGGCGGTATGCCCGCCGCTGCAAGGCGATACCCGTTGCGATGTGTGCATTGTCGGCGGCGGCTACACCGGCCTGTGGACGGCGCTGATGCTCAAGGAGGCGGTACCGGCCCTGGATGTGGTGCTGATCGAGGCCGACATCTGCGGTGCCGGTGCCAGCGGCCGCAATGGCGGGTGTGCGTTGTCCTGGTCGGCCAAGTACTTCACCCTCGAACGCCTGTTCGGGGGGGAGGAGGCGGTGCGGCTGGTGCGCGAGTCGGAGCGCAGCATCGCAGACATCGGTGTGTTCTGCACGGCCAATGGCATCGACTGCGACTTCCGTCTGGACGGCACGCTGTACACGGCCACCAACGCAGCCCAGGTCGGTGCCACCGACGCGGTGATCGCCGCGCTGGAGCACAAGGGCATCAACTCGTTCCGCCGCTTGCCGCTGGAGCAGGTGCAGCGCCTGGCCGGTTCGGCACGGCATCTGGAAGGCTGGTTCTCGCCGGCCGCCGCCACTGTGCAGCCGGGCAAACTGGTGCGCGGCCTGCGCCGGGTGGCCTTGCAGCGCGGCGTGCGCCTCTACGAAGGCACCGCCATGACCGGCCTGGAGCACGGTGCCCCGGTGCAGGTACGCACGGCCCACGGCACGCTGCGCGCCGACCGTGTAGTGCTGGGCCTCAATGCCTGGATGGCGCGCGTCTTCCCGCAGTTCGAGCGCAGTGTGGCGATCGTTTCCAGCGACATGGTCATTACCGAACCGTGCCCCGAGCTGCTGCGCCAGATCGGCCTGGACAGCGGGATCAGCGTGCTCGACTCGCGTATTTTCGTGCACTACTACCACAACACCTCCGATGGCCGGCTGATGCTCGGCAAGGGCGGCAACACGTTTGCCTATGGCGGGCGGATGTTGCCGGTATTCGACCAGCCGTCGCCGTATCGGCGGTTGCTGCGCGAAAGCCTTGGCGGCTTTTTCCCGGCCTTGGCCGAGGTGCCACTGGCGGCCAGCTGGAACGGGCCGTCGGATCGCTCGGTGACCGGCCTGCCATTCTTCGGCCGGCTGGACGGGCAGGGCAACGTGTTCTACGGCTTCGGTTACTCCGGCAGCGGTGTTGGCCCGTGCCACATGGGCGGGCAGATTCTTTCGTCGCTGGCGCTGGGGCTGGACAACCCGTGGACCCGGTCGCCGCTGGTCAAAGGGCCGCTGGGACTGTTCCCGCCCGAGCCGATCCGCTACCTGGGCTCGCTGATGGTGCGCAATGCCATCCGCCGCAAGGAGCAGGCCGAAGATCGTGGTGTGCGCCCACGAAGGCTGGATGTGCGGTTGGCGCGGTTTGCCGCGGCGGCGGGCAAAGCCGATAAAGGCTGATGAGATTTCTTGTCGATCCCATGCTCGAGGGCGTATAAAATGCACCCACTTTTGGCCGGTCGCTTCCTGAACCGGCCGCTGAAACAAGAGAGTCGACATGGGCGCACAGTGGAAAGCCAAACATAGAGAAACAGCGGCCAATGCCAAAGGCAAGATCATGGGCAAGCTGTCCAAGGAAATCCAGATCGCGGCCAAGTCGGGTGCCGATCCCGACATGAACCCACGCCTGCGCCTGGCCATCGTGCAAGCCAAGAAGGCTTCGATGACCCGCGAGACCCTGGATCGGGCAATCCGCAAGGGCGCAGGCCTGGACGGTGATGCCGTGCAGTACCATGCGGTGAGTTATGAAGGTTTCGCCCCGCACCAGGTGCCGCTGATCGTCGAGTGCCTGACCGACAACATCAACCGCACCGTCGCGCAAATCCGCGTGCTGTTCCGCAAGGGCCAGCTGGGTGCCAGCGGTTCGGTAGCGTGGGACTTCAACCATGTAGGCCTGATCGAAGCCACGCCTGCGAGCGCTGACGCTGATCCGGAAATGGCCGCGATCGAAGCCGGTGCCCAGGACTTCGAGGAAGGTGAAGAAGAGGGCTCGACCCTGTTCATCACCGACACCACCGACCTGGACGCGGTACAGAAGGCCCTGCCGGAGCATGGTTTCACCGTGACCGCGGCGAAAATCGGCTACACCCCTAAAAACCCGGTAAGCGCGGCCAGCCTGAGTGCTGAGGCGTTGGCCGAGGTCGAAGCGTTTCTCGAGGCGATCGACGAGCACGATGACGTGCAGAACGTCTATGTTGGCCTGACCGAGTAATCGTCGGGGCCGCGTTGCGGCCTGTTTGCGGGCAAGCCCGCTCCCGCAGGTTTTTCACGATGCTGAACGATGTGAGAACCCTGTGAGAGCGGGCTTGCCCGCGAGAAGGCCCTTGAATTCCACCGCAGGGAGCCTGCATGAACCCCACCTTCGCCTCCCTCAGCCTCGCCCACCTGCGCACCCTCGACCACCTGTTGCAGCTTAAAAACCTCAGCCACGCGGCCGAGCGCCTGGGTGTCAGCCAATCGGCCCTGAGCCGCCAGCTGGCCCACCTGCGCGAAGCCTTCGATGATCCGTTGCTGGTGCGCCAAGGGCGTGGTTACGTGCTTAGCGAACACGCCGAAGCCCTGGTCGAGCCTTTGCGCCAGGTGCTCGAAGAACTGCACGCGCTGCGCCAGCCCGCCATCTTCGACCCGGCGCGTTGCGAGCGGCGGTTCTGCCTGGCCGCTTCGGATTATGTGGCCGAGCACATGCTGCCGCTGCTGGTGGCGGCGCTGGAGCGCGAAGCGCCAGGTGTGTCGCTGGAGTACCGCACCTGGCAGGCCGGCCAGTACGCCTTGCTGGCCAGCGGAGAAATCGACCTGGCGACCACCTTGTTCGACGAGTCGCCGCCCAACCTGCACGGACGGCTGTTGGGTGAGGACCGCGCGGTATGCCTGATGCGCCAGGATCACCCGCTGGCCGCGCAGGCCGCGCTCAGCCAGGCCGACTACCTGGCGTACAAGCATGTGCGCATTTCGGGTGGTGGCGACAAGGACAGCTTCATCGATCGGCACTTGCGTGCACAAGGCCTGCAGCGGCGGGTCAGCCTCGAAGTGCCGTTCTTCTGCGCCACGGTACAAGTGATTGCCAACAGTCAGGCCGTGGCCACGGTCCCCGAGCACATCGCCCGGCAGCTGAGCCGTTTGCATGACCTGGCCTGGCGACCACTGGGCTTCATCGACCACAGCCAGCGGTACTGGGTTGTGTGGCACCAGCGCCTGCAGGCCTCGGCCGAGCACCGCTGGTTGCGTAACCGGGTATTCGAGTTGTGGCGCCAGTCGCAGTTTGGTGTGCAGGGCGGGCATGCAGGTTCGCCATAGCAGCTATGCGGGAAGCGGGGTTATTCGGCCGGGGATAGGTGCCTAGACTGGGGGCATTGTGTTGATTGTGCGGCTTCTTCGCGGCTGTAGGAGCGGGTTTACCCGCGAAAGGGCCTGCACAGGCAATGGATAACCCCCAGGAGAGCTAGCGTGACCCCCGAACAATTCCGCCAGTACGGCCACCAACTGATCGACCTGATTGCCGACTACCGCCAGACCGTGGGCGAACGCCCGGTCATGGCCCAGGTCGAACCTGGCTACCTCAAGGCTGCCTTGCCCGCAACTGCCCCTCAACAAGGCGAACCTTTCGCGGCCATTCTCGACGACGTCAATAACCTGGTCATGCCCGGCCTGTCCCATTGGCAGCACCCGGACTTCTATGGCTATTTCCCTTCCAATGGCACCCTGTCCTCGGTGCTGGGGGACTTCCTCAGTACCGGTCTGGGCGTGCTGGGCCTGTCATGGCAATCCAGCCCGGCCCTGAGCGAACTGGAAGAAACCACCCTTGACTGGCTGCGCCAGTTGCTCGGCCTTTCTGCTCAATGGAGTGGTGTGATCCAGGACACCGCCTCGACCAGCACCCTGGTGGCGCTGATCAGTGCCCGTGAGCGCGCCACCGACTACGCCTTGGTACGCGGCGGCCTGCAGGCCGAAGCCAAGCCGTTGATCGTGTATGTCAGCGCCCACGCTCACAGCTCGGTGGACAAGGCTGCACTGCTGGCAGGTTTTGGTCGCGACAATATCCGCCTGATCCCCACCGACGAACGCTACGCCCTGCGCCCAGAGGCACTGCAGGCGGCGATCGAGCAGGACCTGGCTGCCGGCAACCAGCCCTGCGCCGTGGTTGCCACCACCGGCACCACGACGACCACTGCCCTCGACCCGCTGCGCCCGGTGGGCGAAATCGCCCAGGCCAATGGGCTGTGGTTGCACGTTGACTCGGCCATGGCCGGTTCGGCGATGATCCTGCCCGAGTGCCGCTGGATGTGGGACGGCATCGAGCTGGCCGACTCGGTGGTGGTCAACGCGCACAAATGGCTGGGTGTGGCCTTCGATTGCTCGATCTACTACGTGCGCGATCCGCAGCACCTGATCCGGGTGATGAGCACCAATCCCAGCTACCTGCAGTCGGCGGTGGATGGCGAGGTGAAGAACCTGCGCGACTGGGGCATTCCGCTGGGTCGTCGGTTCCGCGCCTTGAAGCTGTGGTTCATGTTGCGCAGCGAGGGTGTCGACGCATTGCAGACGCGGCTGCGGCGTGACCTGGACAATGCCCAGTGGCTGGCGGGGCAGGTCGAGGCGGCGGCGGAGTGGGAAGTGTTGGCGCCAGTACAGCTGCAAACCTTGTGCATTCGCCATCGACCGGCGGGGCTTGAAGGGGAGGCGCTGGATGCGCATACCAAGGGCTGGGCTGAGCGGCTGAATGCGTCCGGGGATGCTTATGTGACGCCGGCTACACTGGACGGGCGGTGGATGGTGCGGGTTTCGATTGGTGCGCTGCCGACCGAGCGGGGGGATGTGCAGCGGCTGTGGGCACGCCTGCAGGACGTGATCAAAGGCTGAAGCCTGTACGGTACATGTGTGAGCGGGCTTGACCGCGAAGGGGCTGCAAAGCAGCCCCTGCAATCTATCAGTGACTCACTGCCTGAAAGCTACCTTTACGGCTGGCTTCATAGGCTGCCTTTTCCATCGGCTTGGCCTCTGGGTTGCCCAGGTCTTCCATCGCCAGGCGGTGGGTTTCCGGGGCAATGTAGGCCGCCAGGGCGCACACGCCGGTGATGAAGAAGGCCAGCCCACCGACTACCAGCGGAATGTTGTCCGAGCCGGGTGGGGCGACCATTGCGAACAGCGCGGGCAGCATGGCGGTGAGCATGGTGCCGATGTTCTGCGCGATGGCCATGGCCGTCACGCGGTAGCGGGTGTGGAACAGCTCAGGGTAGAAGCTTGGGAATACCGCGTTGTAACCCTGGTAAACCATGCCCCACATGACGATCGAGGCGGCGAACGCCATTGGCACGTTCTGGATGCTGATCGCATACAGGTAGACGAAGGCCAGCAGGCCTGAGCCCAGACAGCCAGCGATCATGGTCGGGCGACGGCCGATCTTGTCCGACAGGTTGCCCACGAACGGGATCACCAGCACCGCGACGATGTTACCGACCACCGGAATCCACAGGTACACACTCTTGTCGAAGCCGATGCCATACGCCGGCTGCACCGCATAGGCCGCACCGAAGATGGTGGCCACGACCGGGATCACGTTCATCAGGGCCATGAACATCACCAGCACCATGTGCTTCCAGCTGTGGCGGAAGGCTTCGCTGATGGGCGATTTGACAACCTTGTCCTGTTTCTCTTCTTGAACGAACGCTGGGGTCTCGTGCACTTCCTTACGGATGATGAAGCCGGCAATCAGCACGACGGCGCTCATCAGGAACGGAATGCGCCAGCCCCATTCGGTAAAGGCTTCGCTGGGCATGAAGTAAGCCAGTGGCAGGAACACCGCTGCCGCCAGGACCTGGCCCGCTTGCACACCTTGCAGGGTGAAACTGGCGTAGTAGCCTCTTCGGCCAAACGGCGCGTGCTCCATGATCATGGAACTGGCACCGGAAATTTCCCCGGCCACGGCAAAGCCCTGGATCAGTCGCAGCACAACCAGCAAGGCCGGTGCGAGGTAGCCGATGTCGTGGTAGGTGGGTAGCAGGCCGACAGCCATGGTCGACAGGCCCATCAGGAACATGCACAGCAGCAGGACGTTCTTGCGACCGCGGGTGTCACCCCAGTGGCCCAGAACGAAGGCGCCGACCGGGCGTGCCAGGTAGCCCACGCCATAGGTGGCCAACGAGGCAATGATCGCCATCTTCGGGTCGGTGTTGGGGAAGAAAATCTGCGGGAAAATCAGCGCAGCGGCCTGGGCGTAGATGAAGAAGTCGTAGTACTCGAGTGCCGAGCCTATCCATCCACTGGCGGTCGCTTTCTTTGCTTGCGAGCTGGAGTGAGCCATCGTTGTCTCCGTTGTTATTGTTGTTTGCGCAGGTTCCGCCAGAGGTTATGCCAAGGCAGGAGGCAACGGTCGGTGTGCCTGCGTCTGTGGTCCATGTTGACCACGGGGCCGCGGTCTAGCAATTCGCTAAAACGGGTTTTGTGCGATAATCGAACGCAAAACTAACCATTCCGTACAAAGAGATTGAAGCGTCGACTTTACCTGCGAATAATCGATCGTGCCATAGACTGTGACAGGGGTTATTTGCCCGAATGGCACCGTATTCCTCCAACAACAAGGAACTCCCGCCATGCAGCGTTCGATCGCTACCGTGTCCTTGAGCGGCACTCTGCCGGAAAAGCTCGAAGCCATCGCCGCCGCCGGTTTTGACGGCGTCGAGATCTTCGAAAACGACCTGCTCTATTACGCTGGCAGCCCGCGCCAGGTGCGCCAGATGTGCGCCGACCTGGGCATTGCCATCACCTTGTTCCAGCCTTTTCGCGACTTTGAAGGCTGCCGCCGTGACCGCCTGCAGAAAAACCTCGACCGCGCCGAACGCAAGTTCGACCTGATGCAGGAACTGGGTACCGACCTGGTGCTGGTGTGCAGCAACGTCCAGGCCGATGCCCTGGGTGACGAGCAACTGTTGGTCGACGACCTGCGCCTGCTGGGCGAACATGCCGGCAAGCGCGGCCTGCGCATTGGTTACGAAGCGCTGGCCTGGGGCCGCCACGTCAACACTTACCAGCAAGTGTGGAACCTGGTGCGCCAGGCCGACCACCCGGCACTCGGGGTGATCCTCGACAGCTTCCACACCTTGTCGCTCAAAGGTGATCCAAGCGCGATCCGCGACATCCCCGGCGACAAGATCTTCTTCGTGCAAATGGCCGATGCGCCAATCCTGGCCATGGATGTGCTGGAGTGGAGCCGGCACTTTCGCTGCTTCCCGGGGCAGGGCGAAATGGACATGGCCGGTTTCCTGGCGCCGATCCTCGCCACGGGTTACCGTGGCCCGCTGTCGCTGGAAATCTTCAATGACGGCTTCCGCGCCGCACCGACCCGGCAGAATGCTGCCGACGGCTTGCGTTCGCTGCTGTACCTTGAAGAGCAGACCCGCTTGCGCCTGGAGCAGGAAAACACGCCGATCGAACCTGGCGTACTGTTCACCCCGCCGCCGGCCAGCGCTTATGACGGCGTGGAGTTCCTGGAGTTCGCGGTCGACGAAGCCGTCGGCGCGCGCCTGGGCAACTGGTTGAAGCGCCTGGGCTTTGCCGAAGCCGGCAAGCACCGAAGCAAAGAAGTGCAACTGCTGCGCCAGGGTGATATCAACATTGTGCTGAACGCTGAACCGTACTCCTTCGGCCACAACTTCTTCGAGGCCCATGGCCCGTCGCTGTGCGCCACTGCGCTGCGGGTCAAGGACCAGCAAGCGGCCCTGAAGCGGGCCACCGCTTTCCGTGGCCAGCCGTTCCGCGGCCTGGTCGGCCCCAACGAATGCGAAGTGCCGGCCGTGCGTGCGCCCGATGGCAGCCTGCTGTACCTGGTAGAGCAGGGCACTGCCGGCCACACCCTGTACGACACCGACTTCAGCCTGGACAAGAACGCAGCCGCGACCGGCGGCCTGCGCCGCATCGACCACATGGCCCTGGCCCTGCCGGCCGAGTCGCTGGACAGCTGGGTGCTGTTCTACAAGAGTTTGTTCGACTTCGCTGCCGACGACGAAGTGGTGCTGCCCGACCCGTATGGCCTGGTCAAGAGTCGCGCGCTGCGCAGCCAGTGCGGCACCTTGCGCCTGCCACTGAATATCTCAGAAAACCGCAACACCGCCATCGCCCATGCGCTTTCAAGCTACCGTGGTTCGGGCGTGCATCACATCGCCTTCGATTGTGACGACATCTTCCGCGAAGTGGCGCGGGCCAAGCTGGCAGGGGTGCCACTGCTGGAAATCCCGCTGAACTACTACGACGACCTGGCGGCGCGTTTCGATTTCGACGACGAGTTCCTCAGCGAACTGGCGTACTACAACGTGCTGTACGACCGCGATGCTCAAGGTGGCGAGCTGTTCCACGTCTATACCGAGCCGTTCGAGGAGCGTTTCTTCTTCGAGATCATCCAGCGCAAGGCAGGGTACGCCGGTTACGGCGCTGCCAACGTCGCGGTGCGCCTGGCAGCCATGGCCAAGGCCCGCAGCGGAGCAGCGCGCAAGCCGGTGCTGTAGCCTGCCCCGGCCTGCCTTGTGGGAGCGGGGTGAACCCTGCTCCCACAGGATTGTTACGGCCCGATTCAGTGACGCTCAGCCACCATCAACAATGACTGCGGCACCGCGCTTTGCGGGTGCTGCGGCTCCTGCAAACCGACCAGTCGCAACCCTGCCATGTCCAGCGCATTCAGCCAGCTGGCCAGGGTGCGGAAATACCAAGGCATCGGTTGCCATTCCCCGGCGAACCCGGCAAAAGACTCCTCTCGCCAGCCATCCTGATAATCCCCGCCGGCCATGCTCCACGGGTGCAGGGTCTGGATCACCAGCGCACCGCCTGGCACCAGCAACGTCCGCATTGCCGACAACAGTTCAATGATGTCCTGGTGCAACAGCGCGAAGTTGGCGCAGATCAGGTCATAGTCCTTGCCCACATGCACCTTCGCCTCAGCCAGCTGCGCATAGCTGGCCAGGTGCACCTCACACGCGCCCGCAGCTCGCGCTGCATCCACCAGCGTTCTGTCGCCGTCGACACCCACCGCCTCGATACCCCGGTCGGCCAGCGCGCGCAGCAGCCAGCCCTCACCGCAGCCCAGGTCGAGCACCCGTTCGGGCTGGCGGCCAAGGATGGCCAGCAGGATGGCCTGGTCAGTGACCTGGCGACGGCTCTCGATGGCGCCGTTGCGTACGGCGTCGATCCAGGCCTGGGCGTTATGGTGCCAACTGTCTAGCAAGGCGTCTTCAGGGTTGCGCATGATCGGCTCCATCAGCGGAAAAGGTGAAGGGCGAGCCCGGCAACGGCGCAGCCGATCAACACGTGTATCACCCCGCGCTTGTAGCGGAACAGCGCCACCGCCGCCGCGAGCGCTATCACAGCCGAGGACCAGTGGAACGCGCCATCGAACCCGTCCGGCCACAGCACGTGGTAGCCGAAGAACAGCGCAAGGTTGAGTATTACGCCCACCACAGCCGCAGTTATCCCGGTCAACGGGGCGGTGAACTTCAGTTCATTGTGGGTCGATTCCACCAGCGGGCCTCCGGCGAGGATGAACAGGAACGAGGGCAGGAAGGTGAACCAGGTCACCAGCCCCGCTGCCACTGCGCCCGCGAGGAACGCCTGGTGGGCGCCGAACATCGGCTGCAGGTAGCCACCGAGGAAACCGACGAAGGCCACCACCATGATCAGCGGCCCGGGCGTGGTCTCGCCCAGTGCCAGGCCATCGATCATCTGCGTGGGCGACAGCCAGCCATAGTGACCGACAGCCCCTTGATAGACATAGGGCAGCACCGCATAGGCACCGCCGAAGGTCAGCAGCGCTGCCTTGGTGAAGAACCAGCCCATTTGCGTGAGTGTGCCGTGCCAGCCAAAGGCCGCCATCAGCAGACCCATGGGCAGAAGCCAAAGCGCCGCAACCGCCAGCAGCAAGGTCACCAGGCGGCCCCAACTGAAGCGGGCGTGCGCGGGGATCGGGGTATCGTCGTCGATCAGCGCCGGGCGCTGGCGGGTGCTGGCGGTGCTGTGGCCCCCACCGGGCGTGAACTGTGCCGGTAGCAGCCGGCCGCCGACGTAACCCAGCAGTGCGGCCGTCAGCACGATCAGCGGGAAGGGGACGTCAAGCGCGAAAATGGCCACGAACGAGGCCGCGGCAATGGCCCATAACCAGCCGTTCTTCAGCGCCCGCGTGCCAATGCGGTGGGCGGCATGCACGACGATGGCGGTCACGGCCGGCTTGATCCCTGCGAAAATCCCGGCGACCACCGGTACTTCGCTCCAGGTCAGGTACACCCACGACAGGCCGATCAGGATGAACAGCGAAGGGAGCACGAACAGAGCACCGGCAATCACCCCGCCCCAGGTGCGGTGCATCAGCCAGCCGATGTAGGTGGCCAGTTGCTGGGCCTCGGGCCCGGGCAGCAACATGCAGTAGTTGAGGGCATGCAGGAAACGCCGCTCACTGATCCAGCCGCGCCGCTCCACCAGTTCCTGGTGCATGATCGCAATCTGCCCGGCCGGGCCGCCGAAACTGATGAACCCCAGCTTCAGCCAGAACAGCAATGCCTGGGCCAAGCCGACAGAGGCGGGTGCTTGCCCGACAGTACCTTGCAGGTGTTCATCCATGCGGTGTGCCTTTGCCTTCAGCCAGTCGCAGCGCGTTGGCGCTTGATTTGGTACATGTGCCCGTCAGCATGGCGCAGTAGCATGTCGGCATCGTTGCCGTCTTCGGGAAAGCAGGCCACGCCAATACTGCAGGATGGTGCATCGATGCCGGCAAACTCGGCGTCGAGCGGTTCGGCCATGACCGCGAGAATGTGCTGTACGTGCGTGGCAATGGCCTCCGGCGACGGGCAATCGGGTAACAGCACGGTGAATTCGTCACCGCCCATCCGCGCTACCGTGCCAGCTACCCCCACGCAGCTTTCCAGGCGCCGGGCCAGTGTGCACAGTACCCGGTCACCCACGCTGTGGCCGTGGTTGTCGTTGATCTGCTTGAAGTCATTGATATCGAGGAACAGCAAGGCCAGCCTGCGGTTGTGACGCCGGGCCGCTGCCAGGGCGGTGTCCAGCCGTTCATTGAACATGGCGCGGTTGGCCAGCCGGGTCAGTGGGTCATGATGGGCGAGGAAGCGCAGTTCGTCTTCGGCCTCGCGCTGGGCGGTAACGTCCCGCGCCACGCCGATACGCGCCTGGGCCTCATCGGACCAGCAGGCCGCCCACAGTATGTGCACCACGCTGCCATCCTTGCGAAGGTAACGGTTGCAAAAGTCGTAGTGCGGCTGGCCGTTCATTACCCGCATGATCGAGGCGCGCGTGGCCGGGAGGTCGTCAGGGTGCATGTAGCGGGTGATCGGCGTGCCGATCAGTTCGCAGGCTTCGTAGCCCAGCAGCGTCTTGCAGGCATCACTGACGAACACGATCTGGTTGTCCCTGTCGACCACGAATACCGTGTCCAGCATCAGGTGGATCAGCCTGGGGTACAACGCTTGCAGGTCTACGGGCATGGCTCAGGGTGTCCGCGGCAGGGTGACCGATCATAGCCTGAAGGAATACGTCGCAGCTACGGCAGCCTTCATGGTCAGGCGTGTCAAGGTATTCGGCGCCGCGTGCGCCGGCAGTCGGTGGGGGGAGCAACGATTGGTCATCAAGCCCCGGCGCCACGCGGTATACTCCGCGCCATTTTGCATGATGGCCGGAGTACGCTATGCGCCAGGTTTTGCTCATCGTCGATGTTCAGTCCACCTTCAGCCCGCCCGAGTGGCTGGTCGATGGCTTGCGGCGGTTGTCAGCGAACATTCCCACCATAGCCTCGGTCGAATTGCACGATGAACAGGTTACGCCGTTCGAGCGTCAGCTCGGTTGGCACCCTGCGGCCGAGGACGAGAGCCTGGTCGAGGCCGACCAGGTGTTCGTCAAGCATGGTTACGGGCAAAGTGCCGAAGCTATCGAGTACATCCGGCAACTGGGTGTAGAGCGGGTGCTGGTGTGTGGGCTGCAGACCGAAACCTGCGTGCTGGCCGCCGGCTTTGCCCTGTTCGATGCAGGGCTGATGCCCACGCTGGTGACAGACATGACAATAGGGTCATCGCTGGACCGCTCGGGCAAGCTGGGGACCGACCTGTGGAAGCACCACTTCCGCCAGGTCACCACCTCGGCCGAGGTGCTGGCTGAACTGGCCGGACGAGAATAGTGCATGCGGTGGCGGGTCATCTTCGTTCAGGCAGAGGTGGCGCGTTCAGCTGGATCGGCTCCACGCGCCTGCGGGTAAACAGCAGACGTAACAGGGTATTCCAGCAATAGCTCACCAGTACCCCTCCAGCGAGTGCCAGGGACACCTCGAACAGCGGGTGCCTGAAAACATGTTCCGCCACCGACTCGAATTGGAAATGTGTCAGGTAGATATACAAGGTAGACGAAGCGATCACCGCACCTGCCCGTGCAACCAGGGCGGGTACTGGCACCGAGCGGAACCAGACAAGTGCCAGTATCGCTGGCAGGGCGATGTCGACATAGCGTGTGAACGCTTGCCAGCCAACACCGGCAACCGCCATCAGGTCCAGCTCGGCAACCACCAGCACGGCCACCGCACTGGCCACCCATTTGCGTGAGGGCGTGTCGGCATGGTGGACGGCCATGCCCAGCACCATCACCGCCAGAAAGTGCTGGGGTACCCGGTTGAGCAGGACACTGGCGTCGAATACGAACTGGTTGAGGAGTACATCCAGCGCTACCAGCGCACAGGCAGCGATGATCAGCCAGCGAAACGGGTCGTCACGCAGCACCTGGCGCACGCGCCTGATCGACAGCACCAGGCCGATGATCACGATCATCTGCACCAACACTTCGATGTACCATGTAGTCAGGCAACTGGCCGGCGAGCGCCTGGCGCAGTTCGTCAGTTCGGGTGGCCTGCTGCGCGACGCAATAGGCCACCAGCCGGGTTGATGCAGCGTCGTGGTTGGCCAGGACCACGCATTGCCCTATGTGCGGGAGACGGCTGATGGCGTTCTCGATCTCCGCCAGCTCGATGCGATGCCCACGGATTTTCACCTGGCTGTCAGCGCGCCCCAGAAAACTGGCGCTGCCATCGGCCAGGTAGGTGCCCAGGTCGCCAGTGCGGTAACAGCGGTCGGCCGCGTCGGCGGTGAACGGGTTGGCGATGAATCTGGCTTCGGTCAGCCCTGGGTCGCCCCAGTAACCCCGTGACAGATAGGGGCTGCGGATCAGGATTTCGCCTGTCTCGCCCTCGCTGACCAGCTGGTTGTCCGGGTTTATCACCAGCAATTGTGCATCGGCAATGCCTTTGCCCAGGGGCACCCGGGCATTGTCCATTTCCGGGTCGAGGGTGTGGAAAGCCATGGCCTGTGGGGTTTCGGTGGTGCCGTAGAAGTTCACATTGACGGCATTCGGTGCGATGGCGCGGACCTGCTGGTACTGCGTGGGGCTGAGTGCATCGCCACCCCAGAACAGGTAGCGCAGCTGGTCGAGAACCTGGCGGTTCATGTGAGCGCCTGTTTCGATCAGTTTGCCCAGCGGCGGGGTGAGGTGGATCACGCTCACGCCATGCTGGTGAAGCCAGCTGGCCAGCTGTGAGGGGTCGGTCAGGGTCGACTGGGCCGGGCAGGCAATGGTCGCGCCAAGCGACAGTGGCGTGAACACGTCGCGGTATACCGGGTCGTGGCCCAGGCCGGAAAGCAGCGAAAAGGTGTCGGCCCGGGTCAAACCATGCTGGCGCACATGCCAGTCGACGAAGTGCACCAGGGTGACGATGACCACACGATCGGTGCCGCTGGCGGCGTTTTTTACCAGAAACGCGGCAATGCCCGCGCTGATCTGCTCCAGTTGGGAGTAGCTGCAGGTTATATGCTGGCCAATGATGGCAATGGCCTCCGGGCAACGGCTGGCCTGTTCGATAAAAGCGTGCTGAATGGGCTGTTCGGCACGGTATTCCAGGCACAGCGTCGGGTTCGGGCGCAGGTCCGGCATGATGATCGAGTGCTCCGCATGACCGTTGGGCTGGCTGGTAGCACAACGCTAGTGCAGGCTGGCTGATGGCGCCAATGTTTGATGGCTGCCTTGCGGTAGCCGGGGAGGCCCAAGGCCGCAAGCCAGCCCCCACAAGACCCTGCTGAACCGGGTTGTTCTATGGGGGCAGCCCTTCGCTGCTACATGGATTGTCGCAGGCTGGGTTATCAGGCCACATCCACAAGTACGATCTCGCTGTCCTCGATGGCGGTCACCCGCAGCACCTCTTCCTGCTCGATCGCCACGCCATCGCGCGCCTTGGCCCGCAGCCCGTTGACATCTACCAGCCCCTTGGCCGGCACCAGGTAACCCCGGCGTGCGGCATCGAAGCGGTACTCGGCGGTATCACCCGCCCGCAGGGTGGCAGCCACCAGGCGGGCATCGGTACGGATCTGCAGGCTGTCCTCGTCACCCGCGCGGCCGCTGGCCAGGGTCACGAAGCCTTCGCCGCGTTCGCCTTTGGGGAACGGCCGGCTACCCCACTGGGGGGCTTCACCGGTGCGCTCCGGCACGATCCAGATCTGGAAAATACGTGTGTCGATGTCTTCGAGGTTGTACTCGCTGTGCACGATGCCGGTACCGGCGCTCATCACCTGAACATCACCGGCCTCGGTGCGGCCCTTGTTGCCCAGGCTGTCCTGGTGGCTGATCGCGCCTTCACGCACATAAGTGATGATTTCCATGTCGCGGTGCGGGTGCGGCGGGAAGCCGCTGCCGGCTGCGATCAGGTCGTCGTTCCAAACCCGCAGGTTACCCCAGTGCATGCGTGCCGGGTCGTAGTACTCGGCAAACGAGAAATGGTGGTGGGCGTCAAGCCAGCCATGGTTGGCGTGGCCGAGGCTTTCGAAGGGTCGTAGTTGCAGCATGGTCGTGCTCCTCAAATCAGTGGAATGGGGCCATGATGCGCCAAAGAAACATCGAAAATAAGCGTAAATATCGGCTTAAAACAATCTGTTTGATAGATGTATTTTCTGCTGCACTTTATTCGCTTCATCGCCTAATCCACTGATCTGCAAGCATTCGCTGGCGATTTTTCGTCGATGCGGCGAACATGCCTGCTGTTTTGATTTTCAACGGAGTGACCGTGGCCCACGAGCAACCCCTGGCCCCCGCCGACCTTACCCCTCCTGCCCAGTTGCCCTGGTTTCGTCGCCTGGCCGCCCGCTTGCTGGGGCGTGGCCTGACCCGCCTGCAAGCCCAGCACCGCGACTCGTGGTTCCTCGGCCACGTCACAGGCCAGCGCACTGGCCATGCCGATGGTGTGCGTGAAGGGTTCGAGCGTGGTCGGGTGGAGGGCTATGAAGCGGGGCGCCAGGTGCTGGTGATCCGCGATACGCGCCCAGACAGCGCCGCCGTACCAGGCCAGGATGACAACTTGTTCGACGACTGGCGCCTGCCGTTGACGGCCGAGTTGAAAAAGCGCTTCAAGGCCGACGTCGCCCAGCGCCTGCCCGCCGAAGCCCAGCCCAGCGCCGCGCAATGGAAGCTGATCTTCAGTGACACCCCGTCTACCTGCGTGGTGGCAGGCGCCGGCGCAGGCAAGTCCACGTCGCTGGTGCTGCGCATTCTTTTGCTGCGTCATTACCTGGGTTACGAGCTGGATGCGATGACCGTGGTCACCTTCACCCGCGAGTCGCGCAAGGACTTCATCAAGCGCCTGCTGCAGGTGTTCGCCCTGTGGCAGATCAACCTGCAGCCTGCGCAGGCCCGCGAGCTGGTGCGCACGTTCCATTCGCGCATCCTGCCGCTGGTGCGCAGCCTGCCGGGCTTCGGCCAGGTGCGTGCATTTGAAACACTGGGCCATGAGATGCCTGCCGGGCGTGAGGCCGAGGCCGACAGCAACCCGTTCGACCTGCGCCTGAACGATGCCCAGCGCCAGCAGTTGAACCAGTGCTACAGCAGCTTGCTGGGTGAAAGCCCGCGTTTTGCCGAGCTGGTCGGGCAGTTGCGCAGCGAAGCCTTGCAACTGAAGCCGCTGGACCCGAACAACCCCGATGTGCAGAAGCGCGCACAGGTGACCCAATTGGCGGCCCAGCGCGACGAAGAACTGTGCGACGTGATCGAGGACCTGTGGTTCGCCGCTGGCGTCTGGCCGATCAAGGGTATCGAGCCCTGCCGCGAAACGGTCGACATCCGTGGCAGCCGCTTTTATGTGCATGGCCGCCTGGAAGGCCAGGGGCCTTTGGTGGTGCTGGGCTTCGACCCCGCACAAAGCGCGCAGTACCAGCGCCCCGGCGCCAAGCTGACCGTGCGTGCCGAGTGGGCGGTCAAGCGCACACTGTTGCAGGCGTTCTGCGACAGGCCACTGATCTGGCTCGACAACTACGCCATGGCCCGGCGCCTGGCGGCATCGTTGGCAGGCGATGCCGTGGCCGGCCCTGGCTTTGAGTACAAGGTCAAGGGCGAACTGGCCCCGGCGCCGCTGCTGGATGCGTTCGTCAGTGCGGCCAATTTCATCGAAAACCTTGGGTTGGAGGTGAACAATGCGGTGGCGGCGATGAGCTTCCCGTCTGGCGATAGCGATGCACTGTTCTTCGAGGCCCTGGCGCTGTACTGGAAGGCCCTGGAAGCGCACCTGCTGGACCAGTCGCCGCCGGTGATGAGCTACAACCGCATGTTCGCCCTGTTTGGCGAGAACAACCCGGAAAACCTGCACCTGCTGCCCGATCCGTTGCTGCGGCCGCTGGCGCACCTGCTGATCGACGAATTTCAGGACGTGTCGCCGCAGATCGTCAGCTGGTTGCGTGCCAGCCTTGCTGAAATACGACGCCGCGGCCCGGCCATGCATACCGGCCGCCATGCCCAGCATTCGTCGTTGCTGTGCGTGGGGGACGACTGGCAATCGATCTACGGCTGGCGTGGCAGTTCGCCCAAGTATTTCATGGAGTTCACCAAGGCGTTCCCGTCGCCGGCCAACACGCGGGTGATGCTGGTCGACAACTACCGCTGCCAGCAACAGGTGATCGATGCGGCCGAACATCTGGTCAAAGGCACCCCGGCGATTGCCGGCAAGAAAGCCCGAGCCAGTGGCCCGGCGGCCGAGTTGCCCGGCTCGCCGGTCAAGGTGTTCGACCGTGACGAGGCTGCGTTGGGCGAAACGCTTGTCGAGCACTACCAGCGGGGTGAGACGGTCATGATGCTGTACCGCAAGGGCAGTGACCGGGCCTTGATGAACGAGCACCTGCAAAGCGTGTTGCACGCCGACGCGGCGCTACCGGCCGAGCAGCGCCGGCTGCGTCAGCTGACCTATCACAGCGCCAAGGGTTTGCAGGCCGATGCGGTGTTCATGCTGGGTGACTGCCAGTACCTGACCAGCTCACCCTACAAGAACCAGGTATACCGCCAGGCCGGGCTGGGCAAGGCAGGTGATGCCCAACCGTTCGATTCGGCACAGAAGGAAGAAGTGCAGCGCTTGGCGTACGTGGCGGTGACCCGTGCAGTGCGGCACTGCTACTGGCATGTGGAGGCCGCCAGCGGTGACGCCGCAGCGGCTCCACGGGCGTCCAGCCAGGTCGATGGCAAGCAGGCCTTCTTCGAAGACCTGCGCGGGCAGTGAGTGGGGTTTAGCGGCCGATTGTTTGCGTCTGACGGGTGAGACTGGTCAGCAGACCGGTTTCAACCTGCTGCTGCTCGGCAGTCAGCGCGTCCACGCCCTGGCGATACTGCTGCTCGTTGATCACGACGCGACGCAGAACGCCTTGAGCATCCACGGGGCTTTCAGGCATCACCCTGGCCAAGGCTCGGAGCACAGAGCTGTCCAGGGACGTTACCGGGTCGGCGGTTTCATCCAGGCAGTAATAGAGATAATCAAGGCCTGGCCGCCAGAAGTCGGTGATCAGGCTGAACTGTGCCGCATGCTCTCGTTTCAAGTACTCGACCCAGCCCGGCTGCTGGTTCAGCCATTGCTCCCGGGCGGTGGCATCCCTGTCCAGGGAAAGGACCGCAGCTTGCACCCTTTCGATGACTGTATCGTTGATTCTGGCCGTATGGCGGTACAGCATGCCTCGGCTCGGCTCAGGGTAGTCCAGCGCGCTGGCCAAGGACTGGCGCAGGGCCAAGCGTACCTCGACATCGTCCACCAGCCCCGTTTGAAGTTCGCTGTCTGGAAAGGCTGAGGGGTCGTCGAGCTCATCATAGGGGGGGAGGTTTTCATCGAAGACCCCATCGAGCAGCGCCTGTTTGCGCAAGGACCTTCTCCAGCTGATGCGGTCGGCCAGTTGATTGACCTGACTGCGTCGATACAGCTTGCCATACAGGCTCAGTAGATCAGCCGGTCGACTACCGGCGACGGCTGCCGCTTCATGGGCAAGCACTTCTAACTCCAAGGCACTGAACGCGTCGGCACCTGCGTCGCCACAGGTTGGCGGGAATTCGCCGGCCACGATGGCGAGGCGCTCACGCAGCGCGGTGTCGTGGGCCGCGTCATCCAGCAGCTTCCAGACGCGTGCCCTCAGGGCCTCGCCATCACGCTGCGCTTCTGCTGACTGGGCAAGACGTTCGAGTACGCCCAGCAGCGCTGCGTTTTCACCTTGGTCGAACAGGTCGCTCCACAGTTGCTCCTCGGCACTGCTCGCCTCGCCACGGAAAATGCCTTGCCACAGTGGCACGTCTTCTGCGTGCTCGAATACGTTGACGCCGCTACTGCCCAAGCGTGCACGTGTCTGGGCTTCCAGGGTGTTGTAGTTGAACAGCCAGCGGCGCTCCGGCAAGTGCGCGGCGACATCGCGGGCAAACGGGGTACGCAGCACGCCAGGCAGGTCTGGCAGGGTACGAATGCGGTTGGACGAAAGGTTCAGATAGCGCAGTTGGTACTGGGGCTGGCTCATCAGGACTGTCAGGCTGTCAGGCCACTGCTGCAGTTCGCAACGCTCAAGTTCCAGGTGGACAAGACGCGCCATGAAGCGCAGGTCGGGCGCCAGTCGCAGTGGGTTGCCTGACAGGTGCAGTACTGTGGGGTGGATCATGTCCTGAAACTGGGCGGCAAGGCTTTCGTCCAGGGTGATTTGATTGTGGCCCAGGCCGAGGGCATCCAGGGGCAAGCGCGTCAGGAAGCCCAAACTGGTGGTATCGAGTTGCAGCCGGTTACGGCTGAGCCACAGTAGCCGCAGGCCGGGCATTGCCGCGATGGCCTGTTGGGCGCTGGGTGAAAGGGTGGTCAAGCCATTGTCAGTCAGGCCCAGCTCGCGCAGCCGCGGTGCTGACCTGAGCGCCTCGAACAATGTTTCGGCATCGATGTCCGGGTTGCCGACGATTTCCAGGATTTCCAGGTTAGGGAAGTTTGCCAGGAAGCTGCCCTCCAGGTGCCGCATCTGCAGCCCCTCGAGCCTGAGATTACGGATATGCGGCATGCGTGCAGTGAAAGCGGGTAGCGCTTCGAGTTGCATACGGTCCAGTACCAGTGTTTCGGCTTGCACGCCGCCTTCACGGCGCGAAGCACTCATCAGTCGCTCGGTGCATTGCTGGCGATCAAAGCGCTCTTCAAGGGTGCGGGCGGTGCTTACCCAGCGGTTGAGATCCCGGTTGAGGGTACGCTGCTCGACTTCCAGCTGGTTGATCGCGCTACCCAGGTCGCCTCCTCGAGCCAGTTCGGCTTGCAGCCCACTGATTTGCTCGCTGCTGAGTTCAGGGTAGAGCGCCCGCAGTCGACGTGCAGCTGGCAAGGCTCGTCCTTGCAAGCCACGGCCGCTAAGGGGATAGCCCAGCTGGCCGTTGGCCAATCGCAAAGGGGAGCGGAACCTGGGGTTGATGGGCTGTTGTCCAAGCAGTGAGGCACAGTGCTGGCGATCTCCAAGGGCGAGTTGCAGCAACCGGGCCGGGTCAGCCTGCGGGTGCGCGGCTTGCAGCGCCTGTTTGATGCGTAGACTGTCGTCGTTGGCCAGGCTGGGCCTGAACAGGCCGAGGAGGGCGCGGTCAAGCCGTGCTCGAGCTTGCAGAAGGCGTGCTTCCTCGGCAATGCGAAGCGGTACCCGCCCGTTTGTCAGGCGTTCCCGTTCGCCGTTGCTGATGTTGGCAAGCAATTCTTCAAGCGCGCTGTCCGGCAACCCGGGAAACTGCCGGGCGAGGGTTTGTGCGATTGGCGGGCGTGTGGGACGGCGTCTTTGGTGCAGGCTCTCGAACAGCGCCTCGCGATGCTGTTCCAGATGTTGCGCGAGCTTGTTGTTCAGTGCGGACGCTCGGCGCTCGGTCGGTGTGTCACCGAGCAATTGCTCAATGGCTTCTTCATCCATTTGATCCAGCACGGTCTGGCTCAACTGACCATTGTCCAGATCGGTACGGGTAACTTCGATTTCCACCTGGCCCAGCGTGTCAGGAGGGCCGTAGCGCACCGATTCGCCCCAGGGCTCTGGCCCTTGGTAAACCTTCAGCACCTTCCCCTCGGGCCACCCCGGCAGGCGCAGCAACTCGGGCAAGGCAAAGTTCTTGTACGCAGCCAGCGGCAACCCATGGCGTACACAGTTGATGATCTGTTGTGTCTGATTGTCCAGTTGCAACCGCTGCAGCGTGTCGAGCAACAAGGCGGGTGGACGCAGGCCCGCTGCCTGGGCGCGTCGCAGTACGTCTGGATCGGTACCGGTACTGCGCATGGCATGGTCCAGTTCGCTGTCGTCCAGGCCTGCGCCATGGCTGCCGAGGCGGCGCGCGAGCTGTTCGCGGTCCCATTCCAGAGGCTGTTCATGGGCCAGTTGCCAGCGGGCATCACCGTGATGCAGCAAGCGCGGGGCATAGGCCTGCGCATCCTCGGGGTGGCGCACGCGCCACTGCTGATCAGCGTCCTGAAACACCTCGTACAGGGTTCCATCCAGCTTCAGGTAGGTCTTCCCGTCGACGTGCATATGGCCGAGCAAATCGGGTTGAGCCCCCTGAGGAATAGCCACCGTGCTCGCATAGGGTTTCATGTCGGGGTGCCAGAGCACTTCCTTGTCTTCATGCCACACACTCTTCAAAGCATCTACAAAGCCAGAGGCCTGGACAACCCTGGCGCCTGCTGCAAAGCCGGCAATTACCCCCGCGTTGATGGCCAACGATTCCAGCTGTGCCAGTGCCTGCCGGGTATCACCTTCTTCCCAGGCCTCGAACCCGGTGAAAACAGAGCTCATCAGGTCGTAAGCAAAAACGCCTAGCATGACCGTGTTCAGCCCCGGCACGAAGAACGCGGCGACATTCAGCACGTTCATCCCCAGGTCGAACCAGTACTTCAGACGCTCGTGGCGGGCGTTGGCGTCGACTTCGGCGGTAGGCACGGCAATGGTTTTTGCGTCGGCCTTCATGCGCGCAAGGTGTGCGTTGTACAAGGTCGTCCAAGGGTCGGTTCTGATTGGCGAGAGCGTGAAAGGGATCACTGGCATGATTCGGGGTTTGCGTATGCCCGCTTCATCCTCTTCGAACAGCGCGATTTCCAGCTTTCCGGCGAGTTCTTTTTGCCTGTCCTTGTAGGCGAAATGCACCAAGGCTCGACGAAACTCGCTTTGCAATAGTCGACTGCGCAGGTGCTTGCCCGCTTCCTGACGAGAAGCGAACTCCCTTACCGGGTGCTCGCTGTCGCCAGGGATATACACGATGCAGGGGTTCTTGCGATAAGGGTTGTCTGGCCCGATGAACAGTACTTCGTGGACGGGGATATCGAACAGGTTGAAG
This sequence comes from Pseudomonas sp. FYR_5, assembly GCF_043106315.1. Taxonomy (NCBI): domain Bacteria; kingdom Pseudomonadati; phylum Pseudomonadota; class Gammaproteobacteria; order Pseudomonadales; family Pseudomonadaceae; genus Pseudomonas; species Pseudomonas sp. FYR_5. The sequence continues at coordinate 122,249 of NZ_JBICMK010000097.1, read as the reverse complement.
TTCCAGCACTGCAACGCCTCGTTTTCATAGGTGGGCTGAGGCTTGCCGTCGCACAGTTGCGCAAGCGCATCGAGCCCGGCCTTGCTCAGCAGGCCTTTGAGCTGGGCGATCAATGCCTGGACCCTCAAGGCCTCACGGTTTGCAGCAATCGACAGGCGCTGGATTTCAGCGCGGTTGGCGCCTTCATGGGTTGCAAGCAGGTGGTCTTGATAGCGTTTGCCAAGGTCCAGCGCCCGACAGTGCCTGACGAAGTCCGCCACCGTCAGGCCTGCCAGGGGGGTGTCGCTGCCTGCGGCGTTGGTGAGCCTGCTGTAGGGGCCGACTTCGTCCAGCCCCTCGAAGTTGTGCAGGGCAGCTTCCAGCAAGCTGCGTGTTTGCGGCTGGCCTGCCGGGCGAGTAGCCAGCACATCCGCTTCCACGTTAGGGACCAAAGGTGTTTCCACATCGGGAACGCCGACCCAGATGTTGGCATCTGACTCAAAGGGCTGGAACACATACTGCGCCCTGTCTACAGGCACATTCACCTTCAACCGCTCGGTCAGCAGAGGGCTGCAGAACGCAATGATGTCCTTGAACTCGCCCAGCGCCTGTTTGACTTGCGCCAGCCGTTTGTTGCGCGCTTGCAACGCGTTGTGCAATCGCTCACGCGTTGGCTCATCTGCAGTGGCATACCACGAGTAAGGCGTGCCATCGTCATCCAGAAATTCCTTGTGCAGGCCCTGCACCACTTTGCGCGTATGCTTGGGATGGAGCGCCTTGCTCCAGTTCGGTAATGATCGGGTTATCTGGCTTTGATGTAAGGGTGTCGGGGTTGTCATGGTAACCATCTCTTTTGTGGGGGAGACAGTCCACGCTGATCAAGGCGTCGGTGTGCGGTAGATAGTTGTTTGGCAGCGGTCGGTCCTGCGCATGTGCGGGTCGGTGAGGGGCTGGCAGCGAGGGAGGATCTGCGAGAGGGTGGGGCAGGTCATGGTGCAGGCCTCAGCCAAGGAGAATTGCAATGCGTTCGCTGTGCAGCCCGAAAGACCACCTGCTAGACCTCGATGGTATTGAAATAGCGGTCCGTACCTGGGGGGAAGAAGACGGTATTCCCATATTGGCCTTGCATGGCTGGCTGGATAACGCGGCCTCGTTCGAGCGGCTGGCGCCGATGCTGGACGGCTGCTTCGTGGTAGCCCCCGACCTGATCGGCCATGGCCGTTCTGGCCATCGTCGCCACGACAGTGGCTATTACCTGTGGGAGCATGCCGAAGACATGCTGGCGGTGACCGACAGCCTGGGCCTGGCGCAATTTCATGTGCTGGCCCATGGCATGGGTACCGGTATAGCGTCGCTGCTGGCGGCCATGACCAGTGGCATTGCCAGCATGACCTTCCTCGACGGCATGGGTGCACCGTTCACGGTTGCCGAGGATGACCGCGTGCAGCACCTGGCGCGGGCCTACCGGCTCAAGCGTATGGTACAGCGCAGCCAGTTGCCGGGTTTTACCGAGCCGGATGTCGGTCGCTTCGATGACCTGGACACCGCCCTGGCGCAACGCCGCGAGCGGCTGGACACCGAACTGTCGGAAGATGCCGCTCGGCTGCTGGCGCTGCGCGACCTGCTTCAACTGGGCGATGGCTATTGCTGGCGCCACGACCCGCGGCTGGTGTTGCCCGAGCCCATGCCACTGACCGAGCGCGAAGCCTGCGACCTGCTCAGCCAGATCCGCTGCCCGTTGTACCTGCTGTTCGGCCGCCAGGGAGCATTCACCGGCGAGGCTTTCACCCGGCGTCAGGCCGCCTTGCCCAGCCAGGCGAAAGTCTCCTGGCACCCAGGCGGGCACCACTTCCATCTGGATGCGCCGGACCGGGCGCTGGTCGACCAACTGCTGCGAATCCTGACGCGCCATGAAGGGGGCGTACTGCAACGCTTGGTGAATGAGTAGCTGATTCTGGTCACGCCGCGGGAACCTGCGCTATGGTGGCGAACGTTTTCGCAAACACGCCACAAGGAGTCCCGGCATGCGACCTTTCACCATCAAGCACATCGACCACCTTGTGTTGCGGGTCCGCGACCTGTCGCGCAGTGTTGCCTTTTACACCGAGCTGCTCGGCTGCACGGTCAGCCGCGTGCGCGAGGATCTGGGCATGGTGCACCTGGCCACGGGCACCGCAATGATCGACCTGGTGACCCTGGATGGCCCGCTGGGGCAGCCAGGCGGAGCTGCACCGGGGGTGGAAGGGCGCAACCTGCACCATTTCTGCCTGCGCATCGAGCCGTTCGACGAGGCCGCGTTGACGGCCTATCTGGAAGCCGCCGGGGTAAAGGTGGAGCCTGCAGAGAAGCGGTATGGTGCCGAAGGCGAGGGGCTTTCGCTGTACTGCTACGACCCGGATGGTAATCAGGTCGAGTTGAAGGGGCCAGTAGTGCCTGGCGGGTGAAGTGGCGTTTGCCATGGTGGCAGCGACCGGGGATATCAATCACACCTGAAGGTCGAGTTCGGCTGTGCTGGCCTCTTCGCGGGTGAACCCGCTTCTACACAGCTTTCGAAGCCTGTGAAGCAACCGCGAAGAGGCCAGCACAGGCGATCAATCAGTCGAAGTAGCCACGTAGCCCGAATGCATACCCGGTATCCACAGCTGTCGCCTCACCCCGGCTCCAGCGCTTCTTCAACACGAACTCGAACGCCGGCTCGTACAACCCGTCGCGCACCAGTGCCCCCGCCAACACCTCCACGTCATACCAGCCATTGTCCAACTCGATGATCGGCCGTCCTGGCACTTGGTAACGCCCCATCAGGTCACCCAGGGTCTTGGGCGTGAAGTGCTGCAGGATGCGCCAGGTGTACAGCATCAGTGCACCGTGCTCGATCCGCAGCACATAGCCATTGCGCCGGTGCTTCAGGCGGCTGCCGGCCTCGCGCAGGGCTGGTGTGTGGTTGTCGAGGGTGAACAGGATGCGGTAGGGCAGGTTGTCGACACCGGCCAGCGGCAGCACAATACCTTCGCGCACCGCTTGGTCGCCGCTGTCACCGTGAGTGAACGCGTGCGCCAGGTCGTCGGGCAGTTGATGGTCTTGCTTGAAACGCTCAAGCAACTGGATATCGCCGAGCAGAAAGTAGTCGACCAGGTCGTTGAGCACTTCGCTGAATTCGTGGCGCATCTGTTTTCCTTGTGGGTGCGCATTGGGGTAAGGGCAACCGGCTAGAGCTTCTGGGTAATCTGGATCAGGTACGCAAGGGTAGAGCACCAGAGCCTTGGCTTGATCGTCGACGAGGATACTGGTGACCACGATCTTGTAAGCGCACACCGTTTACCTGAGGCCGATGACTATCAGTAAAGACGTTCGGGCATTTTTGACCAGTGGCTGCATTGTCACTGAGGCCCGTTAACCGGATACCAGCAGCCCCTAAGAAAAACCTGTTCAAGGCATAGGTAAATCCTTTGGCTCTCAGCGCCCGCTCAGCGATAGCCAAGGGTAAAGTGTGAGGCATGACCCAGCCTGCCCAGACCAGCGTCAGAGAGGTACCCTGTGGCTGCCTATACCTTGCGACAACTGAAGTACTTCGTCACCACCGTGGAAGCGGGTAGTGTGGCCGAAGCGTCACGCCAGCTGTACATCGCCCAGCCCTCCATCTCTACGGCCATCAAAAGCCTGGAGGAAAGTTTCGGTGTGCAGTTGTTCATCCGCCACCACGCCCAAGGCGTGTCATTGACGCCCAGCGGCAAACGCTTCTATGCCAAGACCAAGTCGCTGCTGCAGATGGCCCATGAGTTCGAACAGAACGCCCTGGCCGACAACGATACCGTCGCCGGGCAAATCGACATTGGCTGTTTCGAGACCGTGGCGCCACTTTACCTGCCGCGCCTGATCGCCGGCTTTCGCCAGCGCTACCCGGGTGTGGACATTCGCCTGCGCGACGGTGAACAGCAGGACCTGATCCAGGGCCTGACCGCCGGTACCTTCGACCTGGCGTTTCTCTATGACCACGACCTGGACGGCACCATCGAGGCCGAACCGCTGATGCCGCCGCAGAAGCCCTATGTGCTGTTACCAGAGAACCACCGCTTTGCCGGCCAGGCCCAGGTCTCGCTGCGGGACCTGTGCCCGGAGCCGATGATCCTGCTGGACGTGGCCCCTAGCCGCACCTACTTCGTCAGCTTGTTCAACGAGATGGGCCTGGCACCGAACATCGTCTTCAGTTCGCCGTCGATCGAGATGGTGCGCGGTATGGTCGGTCAGGGTTTTGGCTTTTCGTTGCTGGTTACCCGCCCGCACTCGGAATACACCTATGACGGCCAGCGTCTGGCGATGCTCGACATTGCCGAGCCGGTGGCGCTGTCGGGTCTGGCTGCGGCGCGGTTGAAGCGAGTCCAGCTGACCAAGCCGGCGCAGTTGTTCGTGGAGTTTTGCCGGGAAGAGCTGGCCAAGTTCCTGAACTGAGCACGCCATGCCACCCCGGCAGGAGCGGCATGGCGTGGCGATTGCTCAGGGGTTGACCTGATAGCCGCGCCCCTGCAGGCAACCGCTGTAGGCACTGGCATGGGCCTGGGTTTTTGCCTCGTCCTGGCCGCGCCGGTCCTGGCGCCGCTCCTGACGTTGGCGCATGCCACCGACCGCGGCCCCGGCGGCGGCCACTTCGCCGGCACGGTTCTGCCGGTATTGCTGCTTGGCATCGTCACCCACCCGGTCATACACCTCGTCATGCTGGTTGCCGCGCACTTGCGCGCCTGCAGCACCGGCGGCGGCACCCACAGCCGCACCGCGAACGCGGCCACCGACATGTGGGTCGCTGGACGTCGCCACGCCATTTGCGGCATTGGTGGCGACGGTATTGCAATCGTTGATATCCAGTTGCATCTGCTGGCTGCTCTGGCCCTTGAGCGGCACCACCGACTGTGCCTGGGCGGTCGATGCTGCGCACAGCAACACCACCAGGTAACTCCACGTGAACGTACGCATGGCACACCTCCACCGGGCGGAAAGCCCGCCTCACAGGATAGTTCGCCTTTGACGCTGTGATGGAAGTTTTGCCCAGATGGTCTACACCGGATATCAGACGCCGTTCCGATTAGCCTCTTGGCCTGATCCAAGGCTACCTGTGGGCAAACCATGAGCCAGACGCAAGATCTGATCATCTGCGAGTATTGCGACACGGTGTACCACCGTGCACCGCTGCTCAAACATCAACGTGCCCTTTGCCAGCGCTGTGGCGGTGTGCTGTACCGGCACAGGTCACTGACCATCGAGCAGCGGCTGGCATTGAGTGTGACGGGCGGTGTCCTGCTGGTGTTCGCCAACTATTACCCGGTGATGACCATCGGCATGCAGGGGCTGACCCACTCGGCCACATTGTGGGACGCCGTGCAGATCCTCAGTCACGGCAGTATCACCTTCATCGCCTTGGTGATGGCGCTGTCGATCATTTTTGCGCCGCTGCTGCAAATTGCCCTGTTGTGCTGGGTGTTGAGTTTTGCTCTTGCCGGCCAGCGTGCGCCCGGCTTTGCCCTGTGCATGCGTGGCCTGGAAAGCCTGAGGCCCTGGAGCATGCTGGAGGTGTGTCTGCTGGGAGCGATGGTGGCGGTGATCAAGCTGGCGGGGCTGCTCGATGTGATCCCCGGTATCGGCCTGCTGGCCTTGGCCGCACTGAGCATGTTGATCATCCACATTGCCGGCAAGGACATCCGCGACTTGTGGGAACAGGTATGACTACTCCGGCCAATGCGCACGACCTTGGCCTGTGTCTGTGCCATGGCTGTGGCCAGGCATGCGACACAAGCAGTGGCACGCACACCTGCAACCGTTGCGGCGCTGTCATTCACCGGCGCAAGGCCAATGCCATCAGCCGTGGCTGGGCTTTTCTGCTGGCAGCACTGATTTTCTACATCCCCGCCAACCTGCTGCCGGTGATGCACACCGAAATGCTCGGCAGCGGTACAGACAGCACCATCGGCGGTGGCGTGCTGGAGTTCTGGGAAGCCGGGGCCTGGGACATTGCGCTGATCATCTTCATTGCCAGCGTGGGTGTGCCCGCCATCAAGTTCTTGTCCCTTGGCCTGCTGCTGTTCACTGCCCAGCGTGGTTCTTCCTGGGCCTGCCGGCAGCGTTCGCAGTTGTACCGCTTCGTCGAGCTGATCGGTTATTGGTCCATGCTCGATGTGATGGTAGTGGCGCTGGTGGCTGCACTGGTACAACTGCACGGGCTGGGCACCATCGAGCCTCGCGTGGGCATTCTGTTTTTTGGCATGGTGGTAGTGCTGACCATGTTCTCTGCGATGAGTTTTGATCCACGCCTGATCTGGGATAACCATGCCAACGAGGGGAGGCCGCATTGATGGGGCAGCAGACTGACAAGCGCGAGGGCGCGGGGCAGGTTGAAGTGCGCACCCGGCGTTGGAGTGTGTCGCTGGTATGGATCGTGCCGATCCTGGCAATCCTGATCGGCGCTTCGCTGGTGGTGCGCAACTGGATGCAGCAAGGACCGGTGATTACCATTTCTTTCCACAGCGGGGAGGGGTTGGTGGCGCACAAGACCCAGGTGAAATACCGCAGCGTGGTGATTGGCGAAGTGACCACGGTGGACTTGGCCGACGACAAGAAGAGCGTGGTGGCCAAGGTGCAGCTCTCCAACGATGCCCGATCGTTTGCCACCCGGGGCGCGCGCTTCTGGGTGGTGCGACCGCGTATCGGCGTGGGTGGGGTTTCCGGGGTGGACACGCTGCTATCGGGCAGTTTCATCGGGGCCGACTCCGGTGAATCGAACGTGCCGGAAAAGTCCTTTGTCGGATTGGAACTGCCACCGCCGATCACCTATGACGAAAAGGGTAAGCGTTTTGTTCTGGTTGCCAGCGACCTGGGCTCGCTGGATATCGGCTCTTCGATCTACTACCGCAAGATCCCGGTGGGCGAGGTGGTGTCCTTTGCCCTCCAGGACGATGGCAAGGGGGTAGAGATTGGCGTGTTCGTGCAGGCGCCCTACGACACGTTCGTCACTGCTGACACGCGTTTCTGGAATGCCAGTGGCATCGACATGCAGATCGGTGCCAATGGCCTGAAGGTCGATACCGAATCGCTGTCGTCGATTCTGGTGGGCGGGCTGGCCTTTGGCTCGCCCGATTTCGCCGCGCAAGCCGAGCCTGCTGCCGACCAGGCCCGCTTCCAGCTATTCGCCGACCGCGATAGGGCGCTGTCGCCTCCGCATGGCCAGGCGCAGTACCTGCAGTTGCGCTTCGACCAAGCCATGCGCGGCCTGTCGGTGGGCGCGCCAGTGGAGTTCAAGGGGGTGGAGTTTGGCCGGGTCACCTCGATCCAGCTCGATTACGATGCTACACGGCAGAGCTTCCCGGTCGTGGTCGATGCGGTGATCTACCCGCAGCGGCTAGGGCCGGTGCACCGCAAGATGCTGGCGGTGTTCAAGCACACCGAGGGCGATATGGAAGGTGCGCGGAAACTGATTGGCTCCTTTGTCGAGCATGGGCTGCGGGCCCAGGCACGTAGCGGCAACCTGATCACCGGGCAGATGTTCATTTCGCTGGACTTTTACCCGGATGCCCCCAAGGTGACCTTCGACATGGCTGCCAACCCCATCATGATCCCGACGTTGCCCGGCAGCCTTGAGCAGTTGCAGGAACAGTTGCAGCGGGTAGTGGAGCGCATTGCCAAGCTGCCGCTGGAAAGCATCGCTGGTAACCTGGACGGCAGCCTGCGTGAGCTGCGCGCCAGCCTCAGGCAGTTCAATGGCCAGACACTGCCGGACGTGAACGTGGCGCTGGACGAGGTGCACAAGACCCTGCGTACGGCCAACTCGGCCATTTCCGAAGACTCGCCGCAGCGCCAGCGAATGGGCGAAGCACTGGACGAGCTGGAGCGGATGTCGCGTTCGCTACGCGACCTTGCCGATTATCTTGGCCGCCACCCCGAGTCGCTGATTCGTGGCCGGCCAAAAGCGGCCGGGGCCGCAGACCTTGAACCCTGAGGAGACAACCTATGCAACGACTGCGCAATGTATGTGTGGCCAGCCTGCTGGTGTGGCTCGGGGGCTGCAGCAGTACGCCGAACAACTACCACACGCTGGTACCGAGCGAACCGGTGCGTGACAGCGGCCAGCGCATCCAGGTGGTCAGGGTGGCCATGCCGCCCCAGGTCGACCGCCCGCAGTTGGTCGTGCGGCAAGGGCAGAGCGGCCTGGCCATTCTGGAAACGGAGTGGTGGGGCGCCAACCTGGTGGATGAATTCCGCAGCGCCTTGCAGGACCGGTTGGGCGGCCCGGCGGGCGGCGGCAAGGCGTCGCTGCGGGTGGATGTGCAACGCTTCGACACGGTGCCAGGGCGCTACGCCTCGTTGGAGGCCGTGTGGCGCCTCAAGCAGGAAGGGCAGGCCGAACTGACCTGCCGTACGTCCGTGCAGACTGCCGCGGACAACAGCATCACCAGCCTGGTGAATGCGCACCAGGCCAACCTGCGCACATTGGCCGAGGCGGTGCGGGGGAGTGCCCGGCAGGGTCGCTGCCCTGCATGAACCTTGGCATGATTCACCGCATTTCCCGGCCGCCGGGGTATGATGGCGTTAGCGAAACCGTACTGACAGGCCCCGTGGACCATGAACCGTCGTAAAAAGATCAAACAGCTATTGCAGGCGCATGCCAAAAAGGCCAGTGCCAAACTGGCGCCACGCAAGCCCAAGTACATCTGCAAGGCGGACCGCTTGAAGATGGAGGCAGAGGCGGCGGGCGAGGCTCCCCAGCTGGCCGACTGACACTGCCCCTAAAACCGATCGCATGGGCTTCAACGGCGGTAATAATGATGCGCGTCATGATGACGCTGGCGCATGGCGCGCTCATGGCGGCGCTCCCAATCACGGCGCCGTTCCCAGTCGCGCCGCCGCTCCCAGTCCCGCCGGGCTTGTTCACGCCGCCACTGTTCGCGGCGCCAGTCGCTTCGGTGGCCATGCCAGCGATCGTCATCATGCGCCAGCAGCGTGGCCGGCTGTTCAACGGCCGCACTGGCCACCCTGGACCAAGGGTTGCCGGCTGGTTGCAACGGTGATTGAACGGCCGGTGCAACTGCCTCGGTGGCTTTCATTTGTGTTGCCGATGCCGTGCCCACCGCCGCGAACGAGAACAGGCCGAGCAGCACCAACCTTGCGACATGTATTTTCATGAGCGTAGCCAACCTCTGATAACAATTGAGCCATCTGGCCAGCAGGTGTGGGGCGAACCTTGTCTCGCGTTCCGCTACCTTTCTGCGCCTCACACATAGACAGGGAATCAAGAAAAAGTTCGCTGCAGCAACAACTTGAAGAACTTTGCCGGGGTGGTTGGTGCTGGGCAGAACCCGCAACAGGTGCCATTGCGCTCAGTCAACTGCCTGCAAATACCTCACGCAGATGCCCCCGATAACTGTCGAACGCAGCAATCGCCCCTGCCACCACCTCTGCTTCTTCCTGTTCCTCCAGCACCAGGCTGTCCAGCCTGGCAACAAACTCGCGCCAATGCAGCGCTCGGCCATCCGGGTGGGGGGCCAGGTGGCGGGCGCCCTTGTCGCCATCCAGCCCAAGACGTTGTGTGTGCCTGAACAAAAACGCCGCCCCCAGGTTCGAACCTTCACTGCAATACAGCCATCCCAGGGCCTGGGCCGAGCTGACGCAGACCGGTTGGGGGGACGTTGGCAGTGGCAGGCCCAGGTCGAGCAGGTCGGCCTCTACCGCCGCGAAACGCGACAGCGCCGCCAGCCCAGGCAGTTGCTGGTTGAGTTGTTCATCCTGATACAACGCCAGCAGGCTGCCATGAAAGCGGTGCTGCACCTGCAGGAAGCGTCCATAGCGCGCGCGGTTCTCGAAAGGCCGCGCTGCCATCACCAGTTGATCAACGCTGTCATGATCCCTGCTGCTGGCCGCTTTCAGGCGTTTGCAGCGGCTTGGTTCGGTGGTGAGGGAAGTTACAGCGGTCATCGGCGTATCCGTGGCAATAGAGCAAGGCTCCCATGATGCTTGCCGTCCTTGGCAAGCAGCAAGCATCACACGTCCGACCTGAGCGAGTTCGCAATGATGGAGCGCAAGGACGATGCTCATTTATCATGGCGGCTGCCTTTACCATTGCCAAGGATACTTGCCATGAGCGCCCTCCAGTTTCGCACCCCCGTCCCCGCAGATGCCGAGCGTTGCTACGCCATCGAAATTGGCGCCTATGAAGGGGATGAGGCAGCCACGCTGGAGAAAATCCGCACGCGTATCACGCAGTACCCACAAGGCTTCCTGGTGCTGGAAAGTGACGGCGAGATCGTTGGTTTCATCAACAGTGGTTGCGCCCACGAGGTCGTGATGTCCGACGAGGCATTCAAAGAGCTGGTCGGCCATGACCCGGCGGCAGAGAACGTGGTGATCATGTCGGTGGTTGTAGACCCGGCCCACCAGGGCAAAGGCTACGCCAAAGTGTTGATGAACGAATTCATTGGACGCATGCACGCGGCGGGCAAGCAGGCCATTCACCTGATGTGCAAGGAGCAGCATGTGGCCCTGTACCAGAAGCTGGGCTACCAGTACGTGAAACCGTCGCCGTCGGACCACGGCGGCATGGCTTGGCATGAGATGGTCATGGACCTTTGAGTGGACATCTCGCTGCGTGACAGCGCAGCCCAAAAGGGCTGCGCACTACCTTCATTCAACCCGGCGATGCCGAGCTGATGCCTGGCATCAAGTGCCACTGACCAACTGATGTGCCAGCTGGTTGTGGCGCTCCAGTACGCGCGGCAGGTCGACAGTGGTCAGCTGGCCGTCTTTCACCACGATGCGGCCGTTGATCACGCTGGTATGCACCTGGGTCGGGGTGCAGAACACCAGTGCCGCCAATGGGTCGTGGTGGCCGCCGGCATACGCCACATGGCCCAGGTCGAAGGCGACGAAATCGGCGACCATGCCCGGGGCCAGTGCACCGATATCATTGCGGTTGAGCACTTTCGCGCCACCCAGGGTGGCAATCTCCAGTGCTTCGCGTGCGGTCATCGCGTCAGGGCCAAAGCCCACCCGTTGCAGCAGCAGCGCTTGGCGCACTTCACCGATCATGCTGGCGCCGTCGTTGGAGGCAGAGCCGTCGACCCCCAGGCCCACCGGTACGCCGTGGTCGCGCATCTTGCGCACCGGGGCGATGCCCGAGGCCAGCCGCATGTTCGAGCATGGGCAGTGGGCCACGCCGGTGCCGGTGCGGGCGAACAGCTCGATGCCGTGCTGGTCGAGCTGCACGCAGTGGGCATGCCATACATCGTGGCCGACCCAGCCAAGGTCTTCGGCGTACTCGGCAGGGGTCATGCCGAACTTCTCGCGGCTGTAGGCGATGTCGTTGACGTTCTCGGCCAGGTGGGTGTGCAGCGACACCCCATACTGGCGCGCCAGCACGGCAGCTTCGCGCATCAGGTCGCGGCTGACCGAGAACGGCGAGCATGGCGCGACCACGATGCGGCGCATCGAGCCGTGGCTGGCATCGTGGTAGTCCTCGATCAGGCGTTGCGATTCCTTGAGGATGTCGGCTTCCTTTTCCACCACCGAGTCAGGTGGCAGGCCGCCTTGGCTCTGGCCCACGCTCATGCTGCCGCGCGCGGCGTGGAAGCGCATGCCGATCTCGGCCGCCGCGTGGATGCTGTCGTCGAGCTTGCAGCCGTTGGGGTAGATATACAGGTGATCGCTGGAGGTGGTGCAGCCGGACAGGATCAGCTCGGCCATGGCGGTCTGGGTCGACACCGCGATCATCTCGGGAGTCAGGCGCGCCCAGATCGGGTACAGGTTGGTCAACCAGTTGAACAGCTCGCCGTCCTGAGCGGCCGGTACCACGCGGGTGAGGCTCTGGTACATGTGATGGTGGGTGTTGACCAGGCCTGGGATGACCACCTTGCCGGCCATGTCCAGAATCACGTCGGCGTGCTGCGGGAGGGTTTCGCTGGGGCCGACTTGCCTGATCAGGTTGTCTTCGATGAACAGGCCGCCGTTCTTGATTTCGCGGCGTTCGCCGTCCATGGTGACCAGCAGTGCGGCGTTTTTGACGAGGAGCGTTTTTGCAGGGTTTGTAGATGACATGGTGCAAGCCTGCGCAATACGCATCGGCGATTACCGATGTCATAGGCGCTCGGTATTGTAAGCAAGCTTTTTAGTGATTGTATACAGCTCGAAGCGCCAGTGCCGGCCCCTCAGCAGGTAAGACCGCGAAGCGGCCCGCACAGGTCATATCCATGAATGCTCGCACCGCCTCAGCGCCCGGCCTTGCGTTCCAGCACCGGTACCCGCGAGGCAAAGGCGCGCAAGTCGTCAGGCGTCACTCGGCCATCTGCAGCTCTGGCAGCTTCATGCGGAATGCACGGGTCAGCCCCATTAGCACCAACAGGCCCAGGCCCATCCAGCACAGACCGATGGTAAACGACAGGCTGGTCAGGCTGCTCCATAGCCACAGCGTGCTGAGAAAGCCCAGCCCGGGAATGACGCCGTACAGCAGGGCGTTGCGGCAACCGCGCAGTTTCTGGTCGACCAGGTAGTGCTTGACCACCGCCAGGTTCACCGCCGAGAAGGCGAACAGTGCACCAAAGCTGATCATGTTGGCCACGGTATCCAGGGTGATCACCAGGGCGATCAGGGACAACAGGCTGACCACCAGGATGGCAGTGGCCGGCACGCGCTTTTTCGTCACCAACTGGCCGAATGCCCGCGGCAATGCGCCATCGCGGCCCATGGCGAACAGTACGCGCGATACGCTGGCCTGGGACACCATGGCCGAGGCGAAGCAGCCGGCCACGTAGGTAGCGGTGAAGGCGGTTACCAGCAGCTCGCCGCCCACCCGGCGCATCACGTCCACCGAGGCCGAATCCGGGTCGGCGAAGCTGCCCCAGTCGGGGAACACCATCTGTGCGCAGTAAGATACCACCAGAAACAGCAGCCCGCCGATCAACGACACCGCAAGAATCGCCACCGGAATGCGGTAGGTCGGGTTGCTGGTTTCCTCAGCCATGGTCGACACCGCATCAAAACCGAGGAACGACAGGCACAGTACGGCGGCACCGGTCATGATCAACGGCACGCTGAAGCCTTCGTGGTGGAAGGGGGCCAGCAGCGACACCGGCTCCGCCTGTCCGCTGAGCTTGAGAATGGACAGGGCGACGAAGACGATGATGAACACCAGTTGCACCACCACCAGTATCCAGTTGACCCGGGTGATCGACTCGATGCCGATCAGGTTGAGGAAGGTGACCAGGGCAATGGAGCCCGCGACCCACACCCAGGCATGGATGGCCGGGAAGTATTCCGACATGTAGATGCCGATCAGCAGGTAGCTGAGCAGCGGCAGGAAGATGTAGTCGAGCAGCAGTGTCCAACCGGTGATGAAGCCGATATGGCTGCCAAAGGCCTTGCGCGTGTAGGTGTAGACCGAGCCGGAGTAGGGGTGGGCCTGGACCATGCGGCCGTAACTGTAGGCGGTCAGCAGCATGGCGGCGAGCGTGAGCAGGTAGGCGGTGGGCAGATGCCCTTTGGTCATCTGGGTGACCAGCCCGTAGGTGGTGAATACGGCCAGGGGCACCATGTAGGCCAGGCCGAACAGCACCAGGGCGGTCATGCCCATGGACTTGCGGAAGCGGCCGGTGCTGGTACCGGGTTGCGAGGATGCATGCTGGGCGGGGCTATGGGCTGTACTTGTTGTTGTATGCATTGCTAACTCCTGAAAAGGGATGCAGGACACCGCGGCAGGCGAGCAGGCTCGCGACCGTTGGGTGTTGTGCAAGGAGGTCGAGCGGAAGCTCGCAGCGCTGGGGCGGGTTGATGCTCCCACACCCTGCAGGTACCCGGAATCACCCTTTGGGGTGAGCGGCCACTGCCCTTGCCCGGCTCACCCCAAAGGGTGATTCCGGTGTCTGCAGCGCCGTGGGAGTATCTGCTCAACGACGCACCGCACTGGCGGCGGTGCCACTGAAAAGAAACGGCAGGCCCAAAGTGACTAATCAACTGCTTTCAGAACAATGGTTCGAGCACCAGGCCAAGGTCACCGAGGCGATCGGCCGGCCGGGCTTTGCCGCCAGCCTGTTTGCGGCATTGGGTGTGATCCGGCCGATCCAGGCGACCACGGTGTACCTGTACCCGCACGACGGCATGCCCTGTGCGCTGTTCGAGCAGGATGACAAGGCGCCTTGGCAGCCTGAGGGCAATGTCAGCCGCTACCTGTCGGGCTTCTACCTGCTCGACCCGTTCTACGGTGCTTGCGTGGAACAGGTCGAATCCGGCTGCTACGGCCTGTTCGAAGTGGCACCCGATCACTTCGAGGTCAGCGAGTACTACCAATCGTTCTACCGCCACTCGCACCTGGAGGATGAACTCAACTACATCCTGCAGGTGGCGCCCGGGCAAAGCCTGGCGGTGTCGCTGGCCTTCACCGACAAGCTGGATGGGCAAAGCCGCACGCGGTTCGGGCTCATCACGCCTTGGGTGCTGGCGGTACTCGGCAAGCACTTTGCCGGGCTGGACAGCCGCGCAGGCCGCTTCGAGAACATCCTCGAGCAACGTATCCATGCCGCCCTGAACAACTTCGGCAGCTCGCTGTTGACCGAGCGTGAATGCCGTATCGCCCAGCTGATCCTGCGTGGCCACTCGACCAAGTCGCTGGCCGAGCGGCTGGGCGTATCGGAAGACACCATCAAGTCGCACCGCAAGAACGTCTACGCCAAGCTCGACATCGGCACCCAGTCCGAACTGTTCTCCCTGTTCATCGATGCGCTGGCCAATGCCCAGGGCGTGCTGGGCAAGGACCCGCTGGAAAGCTACATGGGCAAGCTGCGCTGAACGCCAGCCGCCCTGCAACCCCACCGCAAAGGAAAACCAACAATGAACGCGCCTTTCGCCCCGCAACGCCAGACCCGTGACTACCAGGCAGCCGATGCAGCCCACCACATTCATGCCTTCCTCGACCAGAAGGCGCTGAACGCCGAAGGGCCGCGGGTGATCGTTGGTGGCGAACGTTTGCACCTGTGGGACAGTGAGGGCAAGCGCTACCTGGATGGCATGTCCGGCCTGTGGTGCACCCAGCTCGGTTATGGCCGCCGTGACCTGACCGCCGCCGCGGCCACGCAGATGGATCAGTTGGCTTACTACAACATGTTCTTCCACACCACCCACCCGGCGGTGATCGAACTGTCCGAACTGCTGTTCAGCCTGCTGCCGGGGCACTACAGCCACGCGATCTACACCAACTCCGGCTCCGAGGCCAACGAGGTACTGATCCGCACCGTACGCCGCTACTGGCAGGTGGTTGGCCAGCCATCCAAGAAAATCATGATCGGCCGCTGGAACGGCTACCACGGCTCGACCCTGGCGGCCACGGCGCTGGGCGGCATGAAGTTCATGCACGACATGGGCGGGTTGATTCCGGATGTGGCACACATCGACGAACCCTACTGGTACGCCGAGGGCGGTGAACTGACCCCGGCCGAGTTCGGCCGCCGCTGCGCCCTGCAGCTGGAGGAAAAGATCCTCGAGCTGGGTGCCGAAAACGTTGCCGGCTTCATTGCCGAACCCTTCCAGGGGGCGGGCGGCATGATCTTCCCGCCGGAAAGCTACTGGCCGGAAATCCAGCGTATCTGCCGCCAGTACGACGTGCTGCTGTGCGCCGATGAGGTGATTGGTGGCTTTGGCCGCACCGGCGAGTGGTTCGCCCATGAATACTTCGGTTTCGAACCTGACACCCTGTCGATTGCCAAGGGCCTGACCAGCGGCTACGTGCCCATGGGTGGCCTGGTGCTGAGCAAGCGCATTGCCGAGGCGCTGGTGGAGCGGGGCGGGGTATTTGCCCACGGCCTGACCTATTCCGGCCACCCGGTGGCGGCGGCAGTGGCCATCGCCAACCTGAAGGCGTTGCGTGACGAAGGCATCGTCACCCAGGTGAAGGATGACACCGGGCCGTACCTGCAGCGCATCCTGCGCGAGGTGTTCGCCGACCACCCGTTGATCGGCCAGGTGCAGGGCGCCGGGTTGGTGGCAGCGTTGCAGTTCGCCGAGCACAAGCCGACGCGCAAACGCTTTGCCAACGAGAACGACCTGGCCTGGCAGTGCCGCACCTTTGGTTTCGAGGAAGGGGTGATCATTCGCTCGACCCTGGGCCGGATGATCATGGCCCCGGCCTTGATCGCCAACCACAGCGAGCTGGATGAGCTGGTGGAGAGGACCCGGATAGCCGTAGACCGCACGGCGCGGCTGGTCGGCAAGCTCTAAGCCGCTGACAAGGGTAACGCGCTTCCCTGTGGCAGCGGGCACGCCCGCGAACACCGGCGAAGCCGGTGCCATCCACCGTGTCGCCTGATTCGCGGGCATGCCCGCTCCCACAGAGGGAGTGCGGCGTGCTTGCGGACTGTGTGGTACCTGTTACTTGCGCAAGAAGGACCGCCCCGACGGTCGTCTGGAGTACAAATGTACACGCTCGAATTCTGGCAACAACGCGCCTCGGACCTCTACCTTCCGGCCCATGCACTGATCGACGGCAAACCCGTCAACGCACAGGATGGCGCCACCTTCGCAGCCATCAACCCCGCCACCAACAACGTAATGGCACAGGTTGCCGCCTGCGGCCATGCCGAGGTCGACCTGGCTGTCGCCAGCGCCCGTCGAGCCTTCGAGCAAGGCCCCTGGCCGCGCATGGCGCCGGGCGAGCGCAAGAAAGTGCTGCTGCGCCTGGCCGAGCTGATCATGGCCCATCATGAAGAACTGGCATTGCTGGACTCGCTGAACATGGGCAAGCCGGTGATGGATGCCTTCAACATCGACGTGCCGGGCTCTGCCCATGTGTTCGCCTGGTACGGCGAGGCGCTGGACAAGCTGTATGACCAGGTAGCGCCCACTGCTGCCAATGCGCTGGCCACCATCACCCGCGAAGCCCTCGGCGTGGTCGCTGCCGTGGTGCCATGGAACTTCCCCCTCGACATGGCCGCCTGGAAGCTGGCCCCGGCGCTGGCTGCCGGTAACAGCGTGGTACTCAAGCCCGCCGAGCAATCACCGTTCTCGGCCCTGCGCCTGGCCCAACTGGCGCTGGAAGCGGGGTTGCCGGAAGGCGTACTGAACGTGGTGCCGGGCCTGGGCGAGCAGGCCGGGCAGGCGCTGGGCCTGCACCCGGATGTGGACTGCCTGGTGTTCACCGGCTCCACCCAGGTGGGCAAGTACTTCATGCAGTACTCGGCGCAGTCCAACCTCAAGCAGGTGTGGCTGGAGTGCGGCGGCAAGAGCCCGAACCTAGTGTTCGACAACTGCCAGGACCTGGACCTGGCTGCGGAAAAGGCCGCTTTTGGCATTTTCTTCAACCAGGGCGAAGTGTGTTCGGCCAACTCGCGGCTGTACGTGCAGCGTGCCATTCACGATGAGTTCATCGAGCGCCTGCAGGCCAAGGCTCGCCAGTGGCTGCCCGGTAACCCGCTGGATCCGGCGAGCCGCGCCGGGGCCATTGTCGATGCCGAGCAGACCGGCCGCATAGAGGCCGCCATCGTGCGTGCCGGGCAAGAGGGCGCGAGATTGGTGTGTGGCGGCCGACGCCTGAACATCGAAGGTTCGGACAACTACATCGAACCGACCATTTTTGCCGGTGTTGAGGGCCGCATGAGCCTAGCGCGCGAGGAGGTGTTCGGCCCGGTGCTGGCGGTCAGCGCCTTCGACACGGAAGAAGAAGCCGTGCGCCTGGCCAACGACAGCATCTATGGCCTGGCAGCCTCGGTGTGGAGCGACGACTTCAACCAGGTGCACCGGGTAGCGCGGGCGTTGAAAGCCGGTACCGTATCGGTGAACACAGTCGATGCGCTGGATGTGACGGTGCCGTTCGGTGGGGGCAAGCAGTCGGGGTTTGGCCGCGATCTGTCACTGCACTCGTTCGACAAATATTCGCAGCTGAAGACCACCTGGTACCAGTTGCGCGGCTGATGTCCTGTTCATGGTCCGCGGCGCCTGCGTCGCGGTACAAGGTCTTGCACGCTCGTCTATAAACCTGTTTCCGGCCCGGCAGAACGCTCACCCGCACTCTACACTGCTGCAGACATCAGCCAAGGCAATGTGCCGCACATGGAGTACCTGGGATGGGCTGCGTGTCGACGGGGCGTTTTGTTGGCAATACAGGACGTGGTATTTCACTGCAGTGGCTGGTGGCGCTGGCTATCGTGCTGGGCATGCTGCTGCTCGGCGCCGCCCTGGCCTGGCAGGGTTACCGCGGAATTCGCCAAACCCTCGTGGCTGCTGCTGGCGATGCTGCCCAGCAGGTTGCCAAGACGATCGACGAGCGCGCCAGGCGCCTGATCGAGCCGGCGCAAAGCAGCATTCGCCTGCTTGCCCACAACACGACGCTTCACACCCAGGCACAGCGCATGGATCGGCTGCCACAGCTGGTGGAAATGCTGGACGCCAACCGCATGCTCAGCGCCGCCTATCTGGGTTACCCCAGCGGCGAGTTCCTGTTGGTGCGTCGCCTGCGTGACCCACAGCTGATGCAGCGTTTCGCCGCTCCACCGGGCACGGCTTTTCTGGTGCAGAGCGTCAGCCATGGCGACGGCGCCAAGGTGCAGGGCGAGTGGCGCTTTTATGATCGGGCGCTGAACTTGTTGCAGGCCCAGGCCAAACCTGACTATCGCTACGATCCACGCCTGCGTCCCTGGTTCGCTCAAGCCACGGTACAACCCGCTACTGTACTGACTCGTCCCTATGTGTTCTTCACCACCCGTGAGGTTGGCTTGACCATGGCCCAACGTAGCGTCGACGGTGGGGCCGTGATCGGCCTGGACGTTTCGGTCAACGACCTGGCCAGCGAGACTCAGGACCTGCGCATGACCCCTGGTACCGAGATTGTTGTGGTCGATGACCAGGGCAACGTTGTGGCCTATCCGGACCCGCAGCGGGCAATCGTGCACGAAGGGCAAGGCGTGCGCCTGTCGCGGGTCGCCGAGTTGGGCGCTCCCAGCCTGGCGCAGCTATACGCTGACCTGCCGAAGGGCAACCAGCCTCAGCCTTATCAGGTGGACGGCCAGACCTGGTATGGCATTCGTGTGCAGCTGACCACCCTGGCCGGGCACGACTTGCACGTGCTGATTGCCGTACCAGGCCACGAGCTGCTGGTGGGGGCACGCAAAGTCTTGTTCGAGCAGTTGCTCTGGACCGTGGCACTGATGGCCGTGTTGCTGGTGCTCGGCGGTGTGCTTGGCCGGCGCATTGGTCGCCCGCTGCGGCTGTTGCGCGAGCAGGTTCAAGGTTTGGCCAGTTTTGATTTCAGTCGTGAAGTGGGCGTGCACTCGCGGGTTTCCGAGGTGCGTGAGCTGAGCCGTGTGCTGAGTCGCATGTCCGGTACTATTCGCCACTTTCAGGCGATTACCCTTGCGCTCAGTCGCGAGCGAGACCTTGAGCGCATGCTCGATGGCGTGCTGAGCCATCTGGTAGAAGCTGCCGGGGGCGACGCCGGCGGGGTTTACCTGTACGACGCTGATCAGGCTTTGCTGCGCCTGGTCGCCTCGTGCCGCGGTGAACACTACCCAAGCGAGCTGGTAGTGGATGAAGGCGCCCGGCAGCACTTGGCTGCAACAGTGACCCAGGCCCTCGGCCTGCACGAGCGCAGCCTGGCCGTGGTGCTGAATGACCGTAGCCAGGCACTGTTGGGCATACTGGTCCTGCAAATGGACGAAGAGCAGGCGCATGAGCGGGTAGGCGAGGCATTCCGGCGCTTTGTCGAGGAGTTGTCCGGTGTGGCTGCAGTGGCCATCGAGACCCGCCAGTTGGTCGAAGCCCAGCAACGCCTGCTGGACGCCATGATCAAGCTGCTGGCAGACGCCATCGACGCCAAGAGCCCCTATACCGGTGGCCACTGCGAGCGGGTGCCTCAGCTGGCTCAGATGCTGCTGGATCAGGCAGTGGCAGCCGACAGCGGCCCGTTCGCCAGCTTCAGCATGACCGAGGCAGAGCGATACGAGTTCCGTGTGGCAGCCTGGCTGCACGATTGTGGCAAGGTCACCAGCCCCGAGTACGTGGTGGACAAGGCGACCAAGCTGGAGACCCTTTACAACCGCATCCACGAAGTACGCATGCGTTTCGAAGTGCTGTGGCGCGATGCGGAGCTGGCTTACTGGCAAGGCCTGGCCAGCGGCGCCGACCAGCAGGTGCTGAAAGCCGCACTGAGCCGAAGCCAGGCCGAGCTGCAGGACGACTTCGCTTTCGTCGCCCAGGCCAACATCGGCGGCGAGTTCATGCAGGACACCGATATCCAGCGCTTGCAGGTGATCGGCAAGCGACGCTGGCTGCGCCATTTCGATAACCGCCTGGGCATCTCCCGAGACGAGGCGGAACGCCTTGTCGGCGTGCCGCAGCCTGAACTACCGACAGAGGAGCCATTGCTGGCCGACCGCCCCGAGCACTGCGTGCCCTGGGGTACTCGCACGCCGCCGGTGGTGAAGGGCGACCCGCGTAATATCTGGGGGTTCGATATGCACCTGCCAGGCCACGCCAGCAACTACGGCGAGTTGTACAACCTGTCGATCCGCCGTGGCACGCTGACTGACGAAGAACGCTTCAAGATCAACGAACACATCGTGCAGACCATCATCATGCTCAGTGCACTGCCGCTGCCGCGCCAGCTCAAGCGGGTACCCGACATCGCCGGCAACCACCACGAAAAGATGAACGGCAGCGGCTATCCGCGCCGTCTGGACGGGCAGGACCTGGGCATTGCCGAGCGAGTGATGGCGATTGCCGACATCTTCGAAGCACTGACGGCAGCAGACCGGCCGTACAAACCTCCGAAGACGCTGTCTGAATCGGTGAAGATCCTGGTGTCCATGGCCCGCGAGGGGCACGTCGACGGGCAACTGCTACAGCTGTTCCTCAGCAGCGGGGTATTTCGCCAATATGCCGAGCGCTTCCTGCGCACCGAGCAGATCGACGAGGTGGATGTGGCCTACTGGCTGGCGCAGATTCAGGAGCGTTGCGCAGCCAGACCTGTGAGCTGAGGGACGACAACGCTGAAAAAATCAGGCCGCGTGGCGCTCGATTCAAGCGCCACGGCCTTTCGCAGTGTCCTCCTGGAGACCGCCAACCACCCAGGTAGCGTGGATCAGCTCACTCATACTCCTGCACCCCTGCAATATGCCGCCCGGCGACATAGCCAAAGGTCAGCGCCGGTCCCAGGTTGATGCCACCCGACGGATACCAGCCACCCAACACGCTGGCCATGTCGGTACCTGCTGCGTACAGGCCTGCAATCGGTTGTGCGGACTCATCCAGTACACGGGCATTGCCGTCGGTGCGCAACCCGGCAAAGGTGCCAAAACAGCCAGGCTTTACTTTCACCGCATAGAACGGCCCGTGCTCGATGGGCGCCACGCAAGGGTTAGGGCCCTTGTGCTGTGGGTCACCCTGCTTGCGGTTGAACGGCGTGGAACCGCGGCCGAACGCCGGGTCCTGGCCGTTACGGGCATGGCTATTGAAGTCAGTGACCGTGGCGCGCAGCTCGGACGGGTCAATGCCGCAGGCCTGGGCGAGTTGCTCGAGCGTGGCGCCGCGTTTCAGGTAGCCGTTGCGCACATGCGGGCCTACCGGCAGCGGTGCCGGGCGGGCATGCCCCAGGCCATAGCGGCGCAAGAAGCGATGATCGCAAACCAGCCACGAGCACACCTCCTGACCCTGCGGCACTGCAGCGACCATGGCCGACACATAGTCGTAATAGCCATGCGCTTCGTTGACGAAACGCTTGCCGTTGGCCAGCACGCCGATAACGCCCGGTTTGCCGCGCTCGATAATGTGCGGGAAGTGGCCGACGCTGCCGTCGCGATACGGCACCTGTGAAACCGGTGCCCAGGCCACTGGCGACTTCAGGTCGGTGGCAACCACGCCGCCGGCGGATTCACCCAGCCGCAGGCCATCGCCAGAACACCCCTTGGGCGGCAGCGCCAGGTTGTCGTGGCCGCTGGCATCGCGCGGGAACAGTTGCTGGCGCCGGGCGTTGTCATTGGGGAAACCACCTGCCGCCAGCACCACGGCCTTGGCGCGGATCAGTTGCTCGCCCTGTGGCGTAGCGACCCACGCCCCGCGCACCTGGCCACCCTCGATAAGCAGGCGTTTGGCCGGCGCCGATGCTTGCAGGTGTACACCCAGGTCCTGTGCGGATTTAGCCAGGCGCGCCACCAGCGCCACACCGTTGACCAGGTGCATGGCCCGACCATGGCGGGCCAGGTGGTACAGGTGGCGGCCAAAGCGCTTGCACACGTGCAGCAGGGCCTTGGGCGAGCGGGTCATGTTGAGGAAGGCGGCAAGGTCGGCACCGGCCATGATCGGCATGCCCATGAACGAGGTTTCGCGCATGGTCTTGCGCAAGCGTGGCAGCAGGGCGCCAACCTCGCGGGCATCGTAGGGCGCAGCGATCACCTGGTGGCCGCCAAGGGCTGCCCCCGGCGTATCGCCATGCATGTCCGGGATGCCGTTGCCGTCGGCAAACTGCAACGCCGTGTACTTCTCGAAAAACGCCACCATGTGCGGGCACGCCTCGAGGAAGGCATCGACGCGCTCGGCATTGTAGTTTGCCCCCAGCTCATGGCGCAGATAAGTCCGCGGTTGCTCGATGTCTTCCTCGATGCCGGCCCTGCGCGCCAGCGGGTTGCGTGGCACCCAGGCCCAGCCGCCGGACCAGGCGGTGGCACCGCCAAACACCGGTTCTTTCTCCGCCACGATCACCTTCTGCCCATGCCAGGCAGCCGTGACGGCCGCCGCCAGCCCGGCGGCGCCAGAACCTATGACCAGTACATCGCATGCGGTTTCGAGAGGAGCGGAAGACATTGCGGGTTTCCTGTGTTTTTATTGGTACAATGTTCCACATTCTTATCGGCAGCGGGTGGTCCTGCAAGGTCAGGTCGGGCATGTCAGGCAAGAACTGGGCGATCATCGGACATTCGAGGTGGCCCGAGCTGCGCTGGCTGGCGACGATGTGGAATCATCTTCTAGAATCCGCAAAAAAATCAGGGACCTGTGACATGGCTGGTAGTCAGATCGAACGCGCCTTCAGTCTTGTAGAAAGCCTTACCGGTGAACCCCAAGGGCTGCCGTTACAAACCCTGGCCGAGCGCCTGGACATTCCCAAAAGCGCTGCCCACCGCATGCTCACTGAGCTGGTGCGGCTGGGCTACGTGCGCCAGAACCGGGAAAGCAGCCGCTATCAGCTGTCGGCCAAGCTGGTAGCGCTGGGCTTTCGTTACCTCGCCAGCAGCGGTGCCGACATCATCCAGCCGATTCTTGACCGCCTGGCCCAGGACAGCGGCGAACTCGTGCGCCTTGGGGTGATCGACGGTGCCCGGCAAACCTGGATCGCCAAGTCCCAGGGGGCGCGCTCCGGGCTGCGCTATGACCCGGATATGGGGCGCGACGCGCCGCTGTTCTATACCGCCTCCGGGCATGCCTGGCTGGCCAGCCTGGACGATGAGCAGGCGCTGCAGATGGTGTTGCGCCAGGGTATTGCCGACCCCGACCAGTTCGGCCCCAACGCGCCACGCTCCACCGACGAGCTGCTCGCCTACCTGCACCGCGCCCGCGAGCGTGGTTATGCCTGGGTCGAGGAAACCTCCGCCATCGGCACCTCAGCCCTGGCCGCAGTGGTGCGCCGGCCGCAAAGTGACGAGGTGATCGGCGTGCTGAGCATCGCCGGGCCCAGCGCGCGGCTGGCACAGAGCCGCCTTACAGCGCTGGCACCGCTATTGCTGGCGGCGGCAGAAGAGCTGTCGGCGGCCAGTCCCGCCAGCGAGCTGTTTGCCTGAGGGGATATTCCGGTCGATTACCGCACAGTCTGTTGCGCCTGTTCTTCTGAAAAGCTGAACTTGGTTCTAAATTGTCGAGTGTAAATTGTGGAACCAGGTTTCAGAATTTCATGACAACAATGACAAGAGGACAGGCTGTTGAACCCACCCCTTCGTATTGCCTTGATTGGCGCCGGCATCATGGGCCGGCAGCATTACCAGCATTTGCGCAATGTGCCGCAAGCCCAACTGTGTGCCGTGGCCGACCCCGGCCCGCAGGCCGAGGCCTTCGCTGCCGAGTGCGGCGTGCCTTGCTTTGCCGACCACCGGCAAATGCTGGAGCAGGTGCGCCCCGAGGCAGTGATCGTCGCCAATCCCAACAACCTGCATGTCGCCACCGCCCTGGATTGTGTCGAGGCCGGGGTGCCGGTGCTGCTGGAAAAACCGGTGGGCGTGCACCTGGATGAAGTGCGTGCACTGGTGGAAGCCTCACGCCGCCGAGGTGTGCCGGTGCTTGTAGGGCACCATCGCCGACACAATCCGCTGATCGCCAAGGCGCACCAGGTGATCAACGAAGGCAAGCTGGGCCGTTTGATCAACGTCACCGCGCTGTGGCAACTGCAAAAGCCCGACAGCTATTTCGAAACGCCCTGGCGCCGCGAGCCAGGGGCCGGTTTCTTGCTGACCAACCTGATCCACGACCTTGACCTGTTGCGTTACCTGTGCGGCGAGGTGGTGCAGGTGCAGGCCTTCACCCGCAACGATGTCCGCGGTTTTGCCAACGAAGACAGCGCCGCGGTGCTGCTGCAGTTTGCCAACGGTGCCCTGGGCAGCCTGACCGGGTCCGACGCGGTGGCTGCACCGTGGAGCTGGGAGCTGGACGCTGGCGAAAGCCCCGTGTACCCGCGCCAGGACGGCCAGCCGTGCTATCTGCTGGCCGGCACCCAAGGAGCACTGAGCATTCCCCAGCTAAAGCGCTGGCATTACGCCGAGGCAGGCTCGGGCTGGCATACGCCCCTGTTGCAAAGCTCGGAAAGCATCCCCGCCGGCGAGGCATTGACCCTGCAACTGCAGCATTTTGTGCGGGTTGCCCGGGGTGAACAGGCTCCGCTGATCGACGCTGCCGACGGGGGGCGCACACTGGCGCTGATCGAAGCGATAAGGCAGGCAGCCCAGAGCGGTCGGGCTTGCGCGCCCGCGCACATTGGCTGATGCAACCTTACTATTGCTGGTGATGATTAATGACTGATCGAATTTTTTCCCTCGCGGCCCTGACGGTGCTCGAGCTGTCTCCACCGGACATGGTCGAGGCCGCCGCCCGAGCGGGCTACAGCCATGTCGGCCTACGGCTGGTGCCAGCCACCGAACAGGAGCGGCATTTCCCGTTGGTTGCCGATGCCGAACTGCGTCGGCAAACCCAGGCGCGCTTGCGCGACACGGGCATCAAGGTGCTCGACCTGGAGATCCTGCGTCTTGAGCCGGCAACCTGTGTGGCCGATTTCGAAGCGATCCTGGCGGTGGGCGCCGAGTTGGGTGGCACTGAATTGCTGGTAGCGGGCAACGACCCTGACGAAGCGCGCCTGACCGAACGCTTTGCCGCATTGTGCGAACTGGCGGCACGCTACGGCATTCACCCCCACCTGGAGTTCATGCCCTGGACCGACGTACGTGACCTGCGCCAGGCCATGCGGGTGGTGGCCAACGCCGACCGCGCCAATGGCTGCGTACTGGTGGATGCCTTCCACTTCAACCGCTCCGGGTCTTCGCTGGACGACCTGGCGCAGCTGAAGCCGCAGCGCATGCGCTATGCCCAACTGTGTGACGTTGCTGGCCCGGTACCGGCCGACATGGACGAGATACTGCGCCAGGCGCGTAACGAACGTCGCTTCCCGGGTGATGGCGATGCTGACCTGGTTGGCCTGTTACGCGCCTTGCCGCCGAGCATGCCGCTGAGCCTGGAAACCCCTACGCGGCAATTGCTGGAGCAGGGCATCAGCGGCGAACAGCGTGCGCGCATGGCGCTGGAGAAAGCCAAGGCGGTGCTGGCCGCAGTCTGATTGGGCGAACGTGGTGCATGGCACCGGCTACGTCACGTCCGTGGGGCAACCCGCTCACACACCGAACGTTGCAGTGGCGTTGTCCGCTTCTCAAAAATACCAGGCCAAAAAAAGGGCCCGCAAGGGCCCCGTAGAGGTAAGTGGTTAGCGCTCTCAGGCGCTCTCGACCTTGCGCGGTGCCATGAAATACATCCACACCAGCGCCAGGAAGTACATGGCGGGGATCATGGTAAACAGCACCGCATAGTTGTTGTTGGTAGCGGTCAGCACGCTGCCGACAATCTGCGTCATGAACATCCCGCCAATTGCCGCACACATGCTGCCGAAGCCGAATACGGTGCTCACCAGGTGCTTGGGTGTGTAGTCCATCACCAGGCTCCATATATTCGCCGTCCACGCCTGGTGCGCGCCCACCGCGATCGAGATGGCCGCCACCGCGACCCACAGCCCACTGGCGTTGGCGGCAAAGATGACGCTGAGCATGGTGCAGGCAAAGATCAGCATGGACACCAAGCGCGCTGTCGTAGCGCGCACGCCACGGCCAATCAGCCACGACGACAGGATGCCTCCCCCGATGCTGCCGAAGTCTGCCGTCAGCCAGATGATGATCAACGGGATCCCCATCTGGGTCACGTTGATGCCCAGGCTGTATTGCTGGTTCAGGAACGGCGGCAGCCAATACAGGTAGAACCAGAACACCGGCGCGGTAATCGCATAGGCCACTGCAAAAGCCCAGGTGCCACGCAGGCGCAGGATACGGCTGAACGGCACGCGGGTCGGCTCTGGCTCATCATCCTGCTGGATGTACTGCACCTCGCTCTGACGCACGCGGGGGTGGTCTTCAGGGTTGTAGTACTTCAGCACCCAAAACACGACCCACACCAGGCCCAGGCTGCCCATGGCGATGAACGCAGCCTGCCAGCCCCACACAGCCAGGATCAGCGGCAACAGCGCGGGGGTGACCATGGCACCAACGTTGGTACCGGCGTTGAACAGCCCCGTTGCAATTGCCCGCTCACCTGCCGGGAACCACAGGCGCACGGTCTTGACGCAGGCCGGGTAGTTGGCGGCCTCAGTCAGGCCGAGGATGAAGCGGCAGACCATGAAACCTGCCGCCGAGGTGGCCAGGCCGTGGGCACCCGTGGCCAGGCTCCACAGCAATACAGCGAAGAAGAAGGCCCGTTTGACCCCGACTTTGTCGATCAGCCGGCCTTGCAGCAGAAAGCCGATGGCGTAGCCGACCTGGAACCAGAAATTGATGTTGGCGTAGTCCATCGCCGTCCAGCTCATTTCCTTGGCCAGCACGGGCTGCATGATGCCGAGGGCGGCGCGGTCGATGTAGTTCAGGGTGGTGGCGAAGAACACCAGGGCCAGCATGCCCCAACGGGTCTTGCCGACGCCAAAGGCGCCGCGGAGCTTGTCGCCGATCGAGCCCTGGGACATCCGGGGCGCGGCGGGGGGGATCTTGGAGTGGTTCATAGACTGCTCGTTTCTTGAAATTGTATTCAGCTGCGGTGCTACGGGTACGTGACCGCTTCCCAGGCAGGGGGGCACGCAAGGCCGGTGCATGGTGAGCAGTGAAGACAGCAGCGTCAATTCAAGAGACGGGCTACTGTTCGGTTATCGAACGGTTGCGTTAGACCGCGGGCGCGGCAGGGATTCACGTCACTGAAGGGTAGAAGGCTTTGGCCTTGGTTGCCTGATGGGCGCAAAACCGACATCAATGATGTGCACAGCCCCCGCTCAACGCTCTACCGGCCAGATACCCGAAGGTCATCCCTGGCCCGAGGGTAATGCCGCCGCTCGGGTAGTACCCACCCATCACGCTGTGCATGTCGTTACCCACTGCAAACAACCCGCGTATCGGCTGCCCTGCGTGGTCCAGTACGCGGGCCGAGGCGTCTGTGTCCAGGCCGGCGAAGGTGCCAAGGCTGCCTGGCAGCAGTTTCACCGCATGGAACGGCCCCTTCAGCAACGGCCGAAGCGACGGGTTAGGTGCCTGCTGCGGGTCGCCTTGGGCCTGGTTGTAGGCCGACGCGCCACGCAGAAAGGTTGGGTCTTCACCTTGTGCCGCATGATGGTTGAAGCCCTCCACCGTGCGCTGCAACTGCTCGGCGTCGATCCCGCAGCGCTGCGCCAGTTGCGCCAGGGTAGCGCCGCTGTGCAAATAGCCACTGCGCTGATAGAAGCGGGTAGGGAAGGGAAAGGGCTTGGCCCAACCGATGCCATAGCGTCGTTGCGCAGCATGGTCGCAGATCAGCCAGGCCTCCGGCTGCTCAGCCTGCGGCGTGGCGGCGAAAAGCGCGTTCATGAAGTCGTGGTAGCAATCGGCTTCGTTGACGAAGCGCCGACCATCGCGGCGCACGGCGATGAAACCGGGCTTCGCGCGGTCGATCAGGTGTGGAAAATGGCCGAAATGGCCATTGCCGCGCGGTACCTGCGATACCGGCGCCCAGGCGCCCCCGTGGGCGCCTGCCGCAGACACCTGGCCACCCGCCTGTTCGCCCAGGCGCAAACCGTCACCGCTATTCTCCCTGGGCGCAGCGGAGTAATGCTGGTCACCGTCCGGCGCGTGCGGCATCAGTTGCGAGATACGCTGGCGATCATGTGGGAAACCACCGCACGCCAGCACCACACCACGCCGTGCGTAGATCGTTTGGCCGTCGGCAAACAGCGCGCCGTTGACCCGTTCTTCGCACAACAACAGTCGGCTGGCCGCTTTCTCGGTCAGCAATATCACGCCACGATCAAGGGCGCTGCGCAGCAGGCGCGCTACCAGCGCGTTGCCATTGACCAGATGTAGGCCGCGACGGTGCAGCAGCAGGTCTCGGCCATGGCGCAACAGGCGCTTGCCAACATGCAGCGCTGCCTTTGGCGAGCGTGTGGTGTTGAAGAAGGCAGCCATGTCGGCACCTCCGGCAATGCCCATGCCGGCCAGGCTGACGATGTCCAGCGGCGGGCGCAACTTGTGCAGCCAAGGCCCTAGCCGTCGCCCGTCGTAAGGTAATGCACACAGCGAGCGACCGCCGCGTGCACTGCCATCGCCTTCACGCATGTCGGGCATACGGCTACCGCACTGGAACTGCACGGCAGTGTGTTGCTGGAAGAACGCCACCATTTCCGGACCATGGCGCAGGAAGGCGCGTTGACGCGGGTCCAACTCGCGGGTGTGGGTTTGCGCACGCAAATAGCGCTCCGGGGCATCGTCGGCTTCGACGATGCCTTCGGCGATGGCCAGAGGGTTGCGCGGTATCCACAACCAGCCCCCCGACCAGGCGCTGGTGCCGCCCAGCTGGCTGGCTTTTTCCGCGACGACCACTGTCAGGCCATGATGCGCGGCGGTTACGGCGGCAGCCAGGCCAGAGGCGCCGGAGCCGATGACGAGTACGTCACATTCAAGGGGGGGCATGGAAGGGGTCCGCTCGGCTGTTGGAAGAGGTGGGGTGTGGCTTACTGCAGCGGTGAGAAACCGGTCGGGCGCAGCAGGCGCGATTGCAGGCGCAGTACCGCGCCCAGCTCGCGGTTGCGTCGCGAGAATTCTGCCCAGCGTGAGTCTGCCGCCATGGCTGCGCGGCGTGCCATGCGGTCGTCGAGGCTGGCATAGCCCCAGATGTGCACCACTTGGTTGACGTCGCCGAACTCGCTGGTGAAAAAGCCCACCAGGTTGCCCAGGTGTTCGCTCTGCACCTCGAGTGCGTGGCTTTGGTACAGGGCCAGCCAGTCGGCCATTTTCAATGGGTCGAGGGTGTAGGTTCTCAGTTCGTAGTACATGCCGGGTTCTCCGTAGGGGTAGCCGGCGCCTGCAGGCGCGCGGTGACGTGGTTGGCAGCAAGCCAGCCGAAGGTGAGGGCAGGGCCCAGGGTGATGCCGGGGCCGGGGTAGGTGCCCTTCATCAGTGAGTTCATGTCGTTGCCCACCGCATACAGCCCGGGAATCGGCAAGCCGCTGCGGTTCAGCACGTTGGCATCGGCGTTGGTCACCAGGCCACGGGCTGAACCGAGGTCGCCGGTGTGAATGCGGATGGCGTAGAACGGCCCCTTGGTAAGGGGTGCCAAGCATGGGTTGGGCGTATGTTGTGGGTCGCCCATGTAGCGGTTGTAACTGTTGCCGCCTTTGCCAAAGGCGCGGTCGATGCCATTGCCGGCATCGCTGTTGAACTGTGAAAGTGTTTGCGCAAACACCTGTGGATCGACGCCGATGGCCAGGGCCAGTGCCTGCGATGTGGTGGTGCGATACAGGTAGCCTGCGTCGATCAACGCCTGGTTGTTGACGGGCTTGGGCCGCGCCAGGCCAAGCCCGTAGCGGTTCATTGCCTCGGCATCGCAGACCAGCCAGCAGCTGGCAATGCCTTTGGCGAACATGGTGTGCACGAAGTGGTGGTAGGAGTCGGACTCGTTGACGAAGCGCCGCCCGGTTTGGTCTACCGCAATCACGCCCGGCTTGGCGCGGTCTGTGACCAGGTGCGGGAAGCGCTCACGTTCACCATCGGCATGACGTAGTTCGGAAACCGGTGCCCAGAAGAAGTTGGCCGCCAGGCCCTCGCCCTCGGCTGCTGCCACGGCCTGGGCAAGGCGCAGGGCGGCTCCGTCGTTGGCCGGTGGTGACAGGGTCAGGTGCGGCGCCTTTTGAGCCGGGCGGTAGTCGGCGGCCATTGCGCCTGCTGCGAATCCGCCCATGGCGCACACCACGCCACCACGGGCCATTACCCGCTCACGTCGGCCCTCGCGCTGTATGACCACGCCCGTGATCACGCCGCGCTCGGCGATCAGCTCCACGGCTTCGCTGCGCAACCACAACTGCGTGCCGTGGGCGAAGGCGCTGGTGGCCAGGCGGGCGATCAATGCGTTGCCGGTGGTAAGCCGGGTGCCGCGTGGGTGCTGCAGGCGGTCGCGCGCGTAACGCGCCATCAGCTTCAGGCAATGCCACAGCGACCTGGGTGAGCGGCGAATGCTGAGGAAATGCTGGATATCCACCCGGTTGACCATCATGCCGCCGAACAGCAGCATGCCGGGCGGTGGCATCTGCAGGTCCTTGAAGCGTGTGCCCAGGCGCTTGCCGTCGTATTCGGCCATTTCCAGCGCCCGGCCGAACTGAGTGGCGCCGGGTGCATCCGGGTAATAGTCGGGCGAGAGTGGGCGCAGGGCATAACGCAGTTCGGTGTTCTGCTCCAGCCAGCGCAGCGCCTGGTGGCCATGCTCGATGAAGGCGTCGCCCAAGGCGGGGTCGTAGCCGTCGCCGATGACCTGCTTGAGGTAGGTGCGCATTGCCTCGGGGGAATCCTTGGCGCCGGCGTCACGGGCTTGGTCGGTGCCGTACAGCCACACCGCGCCGCCAGAAATCGCCGAGGTGCCGCCAAAGCGTTCGGCCTTTTCCACCACCAGCACCTTCAGCCCACGGCGGGCCGCGGTGGCGGCAGCGGCAAAACCACCGGCACCGCTGCCCAGCACAATCAGGTCGAAGCTGTTTTGTGTGTGCTCCAGAGTCGTCATGGCCTCAGATCTCCAACGGCGTGACGCCCATGAAGGCGCCAAGGTGGCCCAGTTGGGCGAAGGCCATTTCCGGGCCAGTCTGGATCCTGCAACCTACTTGCCGCGCGCGGTTCAGCAGCGGGGTGATCTCGGGTGAGGTGACCACGTCGGCGACCAGGGTGTCTGGCAGCAGGGTAGCCAGCAGGGCGGCGGACAACGGCAGCTCTGCGCGGGTGCCCATGCCGACTGGGGACGCGTTGGCCACCAGGTCGAAGTCTTCCAGCCCACTGAACTGTGTGCTGACCGTAAGCCCGGGGAAGCCGTTGCCGAGCAGTTCGCATACAGCACCCATGCGTGCTGTGCTGGGGTCGCTGAGGGTAATGCTGGCGATCCCTGCCTCAGCCAGTGCATAGGCAATGGCACTGCCAACACCGCCGCAACCGATCACCAGTGCCCGTTTGCCCGCCGGCTCGAAGCCATGCTTGTGCGCAGCGCCGAGGAAGCCGGCGCCGTCCACGTTGTCGCCCAGCAGGCGTCCGTCGCGCTCGCGGCGTATCACATTGACCGAACCCAGGGCAGCTGCGCGCACGCTCAGGCCGTCCACGCGGTTGGCGAGCGCCTGCTTGTAAGGCACGGTGACCACGCAACCGCGCAGGTTCTGCCAGCCACGCAGGGTATCCGCAAAGCTGCCCAGCGCCGCCTCGTGCAGGTCGATGGGCAGCATGGCGAGGTTGCAGTTGTTGTGGTTGAACCAGGTATTGAAGTTTTGCGGGGACTTCACCTGGGCGATGGGCGAACCGACGATGGCGACCAGTTCAGTGGAACCTCGAATCATGCTGACCTCCTTATTGGCGTTGTTATGGAGGCAAGGGTGAGGCAGAGGGGCGTGGGCAACAATGCGCCAAGCGGCCACTTAATGCGATAATCGCAGTCATGATCCGGTTATCGCAGTAATCGGCTGTTTTTGTGCCTCTGGTAGCGAGTCGAATGCATGAACCCACCCGTCATCCATCCCCGTGACCTGATCGCGGGCTTGCAGAAAGGCCTGGCGCTGATGCAACTGTTCAGCGCCGAGCAGCCGCGTCTGAGTGTGCCGCAGGCGGCCAGGTTATCTGGCCTTACGCCCAGTGCGGTGCGGCGGTTTCTGCTGACCTTGGTGCATGAGGGCTTTGCCGAAACAGACAGCCGTGAGTACTGGCTGACCCCCAAGGCCTTGCGTATCGGCCAGGCTTATGTGAACTCGGCGCAATTGCCGCGAATGCTGCGGCCGATTGTTGAACAGGTGGCGCGCCAGACCCAGGAGCACGTATCGGTGGGTACCCGCGATGGCGATGAGATCATCCATCTGGTGCGTAGCCGGTATAGCCATGTGGCGTCTTTGTCGATCAGGCCGGGCTCGCGGGTACCCATGTATTGCACGGCCAGCGGGCGGGTCTGGCTGGCCTGGCTGGATGAGGGGGAGCGGGACGAATACTTTGCCCGTCACCCGCTGCGGGCGTTGACGCCCTACACACTGACAGACCGGGTGCAGCTGGACGCTGAGCTACAGCGCGTGAAGGGGCAGGGGTTCTGTATCGTTGATCAGGAATATGAAATCGGTATGCGGGTGCTGGGGGTGCCATTGCTGGGGCGGGCCGGTCAGTTGAAAGCCACGCTGACCATCACTACTCATGCATCGCGGTTGAGTATTGATGAGATACGGTTGCGGTATTTACCGACCCTGTATGAGGCACAGGCGTTGCTTCGGCCAGTGCTGGATTGACGCAGACATGGCGCAGTTTGCGGGCTGGCGCCATGGATGTGAGAACGGGTCACCCGGAAAGGTGGCTTCGCTCGCCTTTTGGGCCGCTGGACGGCCCAAACCTGTTGACTGTCAGGCTTCAGCATCCGGCTCGGTGGCCGGTAGTGGCTTTCAATCAATGAGCCAACCCTGGTCCCCCTCGATCAAGGTCCCTCCATGACTGGTAGTGTCACCCTCCCTTGCTGCGGGGTGGCCCTCGATGATCGTGCAGGCAGCGCCGATTTCGATAACGGCGCCACAACTGATGCGATCGCCCACACGAGCGACGGCCTTGCCATCCACGAATGTTGCATTTGCGCCGGTTTCCACAGTGCCTTCGCCATGGAGCGGGCAGCTATGACGATGGCCTACCAGTACGATGGGTTTCATTTGCGCTTCCTTTTGCCGGGTTGAATGGGGGCTTCCTCAAATGCTTCGGGTGGCGGTGGCGCTGCTCGGACGTTGAACAGGCGGCAGATGCCATACCAGCAGAGGGCGACGGAGAGGTTGTAGGGAAACAGCACGACCCAGAACGGCAATTGCCAGTTCTTTTTGCCCTGCATTTCACCGGGCTCGCCGGTTCGCCAGGGGGCATAGTGGCGCCAGGCTTCTGCCGGGGTCAGGCAGATGGCGTGGAGTGGCTTGTGCCACCAGTTGGGTTCACCGGGCGGGGGGAGTTTGTCCGGGCCGTGGTCCATGAAGTGGCGGAGGTATTCCCATACCTCGGCCACATGCTTGACGCCGGGTTCGGTGGGTTCGTTGCTGTCGACCCAGAGGCAGTCTTTTTGGTGCAGGCTGCCGTCTTCCCGGCGGGGGGCGAAGGCGAGGGCATAGCTGGTGCTGAATGATGAGCCGCCGTATTCAGTGCGTTTGAAGATGCCACCTCCTGTGTTGGCCCATTCGAATATGAGTACCTTGCTCAAACGTTGGTAGTAGATTTTTTGGGTTGATCGGTTGAAGCAGAAGATTGATAAGCGTTTTATGAAATATATTCGATAGGCTAAGAACGGGAGGAAGATGAAAGGTGCAATTAGTGTAAGGAGGATAAAGGTATAACTAAAGGTGTATGGGTTCCAGGCTTCACTGGTTAGTAAGTAAGGATAGGTGAAAATAATGAGCGCAATGGTCATTGCGCAGTACAGCTTTCCCATAAAGACTGAGTCTGTTACCCAGGGGTTTCTCAGACATAAGGTGGTTTTTGACAAGCTTGATAGTTGCCCGCCAATAGCGGGCTTATGCCCTGAGCTTGAGCTTGAGTTGAATATCCAGATGGTTGCCATGATCAGCGCTCCAGACGAAAAATTGACAAGGTCTCAGCCATGGCCGGGGAGTCGCGGGTGCATGGCGCGTTGGTGTAGTGCACCGTCAAGATGGGTACGCGTGAACTGCAGACAGGGCCTGGAGGTAGCGCTGCTGACGGAGGTGTCGCTCATGTACGCTTCCTTTTTTGGGTTGAATGCGCTGGGGCCTCCTCAAATGCTTCGGGAGGCGGTGGCGCTGCTCGGACGTTGAACAGGCGGCAGATGCCGTACCAGCAAATAGCGACGCAGAGGTTGTAGGGAAACAGCACGGCCCAGAACGGCAATTGCCAGTTCTTTTTGCCCTGCATTTCACCGGGCTCGCCGGTTCGCCAGGGAGCGTAGTGGCGCCAGGCTTCTGCCGGGGTCAGGCAGATGGCGTGGAGTGGCTTGTGCCACCAGTTGGGTTCACCGGGCGGAGGAAGTTTGTCCGGGCCGTGGTCCATGAAGTGGCGGAGGTATTCCCATACCTCGGCGACATGCTTGACGCCCGGTTCGGTGGGTTCGTTGCTGTCGACCCAGAGGCAGTCCTTTTGATGCAGGCTGCCGTCTTCCCGGCGGGGGGCGAAGGCGAGGGCATAGCTGGTGCTGAATGATGAGCCGCCGTACTCGGTGCGTTTGAAGATGCCACCTCCGGTGTTAGCCCATTCAAACACAAATACCTTGCTCAAACGTTGGTAGTAGATTTTTTGGGTTGATCGGTTGAGGCAAATGGTTGATAAGCCCTTTATAAAGAAAATTCGATAAGCGAGGAAAGGAGTGAACGCGAAGGGGGTTATTAATAATAAAGTCATCAATAAAATGTCTTCGCTATAAAGTTTCGAGATGTTAGAGGGCAGATAAGGGTAAGTGCCTGTCAGCAGTGTTATCGTAATTGCGCAGTATAGTTTTCCCATAAACACGGAATCTGTTATCCATGGGTTTCTTAGGCGCAAGGTATTCTCGGATACGTTTGCCAGCTGCCCTCCAATTGCAGGGGCGTATCCGGAGTATGACGTTGAATTGAATATCCAGATGGTTGCCATGATTAGCGCTCCAGACGAAAAATTGACAGAGTCTCATTGTCTTCGTCCAGGCCTTGATTGGCGTTGTAGGTTAGATGAAGTGAGACATGATTTTGGTTGGCTAGGGTGTTTTCGAAATGTAGAACTAAGCCAGCACCTACGAGGTGGCCGGTCGGGCTGATTGGGAAAACGTCAATTCCGTGGTCGTCACGAAGGGAACTCAAACTTCCTGACCATTCACTTATGCCTAGCCTGAATGCAGGCAGCAGCACTGTGAACTCTACGGTTGGTTGGGGCGTGACTACTTCGTTTTGTGTGATAGCTGTCCAATTTGGCGGCGACCAGTGGTTATTCTGATGCCATCGGGTGTCGGCTTTAGTTATGCCGAGGGATAGGGCCTGCTCGGCCGATAGTAGCTTGGGTCCGTAATGTTCATTATGCCAAGCCTTAATTTCTGTTTGCAGCGAAGTGAAAGCAGGAAGTTTTTTGTCCAAGTCTAATTTTATGTCTGCGTGCGACTCTCCATCATTGATGCGATTGCCGAATATGCTGCGTGCTGCCCATAGTTCTATTGGGCTGTGAAGGTGCTCATGTGCCTTGGCGTGCAGGTAGAGGCCTCCTGCAATGATGGCTACTCCTACGAGGACAAGGGCCGCTGCGGCCCATCCAGCAAAGGGTACTAGCGTTGTAGCGCCCGCAATGGCAAGTCCCGCTTCAAGAGTGACAGCAGAGCCAACGGCCATGGTTAATCCACCAGCAATTGTGTATCTGCCAGCCGTAGAGTTACCGTTATCGAATTGGCGCAATCCCTTTGACCAATCTGAGATCAGAGCAAATGCTATTGCCGGGTATCCGGCTAGACGCGCAAACAGATTGCTACTCAAAAACTTGATAGCCCCATTGCCAAAGGCCATGCCCGGCGCTGTGGCACTTAATCTCAGCATGACGGCCTTTTGCGTTGCCCGTACGCTGACCAACGTTGCCGCCGCTGCACCGATCACCCCGAACACAGATGAAGCGAACCCCAGGGTGTACTCCGGTGCATCGCTCTTCTGCAGGCTGTTGTAGGCCGTCTTGAGCGATAAGATGTTGAACCACAGCATCCCCGCGTTTAAACCGCCACCACCGCCGGAGGTGAGCAACCCCAGAAAGTTGGGTTTCACCCGCGCAGTGGTGGTCAGCTCGATGGACACCGTGCGGCTGCCCGAGATGCGCAACGCTTTCATCTCCTCAACCTGCGCCATGCCGCTCTTCAAATACCGCTGCACCTCCTGGCTAAATGGATTTTCCGTAATGGCCTGGTCGGTGATTCGATAGCGCGCCGCCAACAACCCCAGTGCTTTCTCGGCATTGGCCTCACGCGCAGCCAGCAACACTTGCTGGCGCAGGCCATGGCTGGCATCCCAGCGGGTCTGCCCGCGCAGGCGCTTGAGCACCACGGTATTGACCGACTGGGCGGTGAGGTCGGTGATGTTCGCCATGGCCGGGAAGCGACCGGCCAGCCCTTCGATCACGTTGTCGCTGGCGCCGAACAAGGTGCCGATCGAATCGGCTTTGTCCTTGAACGGGTTGAACGGCGCCAAGGCGGTGTAAAGCGGGCTGTCGTGCTGGTCCAGCCATTGCTCCAGGCGTTTGAAACGCCGGTCATGAGCTTCGGTGCCTGGTGTCGGCTGGCCCATCGGGTGGATCAGCAATGCCAGTGAGATTTCCAGACCGCGGGCGGAGGTGCGTTCGTTGCGGTCGTAACAGGCCAAGGCGGCTGCCAGGCTGTAGGGGTTATCGATGTGTTGGGATTCGGCCGTCGCCAGCCAGGCATCATGATCGTTGCTGGCTTGCAAGGCCAGGTTGCGCAGGGCGGCAATCCGCCGTTCCAGCGCGTCGCGTTCGGCGAGGAAGCGCCGGTATTTGTCGACATCGAGGCGCTGTGCCAGGCGCGCGCCGTTGGGGGAATAGTCTTCATGGGTGAGGGCCTGGAAATGTGACTCGGCCGGCGACAGGGCGGGCCCCCGGCGTGACGTACCCAGCCTGAACGCGGCCAGTTCCGGTGAAGGGGCATCTGCCGGGTACAGGCTTTCCAGCGTCTTGTTCAGCAGCATGGCGACCAGGTTGCGATGGTGAAAGTCGCGGCTCTGCGGGCTGAGCTGTTCGGCATCCAGCCGGTAGCATGCCGGCACGCGCTCCTGCTCGGGAAGCTGGGCGGGTTTCGTGTGCTCCAGTTGCTCGGCCGGCATCAGGTCACGCAGTTGATGCTGGTAGGCCGAGACCGACAGGCTCAGGTCCAGGGCCATGCCTTCGGCATCGGCGAGCGCCACTACCACCGGCACTTTCGGTTGGGTCCAGGGGTAGTGCCGGGCGATGGCATTGAGGTTGCCGATGGGCAAGGTTTCGGTGATCGGGTCGCTGCTCCAGGTCAGCGGCATGCGCCGTTCTGTCGGTTTGAAGTCTTCGACCCAGGTTTGCAGGGCACTCACTGGCAACGCATGGGGCTGGGTGGACGGCGCCGGGTTGCCGCTCACCAGCTCGGCCATGTCCAGCTGGCGCATGTGCCGTTTGCGCAGGGCTGGCGAACCGGTGATACGGGCGGTGATGGCGTTGGTCCACAGGTGCGGGCTGTAACCGATCCACACTTCCTTGGCGGTGTCCTGACAGGTGTCGGCCCACACCCAGCCCGTGCTCTGGCCGGACAGGTAGCGGCCACGCTGGTGGTAGTCCTCCAGCCCTTGGTAGCGCAGCTCCTTGTAGAGGCCCACGCCGACGTGCTCATGAATGACCAGCTTTTCGCCCAAAGGGCCTTTCATGAACACGTAGACATAGCCCGGGCGCAAAGCGCGGAGGGTATAGGCCGAGTGCTGCAGCGTGGGGAAGCCTTGTTCCAGGTTGAAGCCTGCATCGGCATAGCGGCAGGCGGGGGCGTCGGCGGTGCGTGGCACGATGGCGTAGCGCACTGGCAGGATGGGTATACGTGCGCTGCAGGCTGGACCGGAGGTGGCGCTGCTGACGGAGGCATTGGTCATGCGAGCTCCTTGCTCAGAGAGACAGTCTTTTCGAACCAGAGACGCACTGCGGCAAGTTTCAGTACTGACAAGACTGAAATAGCGTTATTCATACTGTGCTGGATTTAAGCCCCAGATCTATGCTGTAAGAAGTTTCCTACTTACTTGCTGAGATGAACGGGTGGCCTAGTACCTGGAACTCAAGTGAAAGACAATGCCTCGAACGCTGCTTTTTGGTCGAGTTTGAAAGTGTAAGATTTTATTTGAATATATATT
The DNA here is from genome assembly GCF_043106315.1 of Pseudomonas sp. FYR_5. Taxonomy (NCBI): domain Bacteria; kingdom Pseudomonadati; phylum Pseudomonadota; class Gammaproteobacteria; order Pseudomonadales; family Pseudomonadaceae; genus Pseudomonas; species Pseudomonas sp. FYR_5. The sequence goes on along the minus strand of NZ_JBICMK010000097.1, from coordinate 83,641 downwards.
GTATTTGCGCAGCTTCGTGTGAAAAGTTGCAGTGTGTTTGTAGGAAGTTTCTTGCAGTAAGTTTTTATATGTTCAGTTCTTGCACTTGGCCAGCACTACCTGGCAAGTCCTGGGCGTGCCTCCCGAGCGGCTGGCATAACGCACGCAGTTGTTCAGCGATTTCTGTTGCGCAATGCTCAATGTATTGCCCCAGGCCAGGCCGCCTTCACCGATAGTGGGGACGGCCTTGGCGAAGCAGTTGGAGCCCACTGCAGGCGTGGCGTAGCGTGCCTGGCTGGCTTTGCTGGAGCAACCAGCGGTAAGTGCCAGGCTGAGGCCTAACAGGGTGGCCAGTACCCAGGACGTAGTTGGCCTGCTCATGTATTCCCCTTCTGCACTTGGCAGCAAATGCCTTGCAGGATATTTCATTACAGCGAAGCGGTGAACTATCTCGGCGTCAAGAGGCTCCTTTGCTAAGCGCACCCTGCGCTTACCTGATGGCGCAAGACCATCAGCCCTGGGTCACTGAATGAAAAGGAGGCACCGTGACCGCATCAGATCAAACCCTCTACCGCTGTACGCCCAGCCCGCTGCATGCCTTGCTGCTGGCAGGCAGTGTGCCGTTGTTCCTTGGCGCGCTGTTGAGCGATCTCGCCTACTACAACAGCTACCAGATTCAGTGGAGCAACTTCGCTGCTTGGCTGATCGCCGGTGCCTTGGTGTTCTGTGGGCTGGCACTATTGTTCGCGCTGGCCAACCTGATCCGCGCCGAGCGCAAGGGCGGGCGCGCTACGCTGTACTTCGTGCTGCTGTTGGTGACCTGGGTGCTTGGGCTGATCAATGCCTTCGAGCATGCCAAGGACGCCTGGGCGGTGATGCCTTCTGGGCTAGTGTTGTCGGTAATCGTGACAGTGCTCGCGGTGGTGGCCGCCTGGATCGGTTTGAGCAACCTGCGCTCAGGAGGTGTGGCATGAAGCCTTTGCATGCGTTCAGCCTGTTGAGCGTGGCGCTATTGTTGGGTGCCTGTGGTGGCGACGGCGAGCCGACCCAGGCCCATGGCCCGGACCCGAAGCTGCCGGAGCCTCAGCGCGGCTTGCTGCCAAATATGAAGATTGCGCAGCCGGTTGCCTGGGGTGAGCTGAAACCGACAGTGCCGGAGGGCTTCAGTGTCACGGCCATTGCCACTGGCCTGAAAATCCCGCGTCAGAGCCTGGTGCTGCCCAATGGCGACATTCTGGTGGCTGAGGGTAGGGGGGGGAGCGCGGCCAAGCTCAAGCCCAAGGATGTGATCGCCAGCCAGATCAAGGCCAAGGGCAATACCCAGGTCAAGGGTGGCAACCGCCTGACCTTGCTGCGCGATGCTGACGGCGATGGCAACTACGAGGTACAGGCCGTGTTTGCGGAAAACCTCAACGCACCGTATGGCCTGGCCTATGCCAACGGCAAGCTGTATGTAGCCAACCAGGATGCGCTGGTACGCTTTGACTACAAGGAAGGCCAGACCCAGGCCGACGGCCCGCCAACCAAGGTCACCGACCTGCCGGCCGAGATCAACCACCATTGGACCAAGGCGCTGACCATCAGCCCGGATGGCCGCTACTTGTATGTGGGTATCGGCTCGAACAGCAACATCACAGAGCGCGGCCTGGAGGTAGAGATCGATCGGGCCATGGTCTGGCAGGTCGATGCCGAGACCGGCGCACACCGGCCCTATGCCACCGGCTTGCGTAACCCGACGGCATTGACCATTCAGCCGCAGACCGGGCAGTTGTGGACGGTGGTCAACGAGCGGGATGAGCTGGGCCCCGACCTGGTGCCGGACTACCTCACTTCGGTACGTGAAGGGGGCTTCTATGGTTGGCCTTACAGCTACTGGGGGCAGCATGTGGATGAGCGGGTGCGGCCGCAGAACCCGGACAAGGTGGCGGCGGCGATCAAGCCGGATTACAGCCTGGGTTCGCATGTGGCTGCACTGGGTGTGGACTTCTCGACCCCGGCAATGGGCGAGCGCTTTGCAGACGGTGTGTTCGTGGGCGAGCACGGCAGCTGGAACCGGCCCAACCCGGTGGGTTACAAGGTGATTTTCGTGCCGTTCAGCAATGGCAAGCCTGCAGGGGAACCCATCGACTTCGCCACGGGCTTTCGCGGTGAGGATGGCAAGACCCGGGGGCGACCGGTTGGGGTGACGGTGGACCCGCGTGGGGCGTTGATCATTGCCGATGACCTGGCGAATACGGTGTGGCGGGTGACGCGTAATCGCTGAGTGCTATCGGGTCAAATCGTCAAAGCTTGCTGGCGATGGGCCGCAGAGCGGCCCAATTGCTGACTGACAGGCATTGCGCGTGGGTCAGAAGCGGTAGTTGAAGCTGGCTTCCAGCGTGCGCGGTGCCCCTGGGGTGATCAGGTCGACCGAGCCATGTGCCGAGGCATAGTAGTCACGGTCAAACACGTTCTTCAGGCGCAGCGCGGCATCCCACTGCGGCACGCTGTACAGCAGCGCGGCGTCGAAGGTGGTATAGCCCGGCATCACCACCACATTGTCGAGCGCTGTGTAGCGTTCGTCGACGTAGTTGGCGCCGGCGGCCACACGCCACTCCGGTGTCAGGGTACGTACCAGCCAGACGTTGGCGCTGTTGCGCGGCGTCAGGGTAGGGGTCTGGCCTTCGTTCGCGACGCCATTGGTCTTGCTGTTGGACTTGGTGATTTCGGCGTCCAGGTAAGCGTAACCGGCATAGATCTGCCACTTGTCGGTGAGATCCCCGCTGATGGTGGCTTCGAAGCCATCGGTACGCTGTTCGCCAGCCAATACGGTCAGGTTGGGGTTGGCCGGGTCGGCAGTCTTCATGTTGGTGCGTTCAAGGCGGAACACTGCGGCGGTCAGTGACAGGCGGCTGTCGAGCAGGTCCCATTTGGCGCCGATTTCATAGTTGGTGGTTTCTTCCGGCTCCAGGTGCTGGTTGCTCGGGCTCACCGCGAACACTTCGCCTGAAGGCTGGTAGCTGCGGCTGACCGACACGTAGTAGGACTGGAATGCGTCTGGCTGGTAGACCAGGCCGGCACGCGGGCTCCAGGTCTTGTCGGTACGATCAAGGTCGATGTTCTGCACGCGGTCGTCGTCGTACTCCTGGCCAAAGATGTCATAACGCACACCGACCAACGCCTTCCAGTGCGCGTTCAGCTCGATCATGTCCTGCACGTACAGACCGGTGGTCTGCTGGAAGTTGGTGCCCTTGGAAGACAGGTTGGCGGCATGGTCCGGTACCGGCACCAAGGCATCGCGGTAAACCGGTACCTGGGCCACGTTGGTCTGGCTCAGCACGCGCTGGTACTTGTCCTGAAAGCCTGCTTCCACGCCATACAGCAGGTTGTGCTGCATGCCGGCCAGTTGCGCCTGTTGCTTGAGCTCCGTCTGGTTGAACACACCGTACTCATCGCGAGCGACGTTGCCGCGGTTGAGCTTGATCAGCAGTTCACCATCAGGCGCGGTGACGAAGCGCGTCGGGCTGCTGTTGGCCAAGGTGTTGTTGCGGTCCAGGTCGTAGCGGTAGTAACGGCTGGTGTTGGTCAGGGTGAAGTTGTCGTTGATGCGGTAGTCCAGGCTGGCTGTAAGCGAGAACACTTCGCTGCGGGCGTAATCCTGGTCAGCATCGCCAGAGCCGAAGCGCCTGTCGCGGTCCACGTCCACCGGGCGGTTGCCCAGGGCCGGGATGCCGAAGTCGATCAGGCGCTTGTCGTACAGGTAGGTGGCGCCCAGGTTCAGTTCCAGGTCGTCCGAGAGACGGAAGTAGGCCGACGGTGCGATGGCCTTGCGGTCGATGTAGCCATCATCGCGGAAGGTGTCGCTGTCTTCGAAGGCACCCGTTACGCGGTAGGCCTGGTTGCTTTGCGGGTCGGCCCAGCCGGTGTCGAACTGGGTTCGGCGTTTGCCTTCGCTGTCGAAGTTCATGCCGACTTCGCGCTTGGGCGTGAAGCTTGGTTTCTTGCTGATGCTGTTGATCAGCCCGCCCGAGGAGCCACGGCCATACAGCACCGCGGCCGGGCCCTTGATCACCTCGACGCGCTCGATGTTGGACAGGTCGCGGAAGTACAAGGCGTCGTCACGCACGCCGTCGATGTACATGTCGCCAATGGCGCTGAAGCCACGGATGGTCACCTGGTCGCGCTGGCCGTCACCGTTTGACAGGCCGATGCCGGGCACGTTCTTGAGCACGTCTTCCATGGACTGTGCGCCCTGGTCCTTGATCACGCTTTCGGGAACGACGTTGACGGTTTGCGGGATATCGCGCAGCGGTGCGTCGATTTTCATGGCGGTGCGGCTTTCACTGGCCTTGTAGCTTTGCTGCTCATAGACGCTGGTGACGGCGGTGGCAGGCAGGGCGAGGCTACTTTGCGTATCGGTTTGGGCGGCAGCGTGTACAGCAGGCACAACGAGCAGGCCCAGCATGGAAATGGATGCTGGGGCAACAGACCTTTTTGCCATTACAGGCGACTCTTTGTTGTTATCGGGAGTAACGAATAGTAATGATTTGCAAATGTAAAGCAAGTGTAAAGAATTCGTATTAGCTGTAACAGTGGTTCGGCGCCGAAATGCGTCGCGCACCGAGAGGGCCGGCAAGGTGGCAGGTAATGGCTATGCTTGATAGCGCGTGAGCCTTTCACGCGCCTATTCGGACTTGATCACAGGGAAGCACGCCTATGAACCCCATTCTTACTCTCGCTCGTGCTGTAGCCCTTGCCACGCTGGCCTCTGCTGCCAGCTTCACGGTACAGGCTGCCGGCATCCCCATCGGGAGCGAGGCGCTGGAAAGCCATGTCACCACACAGGTAACGGCTATCGACCTGGCCACCCGCCAGGTCACGGTGAAAGGCCCTGACGATAAGAAGGATGTGACGTTCCAGCTGACCGAAAAGGCCAAGGCGCTGCCCAACCTGAAAGTCGGTGACCAAGTCGACATCTACGTGACACGCGCCGTGGCCTATGTGCTCAATCCGGACGTGGGTGGGGCGCCGAAAGCGACTGAAGAGTCCGGTACCATCCGTGCAACCGAGCAAAACCCCAACCCGGGCGGCGAGGCGTTCCGCCAGGTCAAGGTTACCTCTCAGATCAAGAAGATCGACCTCAACACGCATGAGGTGAGCTTGTTGCCGCCGGAGGGCAAGCTGCAGGTGGTCAAGGTCGAGAATCCAGACCTGCAGAAACGGATGAAGAACCTCAAGGTTGGCCAGACGGTCGACGCGATCTACACCGAAGTGCTGCGCGTCGAAACCTCGCGCTGACCTCAGCCGTTGCCGACCTCGGTTACTCGCCTACGATCGGCCATTTGCGGTCCGGGCAGCCCGGTGCCTGGGAGCGGGCCTCAGTGGCCCGCGGCTTCGATCAAAGCCTGGGGTTCGGCACGCTCGGAGTAGTCGACATTGACGAAGGCATGGCGAATGCGGCCATCCTGGCCGATGACGAAAGCGCTGGCCATCGGCAGGCTGACGTCGTCGCATTCGTTCAGTGCCTTGAGGTCGGCGCCAAGTGCTCGGTATACCGCCTCCAGCTCTGGCTCCAGCTCGAAGACGATGCCGTACTGGCGCGCCAGCTGGTTGCCCGGATCGCTCAGCAGTTGGTAGCGCACGCCCAGGGATTCGCGGGTTTTCAGGGTGGCAGCGCGGCTCTGGGCGGAGACGGCGACCAGCGTGGCACCGCTGGCGGCCAGATCGCCTGCCATCTGCTGGTATTCGCTGAGCACTACATTGCAGAACGGGCACCACAGGCCGCGGTAAAACACCAGTACCAGCGGGCCGCGTGCCAGCAGGGCCCGCAGATCCACGGCCTTGCCATCGGCATCCTCCAGCACGGCCAGCGGGGCGTTGTCGCCGGATTTGAGCACGTGGTCCTCAGGATGCCTTGCGATCAGGGCTTGCAGCGAGGCGCCAAATTTTTCCAGCACCTCGGTGGGCAGTTGGGTCATCTGCTCTTTGACGGCGTCGAGTTTTTCCTTGAGTGACATGCTTGTTTCCTTGTGATGGTTCACTGGGGCAGGCTTCGGGTAGCACGGGTTTGTATGCGCTGCGAGGCCTTGCAGGCCGGGGGATGGCGCTGAAACAGCTGAAGTACCCAGTCGGGACGGGTCTTGCTGGCATCATTGAGCCAATTGGCGACCGAGTCCTGGGCATATTTCTCGGCTTCGGCCAGCAGCGGTACCAGCAACGGCTCGGCCACTTCTGGATGTTGCTTGAGCGTGGCAATGTGCTCGCACCAAACGCCGCGCGGGCGCAGGATCTCGATGCAGAACCGACGCACCAGTGGGTCTGCATCGCCGGTATGGCGACCAAGTAGCGCCAGGGCGGCTTCAGGGTGCTGGGCCAGGCGCGGGCGCAGGGCAATCCAGGCCCATTCACGCACGCCGAAATGCTCATCGCGGGCGAAACGAAACTGCGCCAGCAGGGCATCTTCCACAGGCTGCGAGCGTGCAAGGTACGCCTGGGCGAACGCCGCCCAGCTGCGCACGGTATCGGACGGGTGCGTACAGCATTGCTCGAACACCTGCTGGCGCAAAGGCTCGGGGGCCTGCTCCAGCCACTTGCCCAGCGCCAGGCCAATGGCCGCCACTTTTTTTGACAGGCCCAGTGCCTGGGCCTGGTCTGCACTGGCAGCGAGGTGCTCTACCAACGCTGCGGGCAGTTGGCCTGCCAAGGCGTTGACCAGGGCGGCTTGATCCACCGCCAGGCACTCGGCCAGGTTGCGGGTTGGGAGTTGGCCAAGGTCGATCAGGGACTTTCGGTCGTCGCTCATTGCTGAGGTTCCATGGCGGTGGCACGGTGCACTCGATGACCGGCCAGGAACGTGTGCAGCCTCGTTGATGTGCACATCCTCCAGTGGACGGCCCAGTGCCGAATCTTCGATGGGCGAAAGCTGAAACCCTCGATGGCCAGTGGCTGTCTGGCAAGGCGGCGGATGAACAGTCGCCGGTAAAGTGCCGCTGGCAGGCAGGCCTCGAGCCAAGGTTGGCGACGACTTGGCTGGTCGTGTTCGCTATGTACCCGGGGCTTCCTGCCAAGCCGGGCCAATACGCTCTGATTCTGCAACATTATCCACCTCCATGTGGTCTTGCGGGTGTGCCTTGGGTTCAGTGCTTGTCCGGTGGCAGTGCCAGGGCAGGACTGGCCGAGAGTGCCTGTAGCGTGATGGACAGGGCGTCGCGTTGCGTGTTGTCCAGTGACTGCATGATCGTGCCGATCCAGTCGGTGTGTTCGGCGAATACGGCGTCGAGTACCGCTATGCCTGCCGAGGTTAGGCTGATGCTCAGCTTGCGACGGTCATGGGCGTCCTTGCGGCGCTTGATAAAACCATCACCCTGCAGGCCGTCGAGCAGGCCGGTTACGGTGCCCGAGGTGATTGCCAGGCGCGTTGCCAGCTCCAGCGGTGCCAGGCGGCCGCCTGCGCCTTGCAAGGTCAGGAGGATTGCGAACCGCCCTTCCGACAGGTTATGGCGGGCCAACCGTGCGGCGCATACCCGGTTGATGGCCGCTGCAGCGGACAGGAGTTCGAAACACAGGCGCACGTTCTGTCTGGCGTCAGCGGGGGCCTCGGTCAGTGCATCGAGCATGATGTGATGCTTGTTCTCAAGCGTATTCATAAGGCGCAGTTTATCTTGGTGCCTTACTAAGTCAACAGCACAGATGTCTCAGGGTGAAGACAGCATGCGCACGCTGGACAAAAGGGATGTTTCACTATGCAGGGTACGAATAGTTCAAGTGCAGGATTTTGATTTCTATCAGTACTGCGGAATGCACCATCATGGTGGCCATCGATACCTTGGATGAGGACTGCCATGTTCAGTAAATCAATGCTTCTGCTGGCGCTTCCTGTGGCCATGGCGTTGCTTGCCGGTGCCGTGTTGCCGTTTCAGGCTGCCGGTAATGCTGCGGCAGGCCGGGCACTTGGGCACTGGCTGTGGGGGGCTTTCACATCGTTGACGGTAAGCATGCTGGTGGTAATCGCTGCCCTGCTGATTATCCGGGTGCCGGCGCCAGACATGGGAAAGGCCCTGCAGGGGCCTTGGTGGTTGTGGGTTGGTGGCGTGCTGGGGGCAATGTATGTAGCCGGCGCCGCAGCCCTCACCCCTAAACTTGGCGCAGCAGGGTTCCTGGTACTGGTGGTGGCAGGGCAGATCATCACGGCAGTGCTTGCCGACCACTATGGGGTGATGGGGTTGGGTGGCAAGCCGCTCAGTCTGGCCAGGGTGGCCGGCGTGGTGCTGATCCTGTGCGGAGTAATGCTGGTACAGGGCACTTGGGCGACAGCGTCACCGGCCCCTTCCACGGCAGCTGTGAAAGGGCAGGAAAACTGATCAGCGCCCTGGCTGGCTACAGGCCCATACGGTTTCGCGCAGCCAGCGGTGCCCGGGGTCACTGTCCTTGCGGTTGTGCCAGGCTTGCTGATAGTCGAAGGAGGGAATGGCCAGTGGCGGCGTGAACTGGCGCAGTGTCCTGTGCTGGCGCAACGACCCCACTGCGCGGCTGGCCACCGTCAGGATCAGGTCAGTGCCGGCCAGCACTTCAACCGCCGCACTCCAGTGTGGCAAGGCCAGGGCAATGCGGCGTTGCAGGCCCCGGGCGGCCAGCGCACGCTCGATCTCATCGAAAGCATCCGGACGCATGGCCATCAATACATGTGGGCGTGCCAGCCAGTCTTCCAAGGCCATGCCGCCGCTGGCAGGCAGGACCTGGCGATCGGCAACGCTGATGAAACGATCGGCAAACAGGGACTGGGCGGTGATGTTCTGAGGCAGTTCGGGGAACAGGCCCAGGGCCAGATCCAGTTCGCCATCGAGCAACTGCGCCAACATGGTTTCACGGCTGGCCTGGCTGATGGCCAGGTCCACTCCGGGCGCGACTTGGCGCAGGTGGCGCAGCAGGTGCGGCAGGATGATGCGCGAAGCGTAGTCGGACAGCGACAGCCGGAATCGGCGCTGGGCCCGGGCTGGGTCGAACAGCGGGGTGGCCAGCAGGCTGTCGAGATTGCTCAGTGCATCCTGTAGTGGCTGTGCCAGCGACTGGGCGCGGGCAGTGAGGACCATGCGGCCGCCTTGGCGTACCAGCAAAGGGTCGTCGAAGTGTTTGCGCAACTGCGCCAAGGCGTGGCTGACCGCTGGTTGGCTGCGGTGCAGACGCAAGGCTGCACGGGTCACGTGCTTTTCGCTGAGCAGGGCGTGCAGCGCGAGCAGCAGGTTGAGGTCGATCTTGCGCAGTTCATCCATTGGGTGAATGGCCTTGGTCAAGTCTGGCAACTCAGGTCAGCTTAACAAATGCTTGAGTCTTGCGTGTGCCTGCAAACTGCTGGCGGTAAAGGCCCTTTCGCAGCACTAGGCCTTTACTTAATGACTTTAAGTTTGATCTGTAATTTTCTGATAAATATAGAGTTATCTTTTTGCAGTCGCATGCTGAACACACTGCTCAAAGTAAGTCCGCCTTATCGCTGCTGGCTTGAGCCGCGAGCGGCTGTTGTACGTCTGCTCGGTAATGCCGAAGGCAGTCATACGCATCCACGGTTTGGGAAATTTACGCACCTGAAGCTTCTTGCGTGTGGCGTACAGCGTTACCCCGGAAAGCTTGGCCTGCTGGGCTTCGGCGGCTATCTGCGCGCCCCAGCCGCAGGTGTGGCGATCGTTCTGGCTCAGTGCCCTGGCCTGGGCGCCGAAAGCGAGGGTGGCCAGCAGGCAGCCGGCCATCGTTGCTAGAATTACTCGCATGTTGCTGTCCTAAGCATCTGAAAGAGAACGGAGTTTGCCTTCGCTTTCCGGTGCTGTGGGCCAGCAATTTGCCGTCAGGTCACCGCCATGCGCAGAGGGCTGGCCGCGGGCTTGCGCAAGCTTGTCCAGGCCAGGCTGGCAACCCAGAGCACCGACACGCCATAGTTGAGGCGTTGATACAGGCCGAACAGCTGACCGCTCTGCGCCGCCTGGCCCATCAACCCGACGGTGATGATCGCCAGCACCACGCAGGCCAGGGAAAACAGCGCCAGGGGGCGGGAGCCGGCAATGCGGCTGCCCAGCCATGCCCACAGGGCGCTGGCCAAAGTCAGCGAGAGGAACATCAGCAGACCAAACAGGTTATGCAGTTGCTGCGAGGTAGATGGCTGTACCGGTGCGCAGCCCTGGTCGCAGGGGAACCAGCCGGTGCCCAAACTGCCCATGCCATGCAGCAACACCAGGCCCGCACTCAGCAGCGCCAGCTTCGAGCTATGCCAGCGCCGCACCAGGCCCCAGGCAAACAGGGCAAACAGCAGGGCTAGAGGGTAGTTGTTGACCCGTGGTGACCAGCTGTGGGTTGGCGAGCCTGCCGCGCCAAGCTGGCTCATGGCCTGTTGCAGGTGATCATAGCCAGGGTAGGCCTGGGCCGTGAGCCATACCCCCGCCAGCAGCCAGAGGGGGATCAGCAGGCCACTGCTGAGCAAAAGGCGGTCGAGGGTTTTCATACTGTAGATTCCTTCCATGGATCAGTGAGCGTGAAGGCATACAGTACAGGCTCGCGCAGACCATGGGCCACTGATTCTGCGCGTTTTTTCATGGGCCAGGGTCGGCAAAGATGTGCAATAAATACCGCACCGGGTGTATGTGATCGTACAACCGCTTGCGCTATGATGAACGCTGTCTTTCAAGGTGAAATACAGGGCAATGACAGAGCAGCAGGTACAGGCAAGGACCCGGCGCAAGCCGCGCAGTCTGGCCCAGGAACTGGTCACGGTGCTGACCGAACGCATTCGCAGCGGCCAGCTCAAGCGCGGCGACAAGCTACCGACCGAATCGCAGATCATGGCCGAAGAGGGCGTCAGCCGCACGGTGGTGCGTGAGGCGATTTCGCGGCTGCAGGCTGCCGGGCAGGTAGAGACCCGCCACGGCATCGGCACCTTCGTGCTGGATGCGCCGGCTACGGGCGGTTTCCGTATCGACCCGGCCACCGTGGTCACCCTGCGCGAAGTGCTGGCGGTGTTGGAGTTGCGCATTGCCCTGGAGATCGAGTCGGCCGGGCTGGCGGCCCAACGGCGAAGCGACGAAGCCCTGGCCGGTATGCGGGCGGCGCTGGACGAACTCAACGAGGGGGCGGCCCACGCCACTGATGCGGTGTCGGCGGACTTCCAGTTCCACCTGCGCATTGCCCAGGCCAGCGGCAACCACTACTTCGCCGACATCATCAACCACCTGGGTACCAGCATCATCCCGCGCACCCGGCTGAATTCGGCGCGCCTGGCCCATGATGACCAGGCGCATTACATGAGCCGCCTGATGCATGAGCACGAGGCGATCTATGAGGCGATTGCCCGGCGTGACAGCGAAGGGGCGAAGATGGCCATGCGCATGCACCTGAGCAACAGCCGCGAGCGCTTGCGCCAGGCGCATGAGGCGGCTGAAGCGCAAGGAACCTGAAGCCTTTGCTGCCTGTACTGGCCTCTTCGAGGGCAACATAGCCCTGTAGGAGCGGGCTTGCCCGCGAAGAGGCCAGTACAGTCAAAAAGGAAAGCCCCGCCGTGCGCAGGGCTTTCCTGTTTCTGGCAACCAGTCAGATCGCCCCGTCACTCCACTGACCGTTCACCAACCGCCGCAGCCCCAGCGGGTTGCCGTCGCGCAGTGCCTCAGGCAGCAGCGTCTGCGGATAGTTCTGATAGCACACCGGGCGCAGGAAGCGGTCGATGGCCAAAGTGCCGACCGAGGTGCCACGCGCATCGGAGGTCGCCGGGTACGGGCCGCCGTGCACCATGGCATCACAGACTTCGACACCGGTCGGGTAGCCATTGACCAGGATTCGCCCGACTTTCTCCTCCAGCAGCGGCACCAACCAGGCGAACGCATCGAAGTCGTCCGCCTCGCCGATCAGCGTCGCGGTCAGTTGGCCACGCAGGCCTAGCAGCGCGTCGCGCAACTGGTCGTTGTCTTGCACCTCTACAGCCACGGTGGTGGGACCAAACACTTCCTCCTGCAACAGCGGGTCGGACTCGACCAGCAGGCGTGCATCGGCCTTGAACAGCTGAGCGCGCGCCTGGTTGCCTTCCTGCGCCTGGCCGGCCACATGCTCGATACCGGCATGGGCATGCAGGTGTTCAAGGCCGCCAACGTAGCTGCACAGGCCGCCAGCGTTGAGCATGGTTTGCCCGGCTTGCTGGTCCAGGTACTGGCCAAGGTCGGCGAGCAACTGGCTGTACTGTGGCGACTGCAAGCCAATCACCAGTCCAGGGTTGGTGCAGAACTGCCCGGCACCCATGCACACAGACCCCGCCAACTCGCGGGCAATGGCCTCGCCACGCTTGGCCAGGGCGCCCGGCAGGATGATGACCGGGTTGATGCTGGACATCTCGGCGAACACCGGGATTGGCTGCGGGCGCTCAGCGGCCATGCGGCAAAGGGCATCACCGCCTTTCAGCGAGCCGGTGAAGCCAACCGCCTGGATGGCCGGGTGCTTGACCAGCCACTCGCCCACGCCGCCACCAAACACCATGTTGAACACGCCCTTGGGCATGCCGGTACGCTCAGCGGCGCGCACGATGGCGCAGCCAACCAGGTCGGCCGTGGCCATGTGGCCGCTGTGCGCCTTGAATACCACCGGGCAGCCTGCAGCCAGGGCGGCGGCGGTATCCCCACCGGCGGTGGAGAAGGCCAGCGGGAAGTTGCTGGCACCGAACACCGCGACCGGGCCCACGCCGATGCGCATCTGGCGCAGGTCTACGCGTGGCAGCGGCTGGCGCTCGGGCAGTGCCAGGTCGATGCGCGCGCCGAGGAAGTCGCCGCGACGCAGCACCTGGGCGAACAGGCGCATCTGCCCGCTGGTGCGGCCGCGCTCGCCCTGGATACGGGCGACGGGCAGTGCGGTTTCGCGGCAGACAATGGCGACGAAGGCGTCATCCAGTTCGTCGAGTTCAGCGGCGATGGCGTCGAGGAACTCGGCCCGACGTGACGGGGCCAACTGGCGGAACTCGGCGAAGGCTGCTGCAGCGGCCTTGGCGGCCTGGTCCACTTCGGCTTCGGTGGCCTGGGCAAAGCTGTAGGGCAGGGCTTCGCCAGTGCTGGCGTCCAGGCTCTGCAGGCGCTGAGGGCCAGCGGCACTGCGCTGACCGGCGATGAAATTATGGCCGAGGATCTCAGGCATGGGGTGCTCCTGTGGGCTTGAGGGTGGAGTGTGTGAATGCGTGGTCAGGGCTGCGGCATCAGGTAATGGGCGCCGGGTTGAACAGGGTGATGTCGTTGTGCAGCCGGTGTTGTTCGGCCCAGGTCTGCTTGCGGCCGCTGGCCACGTCCAGGTAGTAATGGAACAGCTCCCAACCCAGCTCCTCGATGGTCGAGCGACCACTGGCGATGCGACCGGCGTCGATGTCGATCAGGTCGGGCCAGCGTTGGGCCAGTTCGCTGCGGGTACACACCTTGACCACCGGTGCCATGGCCAGGCCATAAGGGGTGCCGCGGCCGGTAGTGAAGACGTGCAGGTTCATGCCAGCCGCCAGTTGCAAGGTGCCACAGACAAAGTCGCTGGCCGGGGTGGCGCAAAAAATCAGGCCTTTTCGGTTGACCCGTTCGCCTGGGCCGAGCACGCCCTGGATAGCGCCGCTGCCCGACTTGACGATCGAACCCAGCGACTTCTCGACGATGTTCGACAGCCCGCCTTTCTTGTTGCCCGGCGTGGTGTTGGCGCTGCGGTCGGCGGCGCCTTGCTGCAGGTAGCGGTCGTACCAGTCCATTTCGCGCACCAACGCGTCGGCAACGTCCTGGTTTTCCGCGCGCGAGGTCAGCATGTAGATCGCGTCGCGCACCTCGGTCACTTCAGAGAACAGCACAGTGGCGCCAGCGCGGACCAGCAAGTCCGCGGCATAGCCCAGTGCCGGGTTGGCGGTGATGCCCGAGAAGGCGTCGCTGCCACCGCATTGCATGCCGAGGATCAGTTCGCTGGCCGGGACCGTTTCGCGGCGGCGCTGGTCGAGCCTCTTCAGACGGGTTTCGGCCAGGTCCATGATCTGCTCGATCATTTCTACAAAGCCAAGGCTGGCATCTTGCAGGCGGTACAGCCATGGGTCGCTGAGGTCCACCGACGGGTCGTTGTCGTGCATCACCTGGCCGGCTTGCAGTTTTTCACAGCCCAGGCTGATCACCAGTGCCTCGCCGCCGAGGTTGGGGTTGCGCGCCAGGTTGCGCACGGTGCGGATCGGGATGTAAGCGTCGCGGGCGTTGATTGCCACGCCGCAGCCGTAGCTGTGGGTAATGGCCACCACGTCGTCGACGTTGGGGTATTTGGGCAGCAGCTCGTTGCGAATGCGCTTGACCGCATGTTCCAGCACGCCGGTCACGCATTGCACGGTGGTGGTGATGCCGAGGATATTGCGGGTGCCGACAGTGCCGTCGGCATTGCGATAGCCCTCGAAGGTGAAGCCCTCCAGCGGCGGTAGCGGCTGTGGCACGGCGTCGCAGCGCGGCAGGCTGTCCAGTTCCGGGGCGGCCGGCATGGCCAACTGGCTTTCCTGCACCCAGCTGCCTTGGCGCAGGTCTTCCAGCGCGTAGCCGATGATTTGCCCGTAGCGGCGCACCGGCTCGCCCTTGGCGATGGCCACGGTGGCCACCTTGTGGCTTTGCGGCACGCCTTCGACCAGGGTCAGGCCGTCGGCGAAGCGGGCGCCTTCGACCAGGGTCAGGCCGTCGGCGAAGCGGGCGCCTTCGCCCAAGCCGCCGTCGTTGACGACCACCACGACGTTGTCGTCGTCGTGCAGGCGGACGTAGCGGGGCGAGTCGGAATGTTCGATCAACTGCATGTTTGGGCCCTACTTGTCAGGTTCTCAGGCTTTTGTACATCCGCCCACGCCGGGTGACCCGGCGTGGGTGTGTGCTTTCAGTGACGTGAGCTGGCCAGTTCGCCGTCGGTGGCAGGCTCAGCGTGTGGCTTTGGGGCGGCATCACGCAATTCGATACGCTTGATGGGGCCGACGATAACCAGGTAGCTGAATACCGCTACCAGCGCGTTGGCACCCACGTACACAAGCGCCCACTTGAACGAGCCGGTGGCGCTGATGATGTAGCCGATCACGATAGGGGTGGTGATCGACGCGATGTTGCCGAAGGTGTTGAACAGGCCACCGGACAGCCCGGCGATCTGCTTGGGCGAAGTGTCCGCTACCACCGCCCAGCCCAGCGCACCGATGCCCTTGCCGAAGAACGCCAGCGTCATGAAACCAACCACCATCCACTCGGCATCGACGTAGTTGCAGAACACCATGGTGGTGGACAGCAGCAGGCCACAGACGATCGGCAGTTTGCGCGAGAAGGTCAGCGAGTTGCCGCGGCGCAGCAGCCAGTCGGAGATCACGCCACCCAGGACGCCACCGATAAAACCACACACCGCCGGCAGCGAGGCGATGAAGCCGGCCTTGAGGATTGTCATGCCACGTTCCTGCACCAGGTACACCGGGAACCAGGTGAGGAAGAAGTAGGTAATGGCGTTGATGCAGTACTGGCCCAGGTAGACGCCCAGCAGCATGCGGCTGGTCAGCAACTGCTTGATGTAACCCCATTTCGGGCCGTCGCTGCCGCGCTTCTGGTCCATGTCGACCAGGCCGCCGTTCTGCTCGATGTGCTCGAGTTCGCTTGGGCTGATGCGCGGGTGTTGGCGCGGGTTGTAGATGGTTTTCAGCCACACCATCGAGAAGATGATGCCTATCACACCCATGACCACGAACACGTGCTCCCAGCCGAAGCTGAACACGATCCAGCCCATGATCGGGGCGAACAGTGCAGTGGCGAAATACTGCGCCGAGTTGAAGATGGCCGACGCCGTGCCGCGTTCCTGGGTCGGGAACCATGCGGCGACGATGCGCGCGTTACCCGGGAATGACGGGGCTTCGGCGAAGCCCACCAGGAAGCGCAGGGTGAAGAGGGTGACCACGGCCCAGGCAACCGGCAGGCCACCGACAAAACCCTGCAGCAGGGTGAACAGCGACCAGGTGAAGATGCTGAAGGCGTAGACGTTCTTGGAACCGAAGCGATCGAGCAGCCAGCCACCAGGAATCTGGCCAGCCACGTAAGCCCATCCGAAGGCGGAAAAGATATAACCGAGGGTTACGGCGTCAATGCCGAGGTCTTTCTGCAGGCTGGAGCCTGCGATTGCAATGGTCGCGCGGTCGGCATAGTTGATCGTGGTCACCAGAAACAGCATGAACAGGATCAGGTAGCGCACATGCGTTTTCTTAGTCGCTTGCATGCTGGCAATACTCCCACTAGTTATTTTTGTGCGGGCTCACGAATTGTAACCGGAGTGGGGCAGGCCCACTCCGGGCGCGGCATCTGGCAGGCCGCGGGCAGCGCTTACTGCGGGCCCATCTTGTCCATCAACGCGGCGAGCATCTCGTACTCTTCGGCGGTGAGGTCGGTCAGCGGAGTACGCACCGGGCCGGCGTCGTAACCGGCAATTCTGGCGCCAGCCTTGACGATGCTGACGGCGTAGCCGGCCTTGCGGTTGCGGATGTCCAGGTACGGCAGGAAGAAATCGTCGATCAGCTTGGCCACGGTGGCGTGGTCGTCCCGGGCGATGGCGTTGTAGAAGTCCATGGCGGTTTTCGGCACGAAGTTGAACACCGCGGAGGAGTACACCGGTACACCCAGGGCCTTGTAGGCGGCCGCATACACTTCGGCGGTCGGCAGGCCACCCAGGTAGCTGAAGCGCTCGCCCAGACGACGACGGATCGACACCATCAGCTCGATATCACCCAGGCCGTCCTTGTAGCCGATCAGGTTCGGGCAGCGCTCGGCCAGTTTTTCCAGCAGGTCGGCGTTCAGGCGGCAGACGTTGCGGTTGTACACCACCACACCGATGTTTACCGATTTGCACACCGCTTCGACGTGGGCGGCGACGCCGTCCTGGCTGGCTTCGGTCAGGTAGTGCGGCAACAACAGCAGGCCCTTGGCACCCAGGCGCTCGGCTTCTTGCGCGTATTCGATGGCCTGACGGGTGGAGCCGCCGACACCGGCGAGGATCGGTACCGAAGTGGCGCAGGTGTCAACCGCGGTCTTGATCACCTGGCTGTATTCGCTGGCGGCCAGGGAGAAGAATTCACCGGTACCGCCGGCGGCGAACAGCGCGCTGGCGCCGTAGGGGGCCAGCCACTCAAGGCGCTTGATGTAGCCAGCCGGGCTGAAGTCGCCCTGGGCGTTGAAGTCGGTGACCGGGAAGGACAGCAGGCCGTGGGAGAGGATGGATTTGAGTTCTTGTGGAGTCATTGTTGTTGGCATCCTGGGGCGCTTGGGTGAAGGGTGTTGTCTTGCGTTGGAGGTAAGTTATCGTACAACCTATTCGATGACTAGTCCTTTTTCAGAATTTTGTGTTCTCGCCAGGGTGGCCGTCTGGATAGGTGTGTTGTGGCGCAGATCGAGCGCCGCCCGCGCGGCGCTTCGCGGGTAAACCCGCTCCTACGTTTGTCGGGCCAGTTATGCCTGTGGCATTTGCGCGCGAACGCCTTGGCGCATGCCTCGATATCGTGTCGTACAAACAAGGCAGTCGCGCGCGTCTGGGACAGGCGATACTGGCCCGAAACAAACGTAGGAGCGGGTTTACCCGCGAAGCGCCGCGCGGGCGGCGCTCGATTTCACAGGCGCAGCAGGTACGACGACAAACACATGGCAGTCATCGTATCTCTTGAGGGGAAGAAAAAACGATCGCGGAGACAGGCACAAGCCCGCCGCCCGATTCCACGGGAAGTGTTCTGGGACCAGCAGAGGGTGACCGGGGAAACGGGGGCGGCCTTGCACCGCCCCGCGATCAAAGCAGAGGAAACTGAAGGTCAGGCCGCGTGCTGACGCTTGGTTTGCGCCTTGCGTACCTGGGCCCGGCAAGCGTCGCCGAAAGCCTGGAAGATCTTTATCGAATCAGGGTTCTTCGCCGCTTGCCATTCGGGGTGCCACTGCACGGCGAACAGGAACGGCGAAATGCTTGGCGCGTGAATCGCCTCGACCAAGCCGTCTTCGGCACGGGCGATGGCTTCAATACCGGCGCCGAGCTTGTGCAGGCCTTGGCCATGCAGCGAGTTGACGCGAATCTCGTCGGTACCCAGGGTGTCGTGCAGCCAGCTGCCCGGCTGGATCTTCACCCCATGCACCTGGGCGTACTGCACTTCGACCGGGTCTTCGGGGTTTTCCCGGTGGTCATTGAACCCAGGTTCGGCATACACCTTCTGGTAAATGTCACCACCCAGGGCCACGTTGATTTCCTGCATGCCACGGCAGATGCCGAAGATGGGCAGGCCACGCTTGATCGCCGCCTTGACCAGCGGAATGTCGAACAGGTCGCGGTTCTGGTCCTGGCCTTTGCCTGGGGTCTGGTTTTCCTGGCCATACAGGGCTGGGTCGATGTTGCTGCCAGCGCCAGTCAGGTACACGCCGTCGGCCATGTCCAGGTAGGTCTCGAGGTCTTCAGTGCCGAAGCAGGTGGGCACCAACACCGGGACGCAATCGGAGAACTCGACGAGCGGGCTAATGTATTTGTGGGTCATGACCTGGTAGTCATGGCCTTTGCGCTCTTGGGTGCCCATGGTCATCAGGACGACGGGTTTGCGCAGGGAAGGTTGCTTGTTGCCAATGTTGCTGTTGGACATATGTCACCTTGGGACAGGTTCGACCTGTCGTTGTTGTGCAGGCGCACGGCGCGGGGCCCTGATTGCTGCCTGTGGCCCCGAGCACTGCCGGCTCGTCAGAGGCGACGATTCCGGTCGGGGCTTGTAGATAGCTTGCCAGAGCCGTTCGATATGTCAAACAACGGAAGAGGGCTTTAACGCAGGCAATACACCGTTTTTGGGGGGCTGAAACCGATGCGGGCCTGTGGCGGCGTGGGTTTGGCAGGGGCTGCGGTCAATAATATTTAACGATGCAGTTGGGTCATTGCAGCGGTGCAATGAATAGGTAGCTCGAAGTCTCCTCGGTCCTTGTGGGGGCAACTGTCTTGCTCAACGTCTAAAAGCTGGCGCGATCCCTGTGGGAGCGGGCTTGCCCGCGAACACGGGCGAAGCCCGTGCCATGCACGGCGGTGTCTTCTTCGCGGATAAACCCGCTCCCACAGGCTTTCAATCAATGCAGGATCTGCGCCAGGAACGCCTTGGCCCGCTCGGTGCGCGGCTGGTTGAAGAACACCTGCGGCGGGCTGTCCTCGATGATCTGACCACCCTCAAGGAACAGCACCCGCTCGGCTACCTGCCGGGCAAAGCCCATTTCATGGGTGACGCACAGCATGGTCATGCCCGTCCCAGCCAACTGCACCAATACATCCAGCACTTCGGCGACCATTTCCGGGTCCAGCGCCGAAGTGGGCTCGTCGAACAGCATGATCCGCGGCTTCATGCATAGCGCCCGGGCGATTGCCACGCGCTGCTGCTGGCCGCCGGACAGCTGGCTGGGGTATTTGTGCGCCTGGCTTTCGATGCCGACTTTGCTCAGGTACATGCGTGCCCGCTCCTCGGCGTCCTTGCGTGACAGCCCGCGCACGCTGGTGGGGGCCAGCAGGCAGTTGTCGAGCACGCTCATGTGCGGGAACAGGTTGAAGTGCTGGAACACCATACCGATGTCGCTGCGTACCTGTGCCGCCTCGCGCGTGGTGGCCGCCAGGTCGATGCCGTCCACCTGGATGCTGCCCTGCTGGGCGACTTCCAGGCGGTTGATGCAACGGATCAGGGTCGACTTGCCCGAGCCGGACGGCCCGCACAGCACGATGCGTTCGCCTTCGCGCACCTGCAGGTCGATGTCGCGCAGCACGTGGAACGCGCCATAGTGCTTGTTCAGGCCTTCGATGCGGATCAGCACCGGACGTGGGTCGGGTTCGGGGGCAAGGGTGGCAAGGCTCAGTGGTGCGGTCATCTTGTTGTTCTCCCGCGTGGGTTCAGTCGAAACGGGTCGCGCTGTAAGGCGCGGGGTCGGTGAAGGGGGGCTCGCCAGTGAGCAGCTCGGCCAGCAGCCGACCGCAGACCGGGCCCAGCGTGAGGCCGTGATGGGCATGGCCGAAGTTGAACCACAGCCCTGGGTGGCGCGGCGCCGGCCCGATCACCGGGCGCATGTCGGGCAGGCAGGGGCGGCGGCCCAGCCAAGGCGTGTCGTCCAGGCGCTCGCCGAGGGCCGGGAACAGCTTGCGCGCCAGCGCCTCGCAGCGGCCCAGCTGGATCTGGTTGCCAGGCGCACTGGCTGCGTCGAACTCGATGCCGGTGGTCAGGCGCACACCGCGCGCCATCGGCGCCAGAACATAGCCACCTTGGGTGTCGCAGATGGAGTGCTCCAGCTGAGCGCCGTCACGGGTGCTGTAGTGCATGTGGTAGCCTCGCTTGATTGCCAGCGGGATCTGGTAGCCCAGGCCGCTGAACAGGTCGGCCGACTGTGGGCCGAGGCAGGCCACCACTTCGTCGGCAGTGATCGGGCCGCGACGGCTCTCTACCCGCCATTGGCCATTGGCCTGGCGCAGGCTGCGCGCATCGCCATGCACGAACTGCCCGCCGCGTTGCAGGAACAGCGCCGCATAGCCACGGGTGAGCGCGCCGGGGTTGTTCACGGTTTTCGGGTCGAGCCAGTGGATGCCACCGACCACGGTGGCGTCCAGCTGGTGTTCACGAGCCTGTAGTTGCCCGCATTCGAGGATTTCGAATTGCAAGCCGTAGCGGCTCAGGCCCTTGGCATCGGTTTTTGCCTGCTCGAACAGCGCTGGGTCGCGGAACACTTCGATCCAGCCTTTGGCTTGCACCAGACTTTCCAGGCCGGCAGCAGCGATCAGCGCGTCATGCTCTTCGACACAGCGCTGCACCAGCGGCAACATATCGGCGGCGGCGCCGGCCAGACGCCCGGGTGCCGACTGGCGCCAGTAGCGCCACAGCCACGGTGCGGCCTTGGGCAGGTGCGTCAGGCTGTAGCGCACATCGGGCTGGCGGTTCAGGCCGTAGCGCAGCAGTGCGCTCAATTGCCGCGGAAAGGCATAGGGGATGACACTGGAGCGCTCGATCAGCCCGGCGTTGCCATGGCTGGTGCCGCTGCCCGGTTCGTCGCGGTCGATCAGAATTACCTGGCGCCCGCGTGCCTGCAGGTGCAGCGCGGTGCTGACGCCGACGATGCCGGCGCCAAGGACAAGGGTCTGGCAATGCATGAAACGTATCCTTCGGTCAGTTCAGGTGGCGGCCCAGGCGGGCTTCCAGGTGTTTCAACAGGCGCCGCACCAGTTCGACGATCACCAGGTAGAGCACGGCGGCCCACAGGTAGATCTGGAAGTCGAAACTGCGCGAGAAGGCCAGTTTGGTCACGCCCATCAGGTCGTAGATCGTCACCAGCGAGGCGATCGCACTGGCCTTGATCATCAGGATCAGTTCGTTGCCCAGCGGGCCGATGGCCACCAGCAGCGACTGCGGCAATATCACCTTGAAGAAGGTGGTCGAGCGTTTCAGGTTCAGCGCCCGCGCCGCTTCATGCTGGCCAGGTGCAACCGCCATCAGGCTGCCGCGGAAAATCTCGGCCTGATAGGCGGCGGTGTTCAGGGTGAACGCCAGCAAGGTGCAGAACCACGCTTCGCGGAAGAACCACCACAGGCCGACGTCCTGCCAGAAGCCCTTGAGCGAACCCAGGCCGTAATACAGCAGGAACAATTGCGCCAGCAGCGGCGAGCCGCGGAAGAAGTACACGTAGCCGGCAGCCATGCGCTGCAGCAACAGGCTGCGAGACATGCGCGCAAGTGCCAGCAGAAGGCCGAGCACAGCGCCCAGGCTGAAGGAAATTGCCACCAGCTTGGCGGTGACCAGCAGGCCGTCGATGAAGCGTGGGCCGTAGCGCTCCAGCAGGTCGGGGTCGAGCACCATTGCCAGCAGTTGATCGAAGCTCATGCGCGTGCTCCTTGCAGGTGGCGGTTGCTGCGCCGTTCGATGTAGGCGAACACGCGCCCGGACAGTGCTGCGAACAGCAGGTAGCCCAGGCAGGCGACGCCGTAGAAGAACATCGGCTCCTTGGTTACGCTGACCGCCAGATTGGTCTGGCGCATCAGGTCGACCAGCGAGATGGTCGACACCAGCGAGGTGTCCTTGAGCAGCGACAGCCAGTTGTTGGACAAGCCGGGCAGGGCGATGCGGGTCAGTTGCGGCAGCAACACCTTGAAGAAACCGGTGCGCTTGCTCAGGCCAAGCGCCGAGCAGGCTTCCAGTTGGCCCTTGGGCAGGGTCTTGAAGGCGGCCAGCCAGATCTCGCTGGAAAACGCGGCGAACACCAGGCTGAAGGCGATCATCGCGGCGAGGAAGGTGTTGATGATGAACTCACCTTGATAACCCATGGCGGCGAGGATCTTCTGCGCGGCGATCTGGCAGCCGTAATAGATGATCAGCAGCGTCAGCAGCTCGGGCAGGCCGCGGAACACGGTAGAAAAGGTGGTGGCCCAGGCCCGTGGCAGGCGTTTGCGTGAGCGCGCCGCCAGCGCGACCACCAGGCCCAGTGGCAGGCCGATGGGCAGGCAGGCCAGGGCCAGGGAAACGGTAACCAGCGCGCCGGCCAGCAACGCCTGGCCCCAGCCTCCGCTGGCGAAAGACAGCAAGGACAATTGATCGAGCATGACGAACCTCTTGGGCAGGTTATGCGGCCTTGTGGGAGCGGCCTTGCGTCGCGATAGGGCTGCGTAGCGGCCCCAGGGTTTATGCAACTGCAGAGATTATCGGGGCCGCTACGCGGCCCTATCGCGACGCAAGGCCGCTCCCACAGGGCGTTCGCACAACTTCCTGAAGATCAGTTGTAGATATCGAAAGCAAAATACTTGCTGGCGATCTTCTGATAGGTACCGTTGGCCACGATCTGTTGCAGCGCGGTATTCAGGCGCTGGCGCAGGGCTTCGTCGTCCTTGCGCACAGCGATGGCGGCATCGGCCTTGGTGTCGGCCACGTCGCCAAGGATCTTGCAGCAATCCCCACCGTTCTTGTTCATCCACTCGTGCAGCGGGAATTTGTCGGCAATCACACCGTCCAGGCGGCCGGCCGCCAGGTCTGCGTTGGCTTCGTCCATGGTCGGGTACAGTTTCACGTCGGCACCAGCCTTGCCATACACGTCTTCGGCGTAGATGGCCTGGGTGGACGAAGACTGCGCACCGACGGTGTAGCCGACAAAGTCGGTCTGGGCGCTGTCGATCTTGCTGTCCTTGGCAACCGCCACGGTCAGGGGCGTGCGGTAGTAGCGGTCGGTGAAGGCGATCTTCTTGCGTCGCTCTTCGGTATCGATCATCGACGCTACCACCGCGTCATACTTGCGCGCCATCAGGGCGGGGATGATGCCTTCCCAGTCCTGGGCCACCAGCGTGCATTCGACTTTCATCTGTTCGCACAGGGCATGGGTGATGTCGACATCGAAGCCATGCAGCTTGTTATCGGCGTCTACATAGTTGAAGGGCGGGTAGGCACCCTCGGTGGCGAACCGCAGGGTTTCAGCGCTGGCGGCACCCGCCAGCAGCAGGGCGCACGCACCCACCAAGGCCATGGACTTGTTCATCTCTGCACCTCATTGCACTCTTGCTATTGTTGTTTGCCCGTCGACCACGAGGTGTAGCCGACGAATTCGTTATGTAGAGCGGCAGTTGCTTCCAAGCGTTTTTCAACATCTGGCCCGAGCTTCTTGCAGACCTCGTTGACCATCAGATGCACCCACGACAACATCGTCGAGGTGGATTCCCAGAACAGGTTGAACTCGGTGGGGATGCGGAACACCTCGTCGGCATTGGCATCCGCCCAGTCACAGAAAGTGTCGGTCACCAAGGTGACCGCAATGCCAGCCTCGCGCGCCTTCTGGCACAGCATCAGGGCATGGCGGGAATAACGGCGCGCCTCGAACACCACCAGAGCGCTGTCTTCGGCACGGCCCAGCAGCACTTCGCCGAAGTGCCCGGCGCTGATGTCGACCAGTTGCACACCATCGCGCAGGTATTGCAGCAGGTGGCTCATGCACATGGCGATGCCACGCTCGGTCTGGAAGCCGGCGATGAACACTCGCGGTTTGCTCGCCAGGCGTTGCGCCACGTTGTGCCAGGCCGGGCTCTGGCGGTACTCGTGTACGCGCACCAGGGCGGCGATTTCCAGCTCCAGGCTGCCGGCGTTGTCGCTGGCGTCCTGGTTCTGGCGGTAATCTTGCAAGCGATCACCCACCAGCCACGGGCCATCGCCCAGATCGTTCTGCAGGTCTTGCTTAAGCGCCTTGAGGTGGGCATAACCCAGTGAGCGACAGTAGCGCCCGACGCTGGATTCGCTGACGCCCAGCTTGGCGGCAATGCTGGCCGAGGTCTGGAACGGCAGTTCGTGCAGGTTGGCAAGCATGTAGGTGGCGATCTTGCGACCCGAGGCAGCGGCCCCTTCGAGGCTGTTTTCCAGGCGTTGCTTGATCAGTTGGCTCATGCTGCGGCTCCAGGGGTGAGGCTTGGGAAGAAAATGAATGTTTTCTGTCATCAAGTCAACATTTGACAGATTGCTGTCACATGAAGGAAAGTTTTTGTCGTTGCAACGCTGTAGCCATTCCAAAATCAACAAGGAGCTTCAGATGTCCGCACCTGCCACCAGCACCGTTGTGCGCATGCCGTTTACCGAGCTGCAAAGCCTGTTGCAGGCCATTTTCCAGCGCCATGGGTGCAGCGAGGCCGTGGCCCGGGTGCTGGCCCACAACTGCGCCAGCGCCCAGCGTGATGGCGCCCATAGCCATGGGGTGTTCCGCATGCCCGGTTATGTCTCGACCTTGGCCAGCGGCTGGGTCGATGGCCAGGCCACGCCACAGGTCAGCGACGTGGCCGCCGGTTATGTGCGTGTCGATGCTGCGGGCGGTTTTGCCCAGCCAGCACTGGCGGCGGCCCGTGAGCTGTTGGTGGCGAAGGCACGCAACGCAGGCATTGCCGTGCTGGCGATCCACAACTCGCACCACTTCGCTGCGTTGTGGCCGGATGTAGAGCCGTTCGCCGAAGAGGGCCTGGTAGCCCTCAGCGTGGTCAACAGCATGACGTGCGTGGTGCCGCATGGTGCGCGCAAGCCACTGTTCGGTACCAACCCCATCGCTTTTGCTGCGCCTTGCGCTGAGCATGACCCGATCGTTTTCGACATGGCCACCAGTGCCATGGCCCATGGCGATGTGCAAATTGCCGCGCGTGCCGGCCAGCAATTGCCGGAGGGCATGGGGGTGGACGCCGATGGCCAGCCGACCACCGACCCAAAGGCGATTCTGGAAGGCGGCGCCCTGCTGCCATTTGGCGGGCACAAGGGCTCGGCGTTGTCGATGATGGTCGAGCTGCTGGCGGCGGCGCTGACCGGCGGTCATTTCTCCTGGGAGTTCGATTGGTCCGGGCATCCCGGGGCGAAAACGCCATGGACCGGGCAGTTGATCATCGTCATCGACCCAGGCAAGGCCGAGGGCGAGCGCTTTGCCCAGCGCAGCCGCGAACTGGTGGAGCAGATGCAGGCAGTCGGGCTGACCCGGATGCCGGGTGAGCGGCGCTATCGTGAGCGTGAGGTGGCCGAAGAGGAGGGGGTGGCAGTGACCGAGCAGGAGTTGCAAGGCCTGAAAGAGCTGCTTGGCTGATCTGGCCCTTTCGCGGGTTAACCCGCAAAGAATCCAGCCCTTAACCCCGGCCATGCAATGTTGCATAGACAACCTTGCACAATAGTGGATGTTCCTGAGCCCTCACTCCGGGTATGCTCAGGGCTGACTTTCCGTACCGTCCTGATCCAAGGAGCTGCACGCTGTGTTCAAACATGTCGATGCCTATGCCGGCGACCCGATCCTCTCGTTGATGGAAACCTTCAAGGCCGACCCGCGCGCCGACAAGGTCAACCTGAGTATTGGCCTGTACTACGATGAGGCCGGCGTGGTGCCGCAACTGGCGGCGGTGGATGCGGTGGAAAAACGCATTGCCGGTCAGGACCACGAAGCCTCCCTGTACCTGCCGATGGAAGGCCTGGCCGGTTACCGCCAAGCCATTCAGGCGCTGCTGTTCGGTGCCGATCACCCGGCCGTGACCGGCGGCCGGGTGGCCACCGTACAGACCGTGGGTGGCTCCGGCGCCCTGAAGGTCGGTGCCGACTTCCTCAAGCGCTACTTCCCGCAGTCTGAAGTCTGGGTCAGCAACCCGACCTGGGACAACCACCGCGCCATCTTTGAAGGTGCAGGCTTCAAGGTCCACACCTACCCGTACTTCGACCAGGCCACCCGTGGCGTGGACTTCGACGGCATGCTGGCCACCTTGCAGAGCCTGCCGGCCAACAGCGTGGTGCTGCTGCACCCGTGCTGCCACAACCCTACCGGTGCCGATCTGGAGCAGCACCAGTGGCAACAAGTGGTCGAAGTGGTCAAGGCGCGCCAGCTGATCCCATTCCTCGACATCGCTTACCAGGGCTTCGCCGAAGGCCTGGTAGAAGACGCCTACGCTATCCGCGAAATGGCCCGTGCGGGCGTTCCGTGCCTGGTCAGCAACTCCTTCTCGAAAATCTTCTCGCTGTATGGTGAGCGGGTGGGCGGCCTGTCGGTGGTGTGCGATGACGAGGCCACTGCCCAGAGCGTGCTTGGCCAGCTGAAGGCCACCGTGCGCCGCAACTACTCCAGCCCGCCCAACTTCGGCGCCCAGCTGGTTGCCGGCGTACTGAGCGATGCTGGCCTGAATGCCCAGTGGGCCGAAGAAGTCGAAGTGATGCGCAAGCGTATCCTTGACATGCGCCAGGCGCTGGTCGATGCCCTGGCCGTGCTGCTGCCGGGCCAGGACTTCCAGTTCTTCCTGCGCCAGCGCGGCATGTTCAGCTACACCGGCTTCAGCGTCGAGCAGGTACGTCGCCTGCGTGACGAGTTCGGCGTTTACCTGATCGACAGCGGCCGTGTGTGCATGTCCGGCCTGCGCCCGGCCAACCTGCAACGGGTTGCCGAAGCGTTCGCTGCCGTTCAGAAGTAACTCGCCAGCCACGGACCCTCCTGCGGGGCGCGGTTGGACTTTGTGGGAGCGGCCTTGCGTCGCGAAAGGGGTGCGGAGCGCCCCCACGATTGCAGCTTTGCCGCTGACATTGCTGGGGCCGCTTTGCGGCCCTATCGCGACGCAAGGCCGCTCCCACAGGCCGCTCCCACAGGCGGCTCCCACAGGCGGCCCCACAGGCCCCCAGGCCGCTACATTCCATCGAACGACACCAGCAATGCCTTCCGCTTGTAAAGACAAGTGCAACCGCTCCTCGGAAAAGGGCTTCGCAAGTGCAACCTTTCCGTGCACAATCGCGCCCCTCTTTTCCGGTTGAGTTGGGCGAAACGTCTATTTCGCCATTCTCAGCCTGTTGCAGTCTTGCGAGTGGAGCTTCACCCGGAATGAATGAGCAGGCCCCAAGCGTTGAACAACGCTTTGCAGAATCGACCCCCGCCACCCTAGGCACCTGGGCGCGTCAAGACACCACCTGGATGCTGGGCCTGTTCGGCACAGCCATCGGCGCCGGGACACTGTTCCTGCCGATCAACGCGGGCCTTGGCGGCTTCTGGCCGCTGCTGATCCTGGCCGTGCTGGCCTTCCCGATGACCTATTTCGCCCACCGCGGGCTGACCCGTTTCGTCCTTTCCGGGCGCGATGGCGGCGACATCACCGAAGTGGTCAAGGAGCACTTCGGCGTCACCGCCGGCGCCTCGATCACCGTGCTGTACTTCTTCGCGATCTTCCCGATCCTGCTTATCTACAGCGTGGCGCTGACCAACACCGTGTCCAGCTTCATGGAACACCAGCTGCACATGCAGCCGCCGCCACGGGCAATCCTGTCATTCGTGCTGATTCTCGGCCTGCTGGCCATCGTGCGCTGCGGGGAGCAGGCCACGGTCAAGGTCATGAGCCTGCTGGTCTACCCGTTCATCGTCGCTCTGGCGTTGTTGGGCCTGTACCTGGTGCCGCACTGGACCGGTGGCATTCTCGACAGCGCCACAGAGGTGCCGCCGGCCTCGGCCTTCCTGCACACCCTGTGGCTGGCCATTCCGGTGATGGTGTTCTCGTTCAACCATTCGCCGATCATTTCGGCCTTTGCCGTCGACCAGAAGCGCCGTTACGGCGAGCACGCCGACGAGCGTAGCGGCCAGATCCTGCGTCGTGCCCACCTGCTGATGGTGGCGATGGTGCTGTTCTTCGTGTTCAGCTGCGTGCTCACCCTGAGCAGCGCCCAGCTGGCCGAAGCCAAGGCGCAGAACCTGTCGATCCTGTCGTACCTGGCCAACCACTTCAGCAACCCGACCATCGCGTTCGCTGCGCCGTTGATCGCCTTCGTGGCCATCGCCAAGTCGTTCCTCGGCCACTATATCGGTGCCAGCGAAGGCCTGAAGGGCATCA
The DNA here is from genome assembly GCF_043106315.1 of Pseudomonas sp. FYR_5. NCBI lineage: Bacteria > Pseudomonadati > Pseudomonadota > Gammaproteobacteria > Pseudomonadales > Pseudomonadaceae > Pseudomonas > Pseudomonas sp. FYR_5. The sequence continues at coordinate 55,351 of NZ_JBICMK010000097.1, read as the reverse complement.
TCGCCAAGACCGGTGCGCGTCCGGGCGCCAAAGCCCTGGACCGCGTGGTCGCTGCACTGATGCTGGTGGTGTGCTGGATCGTTGCCACGCTCAACCCGAGCATTCTCGGCATGATCGAGTCGCTCGGCGGCCCGATCCTCGCGGTGCTGTTGTTCCTGATGCCGATGTACGCCATTCGCCGTGTGCCATCGATGCGCAAGTACAGCGGTGCGGCCTCCAACGTGTTCGTCGTTGTGGTCGGCCTGGTTGCGCTGACTTCGGTGGTGTACGGCCTTGTAAGCTGATTCACCCGTTTCATTCAAGAATGCCCGGGGCGCTTGTCGTCACCCGGGCATTTTTCTGCCTGATCAAGGTTTCAACAGCGTTGCATTCCATCGTTCTTGGTGCGTGCAAGCAGCCACCACCCGCAAAGGCTGACCACCACGAACAGCATGCCCAAGCCTGCCGGTAGCTCGCTTTCCAAAGCTGCGACCACACTGCTCGTCAAACCGGCACCGGCGAACAGCAATGTCGCATTGAGCGACGCTGCCGCACCTGCCTGACTCGGATAGCGCGCCAAAGCCTGGGTTGTTGCGGCGGGGCGTACCAAGGTTGTCCCGGTGGTACAGACAATCATCGGCAGTAGAACCCCCAGCACAGATAAACCTGCTACCCGCCCCCACATCAAAAGGGTAATGCCCGCAGTACTTATAAGCAGCAAGCCTGCTTTTATTTGAGTTTGCGGGCTTACGCGACTGTTCAAGTAGGTCGCAGCCATGCCGCCGGCGATGTATGCCAACCCATAGCCGATAAAGACCAGAGAGAATTGATAGGCCGTCAGCTCCAGCCTGCCCATCAGCAGCAAGGGCGCTATGACGATAAAGGAAAAATGGCAGGCAAAGGCGAGGCTGGACAGCATGGAATGCGCGAGATAGTCCGTGTCTCGCAGCATCACCCGATAACTGGACATGCTTGGCGCCCGGTCGCGCGCCGCAGGTGTGTCATGAAGCAGCACACACGATAAAAGTGAAACGATTGCAGCGATGATCACGAATACCGTAAAGCTTGCCTTCCAGCCAAACGACTGTTGAAGCAAAGCACCTGCCAGCGGTGACAGGGAGATGAACAACCCGCTCGCGCTTGTTAACAGGATGCGCATGGCATTGCGTTGTGTACCGCTGTAGAGGTCCTGCACAAGCGCCTGGCCTAGCACGAGGCTGCCGCAACCCAGGGCCTGCACCAAGCGAAAGGCCATGAACGTTTCATAATGGGTTGAAAATACGCAACCGAGCGCCCCCACAATGGATACGCTCAACCCAGCGAGCAACAAACGCTTGCGCCCGATGCCATCCGACAGTGGGCCGATCACGATTTGCGCCATGGCCACACCAACAGCAAAAAAGCTCACCGAGTACGCAATCTGTTTTGTGTCGACTCGAAACTCATTGGCCAGCGCAGGGAATGACGGGAGGATCACGTCCAGGGGAAACGCACCCAGCAGACATAACAGAATCAGCAGCGTCGAACACAGATAGCGCCGAAGCGAACCAGCGGGGCGGTGCACGCTGCTAACCACGAGCCAGGCTGGCCGGTTTTTCAGGTCTCGTGTTGGTAGCGTTCATCTATGTATTCCCCTTGTTGTCAGGCGTCTGATGGTAGCGCTGCCTTGAGGATGCACAAGCCGAACTGAGTGGCGAAATTTCTGATAGCGTTGTAGGTTCCTGCCGAGGGCTTATTGGCAGCCGTGAAGCAACTGGCCGTGACAGTCGGGGCTCGTCATTTTGTCCACAAAAATCGTCCGGCAATAGAACAATTTCACCTGCCCCCATAGGCACCCGGCTGCCTTCATGCTTAACTCAGTGTCCTTTTCAAACCCCGCATAAGGATTTCGTCATGGCTCAAGTGACCCTCAAAGGCAACCCGGTCCAGGTCAACGGCAACCTGCCACAGGCCGGCGCCCAGGCTCCGGCTTTCTCCCTGGTAGGTGAAGGCCTGGCTGACAAGTCGCTGAAAGACTACGCCGGCAAGCGCAAGGTGCTGAACATCTTCCCGAGCGTCGATACCCCGACCTGCGCCACCTCGGTGCGCAAGTTCAACGCCCAGGCCAACGACGTCGCCAACACCGTGGTGCTGTGCATCTCGGCTGACCTGCCGTTCGCCCAGGCACGCTTCTGCGGCACTGAGGGGCTGGACAACGTGAATAACCTGTCGACCCTGCGTGGTCGCGAGTTCCTCGAAAACTACGGCGTAGCCATCGCCGACGGCCCGCTGGCCGGCCTGGCCGCCCGCGCCGTGGTGGTGCTGGACGAGAACGACAAGGTGCTGCACAGCGAACTGGTTGGCGAAATTGCTGACGAGCCGAACTACGAGGCGGCGCTGGCTGTACTGAAGTAAGGATTGCGTGGGGCAGGGCGGGCGTCTGTAGCCTGTGATGGCCTCTTCGCGGGTAAACCCGCTCCTACAACGTGCGGCACAGTTTTCAAAGGCTGTGACATCCCCGTAGGAGCGGGTTCACCCGCGAAAGGGCCAGACCAGGCAACCGAACCTTCAGGCCCGCCACCGCTCCAAGCAACACCCTGTAACGGCCCGGAACACGTTCCGGGCCGTTTTCATTTAAAATTCCGCCTCTTGGCAACGTCAGGCAAAGGTAAACCTCTGGTAAAGGCCCTTTGCTAAAACGATGGCAGTGCTTATCGTTCATCCTCCCCAAGTCGTCATTCCGAACAAGGTTCGTTCAACCCATGCAAGCGTCCAATTCCCGTTCCCTCCGTCGCTGGCTCGTCGGCCTGCTGATCCTGCTGCTGGTGGCTGCACTGGCCTGGTGGCTGTGGCCTGCAGCGACGCCTGCGCATAAAGAAGCCAGTGGCGGGCGCGGTGGCAAGGGCATGATGGGCGGTCGGCCAGGTTTTGGCGGCTCCAGCGACCCGGTGCCGGTGCGCGTCGTACCGGTGCGGACAGGCGACTTCCCGCTCTACTACAAAGCCTTGGGCACGGTCACCGCGACCAATACAGTCAATGTGCGCAGCCGTGTGGCTGGCGAGCTTGTGAAAATCCACTTCAAGGAAGGCCAGCGCGTCAAGGCCGGCGACCTGCTGGCCGAAATCGACCCGCGCCCTTATCGCATCGCCCTGCAGCAGGCCGAAGGTACCTTGGCGCAGAACCAGGCGCAGTTGAAAAACGCCCAGGTCGACCTGGCCCGCTATAAAGGCCTGTACGCCGAAGACAGCATCGCCAAGCAAACCCTGGACACCGCCCAAGCCCAGGTTGCGCAGTTCCAGGGGCTGGTCAAGACCAATCAGGCACAGGTCAACGACGCTCGCCTGAACCTCGATTTCACCCAGATCCGTGCGCCGATCAGTGGCCGGGTGGGCCTGCGCCAGCTCGATCTGGGTAACCTGGTGGCCGCCAACGACACCACCGCGCTGGTGGTGATCACCCAGACCGAGCCGATCAACGTCGCCTTCACCCTGCCGGAAACCGAACTGAGCACTGTGCTGGAGCGCTACCGCAGTGGCGCCAGCCTGCCGGTCGAGGCCTGGGACCGCAGTGACAGCAAGCTGCAGTCCACCGGTGTGCTGGGCAGCATCGACAACCAGATCGACACCACCACAGGCACACTCAAGTTCAAAGGCCGCTTCGAGAACAAGGACCTGGCCCTGTTCCCCAACCAGTTCGTCAACGTGCGCTTGCTGGCCGACACCCTCAAGCAGGTGGTCATGGCCCCGGCCGCGGCCATCCAGTTCGGCAACGATGGCACCTTCGCCTATGTGGTCAACGAGCAGAGCACCGTCAATGTCCGCAAGCTGAAGGTGGGCGCCAGCGATGGCGAGAACAGCGTCATTCTCGACGGCCTGAAGGCCGGCGACCGCCTGGTGCTGGAAGGCACCGACCGCCTGCGCGAAGGCACCCAGGTGGAAGTGGTCGAAGACAGCTCGCAAGTGCCGACCAGCCCAGGCCAGCACCTGCAAGGGCAGGAAGCCAAGGGTGCGGCCCAAACAACAGGTGAAGCACAACCTGGCAACGCAGTAGGCAAGGCGGGCGCATGAACCTGTCGCGCCTGTTCATCCTGCGCCCGGTCGCCACCACGCTGAGCATGCTGGCCATCGTGCTGGCCGGCCTGATCGCCTACAAGTTGCTGCCGGTTTCCGCCTTGCCGCAGGTGGATTACCCGACCATTCGCGTCATGACCCTGTACCCCGGCGCCAGCCCGCAGGTGATGACCAGCGCCGTCACCGCGCCACTGGAGCGCCAGTTCGGCCAGATGCCGGGCCTGGAACAGATGGCTTCGACCAGTTCTGGCGGCGCGTCGGTGCTGACCCTGCGTTTCAACCTCGACATGAACATGGACGTTGCCGAGCAACAGGTACAGGCCGCGATCAACGCCGCCAGCAACCTGCTGCCCAGTGACCTGCCGGCACCGCCGGTGTACAACAAGGTCAACCCGGCCGACACCCCGGTGCTGACCCTGGCCATCTCCAGCAAGACCATGCCGCTGCCCAAGCTCAACGACCTGGTCGATACCCGCGTGGCGCAAAAGCTTGCGCAAATCAGCGGCGTGGGCATGGTCAGCATTGCCGGTGGCCAGCGCCAGGCGGTACGCATCAAGGTCAACGTCGACGCCCTGGCGGCCAATGGCTTGAATCTGGATGACGTGCGCACGCTGATCGGTGCCTCCAACGTCAACCAGCCCAAAGGCAACTTCGACGGCCCGACCCGGGTGTCGATGCTCGATGCCAACGACCAACTGCGCTCTCCCGAGGAATACGCCAACCTGATCCTGGCCTACAACAACGGTGCGCCGCTGCGCCTGAAGGATGTGGCCGAAATCGTCGACGGCGCCGAAAACGAGCGGCTGGCCGCCTGGGCGAACCAGAACCATGCTGTGCTGCTGAACATCCAGCGTCAGCCGGGCGCCAACGTGATCGAAGTGGTCGACCGCATCAAGGGTCTGCTGCCGTCGATCACCGACAACCTGCCGGCCGGCCTCGATGTGTCGGTGCTGACTGACCGCACCCAGACCATTCGCGCCGCGGTCAAGGACGTGCAGCACGAACTACTCATCGCCATCGTTCTGGTGGTGATGGTCACCTTCGTTTTCTTGCGCCGCTTCAGCGCCACTCTCATTCCGTCGATTGCCGTGCCGCTGTCGCTGATCGGGACGTTCGGGGTCATGTACCTGGCCGGGTTCTCGGTCAATAACCTGACGCTCATGGCCCTGACCATCGCCACCGGCTTTGTGGTCGATGATGCCATCGTCATGCTGGAGAACATCTCCCGGCATATCGAAGAGGGCGAGACGCCCATGCAGGCGGCGCTCAAGGGCGCCCGACAGATTGGCTTCACCCTGATTTCGCTGACCTTCTCGCTGATTGCGGTACTGATCCCGCTGCTGTTCATGGCGGACGTGGTCGGTCGCCTGTTCCGCGAGTTCGCCATCACGCTGGCAGTGGCCATTCTGATTTCCCTGGTGGTGTCCCTGACCCTGACGCCGATGATGTGCGCGCGTCTGCTCAAGCGCGAGCCCAAGGAAGAAGAGCAAGGCCGCTTCTACCGTGCCAGTGGCGCCTGGATCGACTGGCTGATCAAGCACTACGGCAGTGCCCTGCAGTGGGTGCTCAAGCATCAGCCGCTGACCTTGCTGGTGGCGGTGGCCAGCCTGGTGCTCACGGTGTTCCTGTACATGGTCGTGCCCAAGGGCTTCTTCCCGGTGCAGGACACCGGGGTGATCCAGGGTATTTCCGAAGCGCCGCAGTCCACCTCGTTCGCCGCCATGAGCGAACGTCAGCAGGCCCTGAGCAAGGTCATCCTGCAAGACCCGGCCGTGCAAAGCCTGTCGTCCTACATTGGCGTAGATGGCGACAACGCCACGCTCAACAGCGGTCGCCTGCTGATCAACCTCAAGCCCCACGGCGAGCGCGATGTCAGCGCCAGCGAAGTGATCAGCCGCCTGCAGCCGCAGGTCGACCGGCTGGTGGGCATCCGCCTGTTCATGCAGCCGGTGCAGGACCTGAGCATCGAGGACCGGGTCAGCCGTACCCAGTACCAGTTCAGCTTGTCGTCGCCGGACGCCGACCTGCTGGCGCAGTGGAGCGGCAAGCTGGTGCAGGCGCTGCAGCAGCGCCCGGAACTGGCCGATGTGGCCAGCGACCTGCAGGACAAGGGCTTGCAGGTGTACCTGGTGATCGACCGTGATATGGCCAGCCGCCTGGGGATCAGCGTGTCGCAGATCACCAATGCCCTGTACGACGCCTTCGGCCAGCGGCAGATCTCGACCATCTACACCCAGGCCAGCCAGTACCGCGTGGTGTTGCAGTCCCAAGACGCCGCCACGATCGGCCCGCAGGCGCTGGAGTCGATCCACGTCAAGGCCACCGATGGCGGTCAGGTGCGCCTTTCGGCGCTGGCGCGGATCGAGCAGCGTCAAGCGCAGCTGGCTATTTCCCACATTGGCCAGTTCCCGGCGGTGACCTTGTCGTTCAACCTGGCCCACGGCGCATCGCTGGGCGAAGCCGTGCAGGTGATCGAGCAGGTGCAGAAGGACATCGGCATGCCGCTGGGCGTGCAAACCCGCTTCCAGGGTGCGGCCGAGGCCTTCCAGGCGTCGCTGTCGAGTACCTTGCTGCTGATTCTGGCGGCGGTGGTGACCATGTACATCGTGCTGGGGGTGCTGTACGAAAGCTACATCCACCCGGTCACCATCCTCTCGACCCTGCCGTCGGCGGCGGTCGGTGCCTTGCTGGCCTTGCTCATCAGCGGTAACGACCTGGGCATGATCGCCATCATCGGCATCATCCTGCTGATCGGTATCGTCAAGAAGAACGCGATCATGATGATCGACTTCGCCCTGGAGGCTGAGCGCAATCAGGGCATGAGCCCGCGCGATGCCATCTACCAGGCGGCGCTGCTGCGCTTCCGGCCGATCCTGATGACCACCCTGGCCGCGCTGTTTGGTGCGGTGCCGCTGATGCTTGCCACCGGTTCCGGCGCCGAGCTGCGTCAGCCACTGGGCCTGGTGATGGTCGGCGGGTTGCTGGTCAGCCAGGTGCTGACGCTGTTCACCACTCCGGTCATCTACCTGTACTTCGATCGCCTGGCCCGCCGCCTGCGCCCGGCCACTGACGTGAAGCAGGCCCAGGCATGAACCTGTCCGGGCCTTTCATCCGTCGCCCGGTGGCGACCATGCTGTTGAGCCTGGCGATCATGCTGCTGGGCGGGGTCAGCTTTGGCTTGCTGCCGGTGGCGCCACTGCCGCAAATGGACTTCCCGGTGATCGTGGTGTCGGCGAACCTGTCTGGTGCAAGCCCCGAGGTCATGGCGTCCACCGTGGCCACACCGCTGGAGCGCAAGCTGGGCAGCATCGCCGGCGTCACTACGCTCACCAGCAGCTCCAACCAGGGTTCGACACGGGTAGTCATCGGCTTCGAGTTGGGCCGTGACATCGATGGCGCAGCCCGTGAGGTGCAAGCGGCGATCAACGCTACCCGCAACCTGCTGCCCAGTGGCATGCGCAGCATGCCCACCTACAAGAAGATCAACCCGTCGCAGGCGCCGATCATGGTGCTGTCGCTGACCTCGGATGTGTTGCAGAAAGGCCAGCTGTATGACCTGGCCGACACCATCCTTTCACAGAGCCTGGCTCAGGTATCGGGGGTAGGGGAGGTGCAGATCGGTGGCAGTTCGCTGCCGGCCGTGCGCATTGCCGTCGAGCCGCAATTGCTCAACCAGTACAACCTGTCGCTGGACGAGGTGCGCACTGCGGTGTCCAACGCCAACCAGCGCCGGCCCATGGGCTTTGTCGAGGACGCCGAGCGCAACTGGCAGGTGCGGGCCAACGACCAGTTGGAAAGCGCCAAGGACTATGAGCCGGTGGTGATTCGCCAGCAGAACGGCACCATTCTGCGCCTGTCTGACGTGGCGACCGTCACCGACGGTGTTGAAAACCGTTACAACAGCGGTTTCTTCAACGACCAGGCAGCGGTGCTGCTGGTGGTCAACCGCCAGACCGGCGCCAACATCATCGAAACGGTCGACCAGATCAAGGCGCAGCTTCCGGCACTGCAGTCGTTGCTGCCAGCCAGCGTGCAACTGAACGTGGCCATGGACCGCTCGCCCGTGATCAAGGCCACCCTCAAAGAGGCCGAGCACACCCTGCTGATCGCCGTGGTGCTGGTGATTCTGGTGGTCTACCTGTTCCTCGGCAGCCTGCGCGCCTCGCTGATCCCCAGCCTGGCGGTGCCGGTATCGCTGGTGGGTACGTTCGCGGTCATGTACCTGTGCGGTTTCTCGCTCAACAACCTGTCGCTGATGGCGCTGATCCTTGCCACCGGGCTGGTGGTGGACGATGCCATCGTGGTGCTGGAAAACATCTCCAGGCACATCGAGAACGGCCAACCGCCGATGAAGGCGGCCTACCTGGGCGCCAAGGAAGTGGGCTTCACCTTGCTGTCGATGAACGTGTCGCTGGTGGCGGTGTTCGTCTCCATCCTGTTCATGGGTGGCATCGTGCGCAACCTGTTTCAGGAGTTTTCCATCACCCTGGCAGCGGCGATCATCGTCTCGCTGGTGGTGTCGCTGACCCTGACACCGATGCTCTGCGCCCGCTGGCTCAAGCCGCACCAGGCCGAGCAGAGCCGCCTGCAGCGCTGGAGCGACAAGCTGCATCAGCGCATGGTTGCTGCCTATGACCGCAGCCTGGGCTGGGCCCTGCGCCACAAGCGCCTGACCCTGCTCAGCCTGCTGGCCACCATCGGCGTCAACATCGCCCTGTACGTGGTGGTGCCCAAGACGTTGATGCCCCAGCAGGATACTGGCCAATTGATGGGCTTCATCCGGGGCGACGACGGCCTGTCGTTCAGCGTGATGCAGCCGAAGATGGAAATCTACCGCCGGGCCTTGCTGGCCGACCCGGCAGTACAGAGCGTCGCCGGTTTCATCGGTGGCAACAGCGGTACCAACAACGCTTTTGTGCTGGTGCGCCTGAAACCGATCAGCGAGCGCAAGATCGATGCGCAGAAGGTGATCGAGCGCCTGCGCAAGGAACTGCCCAAAGTGCCCGGCGGGCGCCTGTTCCTGATGGCCGACCAGGACCTGCAACTGGGTGGCGGTGGGCGTGACCAGACCTCTTCGCAGTACCTGTATACCCTGCAAAGCGGCGATCTTTCGGCATTGCGCGAATGGTTCCCCAAGGTGGTCGCGGCGCTGCGTGCACTGCCTGAGCTGACCGCCATCGACGCCCGCGATGGTGCTGGTACCCAACAGGTGACGCTGGTGGTCGACCGTGACCAGGCCAAGCGCCTGGGCATCGACATGGACATGGTCACCGCGGTACTGAACAACGCCTACAGCCAGCGGCAGATCTCCACTATCTACGACAGCCTCAACCAGTACCAGGTGGTGCTGGAGATCAACCCGAAATACGCCTGGGACCCGAGCACGCTGGAGCAAGTGCAGGTGATCACCGCCGACGGTGCCCGGGTGCCGTTGTCGACCATCGCCCACTACGAGAACAGCCTGGCCAACGACCGGGTCAGCCACGAAGGCCAGTTCGCTTCGGAAGACATCGCTTTCGACGTCGCCGAGGGCTACAGCCCCGACCAGGCCATGGCGGCGCTGGAGCGCGCGGTGGCCAAGCTGGGCTTGCCCGAGGAGGTGATTGCCAAGCTCGGCGGCACTGCCGATGCCTTTGCTAAGACCCAGCAGGGCCAGCCATTCATGATCCTTGGCGCACTGCTGCTGGTGTACCTGGTGCTGGGCATTCTGTATGAAAGCTACATTCACCCGTTGACCATTCTCTCGACACTGCCTTCGGCGGGCGTCGGAGCCTTGCTGGCGCTGTACGTCACCGGTGGCGAGTTCAGCCTGATCTCGTTGCTTGGGCTGTTCCTGTTGATCGGGGTGGTGAAAAAAAATGCCATCCTGATGATCGACCTGGCCCTGCAACTGGAGCGCCATCAGGGCTTTTCGCCGGAAGAGTCGATACGCCGGGCCTGCCTGCTACGCCTGCGGCCGATCCTGATGACCACCCTGGCGGCGATCCTTGGCGCATTGCCATTGCTGTTGAGCCAGGCTGAAGGCGCAGAAATGCGTCAGCCGCTGGGCCTGACCATCATCGGCGGCCTGGTGTTCAGCCAGATCCTCACCCTTTATACGACGCCGGTGGTTTACCTGTACCTGGACCGCCTGCGCCACCGTTTCAACCGTTGGCGCGGCGTGCGCACCGACGCCGCCCTGGAAACCCCGCTATGACTTTTGCCCAGACCCCACTTCATCGTGCACTGCAAGCACTGGCCCGTGGCCGTGGCTCGCGCCTGCTCGGCGCCGGGTTGTGCCTGGCCTTGCTCAGTGCCTGCACCCTGAGCCCCGATTACCACCGCCCCGAGCTGAACAGCACGGCGGCGCAGTTCAAGCACGCCGAAGGCTGGACCCAGGCCTCGCCGTCCGACGCCATCGCCCGCGGCGCCTGGTGGGAAATCTACGGCGATGCCGGGCTCAACGCGTTGGTCGAAGAGCTCAACCGCAGCAACCAGACCGTGGCGCAATCAGAAGCCCAGTATCGCCAGGCCCAGGCGCTGGTGCGCAGCAGCCGTGCGGCGCTGTTCCCCAGTCTGGACCTGAGCGCCAGCAAGAACCGCTCGGCGCAGGGAACCGGCAGCTCCAGTTCCAGCCTGTCCAATAACAGCAGTGGCATTCGCAACACCTACAACGCCCAGTTGGGCGTGAGCTGGGAGATCGACCTGTGGGGCAAGCTGCGCGAAACCCTGAATGCCAATGAGGCCAGTGCCGAAGCCAGTTTCGCCGACCTTGCGTCTATCCGCCTGAGCCAGCAGTCGGAACTGGTGCAGAACTACCTGCAATTGCGGGTTATCGATGAGCAGAAGCGCTTGCTGGAAGCCACCGTGGCGGCTTATGAACGCTCACTGCGAATGAACGAAAACCAGTACCGTGCCGGGGTCGCCGGCCCGGATGCCGTGGCCCAGGCCCGCACCCAGCTCAAAAGCACCCAGGCTGACCTGATCGACCTGATCTGGCAGCGTGCGCAGTTCGAAAATGCCATCGCCGTGCTGCTGGGCAAGGTTCCGGCCGACTTCGCCCTGACCGACAGCAAGACTATTCCCGCGTTGCCGCAAATACCGGTTTCGCTGCCTTCGCAACTGCTGGAGCGCCGCCCGGACATCGCTGCGGCCGAACGCAACGTGATGGCGGCCAACGCCAACATCGGGGTCTCGCGGGCAGCCTACTTCCCGGACCTCAGCCTGAGCATGAGTGGCGGTTATTCCAGCAGCAGCTTCAGCAACTGGATCGAGCTGCCCAACCGCTACTGGTCGGTAGGCCCGCAGTTGGCGCTGACCCTGTTCGACGCCGGCAAACGCAGCGCCGAGGTCGACCGCACGGTGGCCGTATATGACCAGACGGTGGCGCAGTACCGCCAGACCGTGCTGGACGGCTTCAGGGAAGTGGAAAACCTGTTGGTTCAACTGAAAGTGTATGGCGATGAAGCCGTGGTGCGCCAAGAGGCGCTCGATGCTGCCCGCGAGTCGTTGCGCCTGACCGAGAACCAGTACCGCGCCGGGCTGATCGGCTATCTGGATGTGGTCAACGTGCAAACCACGGCGCTGAGCAACGAGCGCAGCGTGCTGAACCTGCTGCAAGGGCGCCTGGTGGCCAGTGTGCAACTGGTGGCCGCGTTGGGCGGCGGCTGGGATGCAGAGCAGGCGTTTGCCGAGCAGAATTGACCACGCGCAGAGGGGCGCATTTGCGGTTATTGGGCCCATCCCCATTCGCAAAAACCCCGTGCGTTTCGCTTAAGCTTGAGTACAATCGTCAGCTTTTGCCGGCCCCCTGTTCCGGCGCTGGAACTTTCAATGCTGACCGGTAGCTACTCTTCTTCGCTGGTGTTGATTTCGCTGTGCGTGGCGATCCTGGCATCCTATACCGCTCTTGACCTGACTGGCCGCATCGCCACGGCCAAGGGCCGCGCTGCCTACCTGTGGATGGGCGGCGGTGCATTGGCCATGGGCATCGGCGTGTGGTCGATGCACTTCATTGGCATGCTTGCCTTCAGCTTGCCCATCGACTTGGGTTACGACCTGGCCCTGACCGCGTTCTCGCTGCTGATCGCTGTGCTGTCCTCGGGCTTTGCCTTGTGGCTGGTCAGCCAGCCGAGCCTGCCAGCGCTGCAGTTGGGGTTCGGCGCGCTGATCATGGGCTCGGGTATTGCCTGCATGCACTACACCGGCATGGCCGCACTGCGCATGCTGCCGGGCATCGACTACGACCCGACGTTGTTCGGTGCTTCGCTGCTGATTGCCGTAGGCGCCTCGGCGGCGGCATTGTGGATCGCCTTCCGCCTGCGCAAACACACCCCCTATGTACGGCAGATCCGTGGCCTGGCGGCAGTGGTGATGGGCTTTGCCATCGTTGGCATGCATTACACCGGCATGGCAGCGGCGAACTTCCCCGAGGGCAGCTTCTGCGGCGCGTTGGGGGGCGGGCTGCAGGGTGACAGCCTGGTTTACCTGGTGCTGATCACCACGCTGGCAGTACTGGCAGTGGCTCTGCTGACTTCGGTGCTGGATGCTCGCCTGGAGGCGCGTACTGCCGAGTTGGCCCGTTCGCTGACCTTGGCCAACCAGGAGCTGACCCAACTGGCCCTGCACGACACCCTCACGGGTCTACCCAACCGTACCTTGCTCGCCGATCGCATCGAACAGGCCATCGCCAAAGTGGCGGAGCAGGGCGGCTGTTTTGCCCTGATGTTCATTGATCTGGACGGCTTCAAGCCGGTCAACGATGCCTTTGGCCACCATATCGGAGACCTTCTGCTCAAGGCAGTGGCGGCCCGCCTGCGCGGCCACTTGCACAGCCAGGACACGCTGGCACGGATTGGTGGCGACGAGTTCGTTCTGCTGGTGGAACTGCAGGAACCGAACGATGCCATGGACGTGGCGGTCAAGCAGGTCAACCTGGTTTCCCGGCCTTTCCGCGTGGCCGAGCACGACCTGCAACTGTCAGCGAGCCTGGGCATCGTCCTGTACCCGGGCAACGGCCAGGACCAGCACGAGCTGCTGCGTAACGCCGACGCGGCCATGTACCATGCCAAGAGCGCTGGCAAGAACGGTTACAGCTTCTTCGATGTGTCGATGAACAGCAATGCTCGCCAGCAGTTGCAGTTGCTGCAGGACTTGCGTCTGGCGCTGGAGCAGCGCCAGTTCCGCTTGCATTACCAGCCCAAGTTCGACGCCCATACCTGCCAGCCGATTGGTGCCGAAGCACTGCTGCGCTGGGAGCACCCGCAGCAAGGCCTGCTGCTGCCTGACCGCTTCATCGGCCTGGCGGAAAAGACCGGCCTGATCATCCCCATTGGCGAGTGGGTACTCATCGAGGCCTGCCGTCAGATGCGTCAGTGGCTGGACCAGGGCCACCTTGGCTGGCGCATGGCGGTGAACCTGTCGGCTATCCAGTTCTGCCACGCCGGCCTGGTCGACAGCGTGGCCCGTGCCCTGCAGCAGAACGGCTTGCCGGCCAACTGCCTGACACTGGAAATTACCGAAACCACCGCCATGCACGATGCCGACGCCAGCCTGACCGTGCTGCAGCGCCTGTCCGACATGGGCGTGGACTTGTCCATTGATGACTTTGGCACGGGCTATTCCAGCCTGATGTACCTAAAGCGCCTGCCAGCCAACGAGCTGAAAATCGACCGCGGTTTCGTGCGCGACCTGGAGCAGGACAGTGACGATGCAGCGATTGTTTCGGCAATTGTCGCACTGGGCCAGGCCTTGGGCCTGCGTATCGTTGCCGAGGGGGTTGAGACCGACAAGCAGCAGGACTTCCTGACCCGTCTGGGCTGTGATTCGTTGCAGGGCTACCTATTGGGCCAGCCCGTGCCGGCCGAGCAGTTCATGAGCAAGTTGCAGGCCATGGGCCCGGAATTCACCGCTGCGGGCTAAGCTCTGTATGAAAAGCCTTGATACTCGGTGAAGCTGCGATGAAAACAGCGCCTAGACTGCATCGCGCAGGGTAAAGGCGGGTATGAAGGCATCCATTTCCGCCTCGACGGCCTCGATGATGCGCTCTACATCGGCAGCGGGCATGATCGCCGCACAGGGGATGCCCGCAATCGCCAGCAAGGTTTCACCGCTGGCGCGGTCGAACAGCCGCGCGACCATGCTGCGTGGCGCATCCATGCTGGCCTCGAAACCCAATGGATGGAAATGCCAGCGCATCACCTGGCAGGCGTTGGGGAACGTCATCTTGTTCATGCCAGCCTCCTTGTCCGTCCCCGGACGTGATGAGCGGGTGGCCACATCGATGCGGCCGCCGGGAACATAAACATAGCACCTGCCATGCGCGATTTTCGGTTGTCGGCACGACAAATGTGTTAATGCATGACAGTGGTCACATCCTGGTCATGGGCGCTATGTGTCGACTGGTCGCATGGCAAACGTTTTCCCGGCCGGATGGTGCCGGGTAACCATTGGGTTTCGTGGATTTCGCTGACATACGACGCGCAGGTTTTTCAGACGAGCGGCTTGGGGTAGGGGCCGGCGACGGAAAGCCATGGGTTCCATTATCCAGGGGTATTGTTTCTACGCGAGACCGTTTACGCGCCATCACGCTTTGATGCGGTTCTGCAAGGGCGACGTGCACTGGCTGATTCTTTGATGCCCCCATCGCACGGCATTGCAACTCTCAGTACACTGCACGCTCCAACACCAACATCCGTTGAACTCGAGGTTTTGCATGACGCTCAGTCCTTTGGCAGGCAAGCCGGCTCCGACCAGCGTGCTGGTCGATATTCCCCGGCTGCTCACCGCCTATTACACCGGCCGCCCAGACGCTGTCGTGGCGGCCCAGCGGGTGGCCTTCGGCACCTCGGGGCACCGGGGCACTTCGCTTGAATTGAGTTTCAACGAGTATCACGTCTTGGCCATTACCCAGGCTATCTGCCTGTATCGCCAGGAAAAAGGTATCGATGGCCCGCTGTTCATCGGCGCCGATACCCACGCTCTGTCGGCCCCGGCTACCGCTAGCGCCCTGGAGGTTCTGGCCGCCAACGGCGTGCAGGTGATGCTGTCCAAGGATGACGAATACACGCCCACACCGGCTGTGTCCCACGCCATCCTCTGCCACAACCGTGGCCGCACACAGGGTTTGGCTGACGGTATCGTCATTACCCCGTCGCACAACCCGCCACAAAGCGGTGGCTTCAAGTACAACCCGCCCAACGGCGGGCCGGCCGACAGCGACGTGACCAAGTGGATCGAGGGCAAGGCCAACGAGCTGCTGGCGGCTAACCTGGCCGGCGTCAAGCGCATGGACCATGCCCAGGCGCTGCAGGCGCCGACCACCCACCGCCACGACTACGTCAGCAACTATGTGGCCGACCTGGAAAACGTCATCGATTTCGATGTGATCCGTGGCGCCGGGTTGCGCCTGGGCGTCGACCCGCTGGGCGGGGCAGGGGTACGCTACTGGTCGGCGATTGCCAAGCACTACCAGCTGGACCTGGAAGTGGTGAACACCGAGGTCGACCCGACCTTCCGCTTCATGACCGTCGATTGGGACGGCCAGATCCGCATGGACCCTTCCTCGCCGTATGCCATGCAGGGTCTGATAGGCCTGCGTGAGCGCTTTGACGTGGCCTTCGCTTGCGACCCGGACCACGACCGCCACGGCATCGTCACCCCTGACGGCTTGCTGCAACCCAACAACTACCTGGCCGTGGCTATCGACTACCTGTTCCGCCACCGCCCGCAGTGGCGCAGTGACGCCGCCGTGGGTAAGACCGTGGTCTCCAGCGGCCTGATCGACCGCGTTACCCAACGCCTGGGCCGTGATCTGTATGAGGTGCCGGTGGGCTTCAAGTTCTTCGCCCAGGGCCTGTTCGACGGTTCGCTCGGTTTTGGTGGCGAAGAAAGTGCAGGGGCTTCGTTCCTGCGCCGCGATGGCTCGGTGTGGGCCACCGACAAGGACGGGTTGATCCCGGCCTTGCTGGCCGCCGAAATGACCGCCCGTACCGGGCGTAACCCGAGCCAGGCTTATGCCGACCTGACCGAGGCGCTGGGCAAGCCGTTCGCCACGCGTGTCGAGGCCAAGGCAGATGCGCGGCAGAAGGCGTTGCTGAGCAAACTGGCGCCGGAGCAGGTGACGTCGACCGAGCTGGCCGGTGAGCCGATCGTGCAGATCCTCAGCCACGCCCCAGGCAATGGCCAGGCGATTGGCGGGCTCAAGGTGATGACGGCCAATGGCTGGTTCGCCGCGCGCCCGTCGGGTACTGAAGACATCTACAAGATCTACGCCGAAAGCTTCATCGACGAGGCGCATTTGCAGCGTCTGGTGCAGGAAGCACAAGTGCTGGTCGATGAAGCAATCGCCTGACCGGTAACAAACCGCTTGGTTCTGTGGCGCGATGTAAATTAGAATTAATCTTATTTACTCCGCCGCAGGACCCTCCTCATGATCGACGCCGCGCCGCCACCGGAGCCTGGCCTGCCTGCCCTGTACCGGGAGCATCGCGGCTGGCTGGAAACCTGGCTGCGCCGGCGTATGGGCAATGCCTGGGATGCCGCCGACCTCAGTCAGGATACTTTTCTGCGCATTCTGGCCAGCGCCCAGCCGCTGGCAGACATACGCGAACCGCGCGCCTATCTGCTGACCGTCGGCAAGCGCCTGCTGAGCAACTTCCACCAGCGACGTAGCCTGGAGCAGGCCTACCTTGATGCTTTGGCGCAGTTGCCCGAGCAACACGTGCCGTCGCCAGAACAGCGCTGGGTACTGCTGGAAACCCTGCAAGCACTGGATGAATTGCTCGACGGCCTCAAGCCGGCGATACGCAAGGCCTTTCTCTGGAGCCAGCTGGAAGGCTTGGGCTACGCCGAGATTGGCCAGCGCCTGGGCGTTTGCCAGCGCTCGGTGAAACGCTACATGGCGCAGGCTTACGAACATTGCCTGTTGGCCGATTTGCAATGAGCCCCCACTCCCCAGAAACCCGCAAAGCGCTGCGTGCTGCGGCCCGTTGGCTGGCATTGCTGGATTCTGGCGACGCAAGCGAAGCTGACCTGCTGCGCCTGGCGCAATGGCGCGCCAGCAGTCACCTGCACGAAGACGCCTGGCAAAAGGCATCGCTGCTGCGAGCGCGGTTTGCCGGGTTGCCCGGCGCATTGGCGATGGCCGCCCTGGATCGTCCGGATGCCGGTCGTCGGGCATTGCTCAAACAAGCCCTGGGAGTGTCGGCGTTGTTGCCGGTGGCCTGGCTGGTGAGCCGTGAGCTGCCGCTGGATGCCTGGACCGCCGACATGCGCACCGCAGTAGGAGAGCGCAGGCAGGCTCTGCTGAGCGACGGCACCTGGTTGCAGTTGAACACCGACAGTGCGGTCGGTATCGAGCTGGGTGCAGGCCGCGTGGCACTGCTGCGCGGTGAAGTGGCCGTCAGTGTGCCCGCTAACCTTAGCCTTACCTTGCAGGTGCCTTACGGCCGGGTGGTGCTTAGTGAGGGCGAGGTGTGCCTGCGCCTGCTTGATGAGGCCTGCCGGGTGTCGGCGATCAAAGGGGCGGCCAGCCTGCAACCGTTGCGTGGTCCAGCCGTGATGCTGCAGGCCGGCCAGCAGGCCAGTTTGCAGGCGACCGGCGTTGGCCCCGTCAAAGCCTTCGACGAATGGCAACTGGGCTGGCGCGAAGGCGCACTACGGCTGGACGACCGCCCGTTGGGCGAGTTGCTGCACGAACTGCGCAGGTATCGCCCCGGCGTACTGCGCTGGGCACCGGAACTGGAGCGCTTGCGTGTGACCGGCACGTTCCGCCTTGACGACACCGACCGGGTGCTGGCCTTGCTCGCCGCCAGCCTGCCGTTGCAGGTGCAGAGCCGCACGCGTTATTGGGTGAGCCTGACCGCACGAGAAAAACGAGCATGAGGCTGTCCCCTTTTTTTCACTCGCCGGTCATTACCGGTAGGAGAAAATAAAAGGGGAGCCTTGTTCAATGCCTGCAGTAAAATCTTGCCGCCTGCGCCCACTGGTGCGCGCCGCACATCCATTGTTCGCGATGAGCCTGCTGTTGTGTGCGCCCACCTGGGCCGATGAGCCGGCCCGGCGTACGTTCCAGGTGGCGCCAGCCAGCCTGGGTGCTGCTTTGACCCATTTCGCCGACCAGGCCGGTGTCAGCCTTTCGCTGGACCCGGCATTGGTAGAGGGCCGGCAAAGTAACGGCTTGTCCGGTCGTTACAGTGTCGATGAAGGCTTCAGCCAGTTGCTGCGCAGTAGCGGCCTGCAGGCGCTGCCGGTGGGTGAGGGGGCCTTCACCTTGATGCCGGCCCCCCAGGCCAGTGGCGCTCTGGAAATCGCCCCCACCCGCATCGTCGGCGGCCTGGCCGCAGGCAGCGAAGCGCAGCCGTATGCCGGTGGCCAAGTGGCACGCCAGGGCGCGCAAGGCATGCTCGGTTCGCGCGACTTCATGGAAACCCCGTTCAGCATCACCAGCTACACCAGCGAACTGGTCAAGAACCAGCAGGCGCGCACCTTGGGCGAGCTGATTGCCAGTGACCCTTCGGTGCGTGCTACCAACCCGGCGGGCGGGCGTTTCGAGCAGTTCACCATTCGCGGCTTCAGCCTGTTCAACAGTGATGTGGCCTACAACGGCCTGTATGGCATCTTGCCGACGTATTCGATCGACATGGAAATGGCCGATCGGGTCGACATCATCAAAGGCCCCAGCCAGTTGATCAACGGCATTTCGCCGCGTGGCAGCGTGGGCGGCGGTATCAATGTGCAGCCCAAGCGAGCCGCTGACAAACCGATCACCGAATTCACCGGCAGCTACGCCTCGGCAGGCCAGACAGGCGGCGCAGTGGACATCGGCCGTCGCTTTGGTGAAGGCCAGCAGTTCGGCGTGCGCTTCAATGGTGTGAAGCAGGCCGGTGATACCGAATGGGACCACCAGCGCGTTGACCGCGAAATGGCGGTGCTGGGCCTGGATTTTCGAGGCGAGCGCCTGCGGCTCTCGGCAGACCTTGGCCACACCGAACGCGACACCGACGCCCCGCAGGAGCGTGTGCTGGTCGGTGCCAATGCCAAGGTGCCCAATGCCAATGACGTACGCCACAACTACGCCCAGGCCTGGAGCAAGGCGCGTACCAACGACACTTTCGGTGCGCTGAACGCCGAGTACGATATCAGCGAATCGCTGCTGGCCTATGGTGCGGTCGGTGCGCGCAAGAGCAACCACGACTTCCTGCGCCATAACGTGTCGATCACCAACGATGCCGGCGACTTCACTGTGCAGCCGCGTGACTTTACCCGGGACGAGTCGGTGCGCACCGCCATGGCCGGTTTGCGTCACTGGTTCCATACCGGGCCGGTGAGCCACGAGCTGAACCTGGCCGCCAGCTATTACTACATGGACTTCACCAACGGCGGGGCGCGCTATGCCTCGGCGCCGAGCAACCTCTACAACCCGGTGGCCGCAGCGACACCCGCTACGCCAACCCGCCTCGACCCCGAGGTTTACACGGAAAACCGCTTCTCCGGCGTGGCCCTGGCCGACACCCTTGGTTTTTTTGACGACCGCCTGCTGCTGACCCTGGGGGCGCGCTGGCAACGGGTGCAGGTGGATGACTGGAGCGACGGCGTCAAAGGCGAGACGGCTTATGACGAAGAAAAGCTCTCGCCTTCGGGGGGGATATTGCTCAAGGTCACCGACCAGCTCTCGTTGTACGCCAACTACATGGAGGGCTTGAGCCAAGGCAAGATCGCCCCATCGACCTCGATCAACGAAGACCAGATCTTCCCGCCGTTCACCAGCCGTCAGATCGAGGTGGGGGCCAAGTACGACCTCGGCCAGGTGGCCTTTACTGCCAGCGCCTTCCGCATTCGCCAGCCGGCCTACGAGACCAATCCCGTCTCGCGGGTGTTCGGCCCCAATGGCAAGCGTGACAACCGCGGCATCGAGCTGAGTGTGTTCGGTGAGCCAGTGCAGGGCGTGCGGGTGCTGGGTGGGGTGATGTATCTCGACAGCGAGCTCACCGACACCATCGGCGGTGCCTACGATGGCAACCGTGCGCCGGCCACGCCCGAATACAACGTCAATCTGGGGGCTGAATGGGACGTGCCAGGGGTGAGCGGCCTGACCTTCACAGCGCGCGGCATTCACTCCAGTTCGCAGTACCTGGACCAGAACAACAGCAAGCGCATCGATGGCTGGGAGCGTTATGACCTGGGCGCACGTTACGCCTTCAAGGTGGACGCCACCGAGGTTACCTTGCGGGCCAGTGTCGAGAATGTGCTCGATGATCGCTACTGGAGCTCGGCGGGGGCGTCGGATGACAGTGAGCCGGGATTGACCCTGTCTACGCCGCGGACCTATCTGCTCTCGGCCACGGTCGGCTTTTAAACTGAAGCCTTGTATACCCATCGGGAGCGTACATGCCCGCGAATCTGCCGACTCGATGCATTGCACCGGCTTCGGCAGTGTTTGCGGCTGAAACCTTTCCCACAGGGGGCGGTTGCGTAGATGATCAGCCCGGCGTCAGCGCCCGCCCCAGCTTCTGCGCCTGCCCCTGCAACACCCGCATCAACTGCAGTGCTGCATGCGATGGCGGCTCGAAGCGCGAATAGACGAAGCTGATATCGAAGTGAATATCATCGGCCAACGGCACCACCGCGAGCCCGCTGTCCTGTGCAACGAACTCGTCGATCACGCTGATGCCCATGCCTTGTTTGACCAACGCCACAGCCTCGTTGGCATTGGTGAACGACAACAGTGATTTCAGCTGTAGCCCGCGGCGCCCGATGTGTTCGGCCAGCAATTTGCCAAACGGCATGTCGGGCCGGAACAGCAGCAAGGCATGGCCCTCCAGCTGCTGCAAGGTCAGCGCGGGCTGACCGGCCAAAGGGTGGCCCGGCTGCATCACCACCACCATGCGTCCACGCATGAACGCTTGTGAATGCAGGTGGTCGTGCACCACCGGCAGGGCGGCTATCGACAGGTCGACCTTCTTCGACAAGATCTGGTTGGGCATTTCGCCCATCAGCGAGGTTTGCCACTCGATATTCAGCGCCGGTGATTCACGCTTGAGCTGGGCCAGGGCCATCGGGATCACCACCGTGGACAACGATGCGCTGCACGAGATACGCAGCTTGCGCTGGCCGCCAGCGCCCAGCGCGAGTGCGCATTCGTTGACCTGCAACGCTGCCTGGTACACCCGCTCGACCTTGCGAAACAGCACCTGCGCTTCGGCCGTCGGCACCAGGCGGTTGTTGACGCGCTCGAACAGCGGGTAGGCCAGGCGCGCTTCGATGTACTGGATCAGCTTGCTCACCGCCGGCTGCGACACATACAGCAATTTGGCCGCCGCGCTGATCGAGCCCGTCAGCATCACCGCCCTGAACACTTCCATGTGCCGCAGCTTGAACACCATGGGGCTTGCGTCTGCGCCTTCGTTGCCAAGCAGCATGTGTATTACCTTCGGTTATGGTTTTCGCCATCTGGGTATGAGCGTCAAAGCCGGCCACACAGTATCGTGAACCCCAGCCTAACCGCCCTTTCGGCGCACAATGACAAGATCTGCAGACAAGCGCAGTGGCGCTTGACGGGAGTGCTGCGTGAACATATTTGACGAAGCGAAGATCGATTGCCATAACCATTTGTTTGACCCCGCCCGGTTCCCCTATCACCCCGATGCACCCTATGCGCCCTCCGGCCAGGAGGTCGCCACCCAGGCGCAGTTCACCCGAGTGATGGACGCTTACGGCGTGCAACATGCCTTGCTGGTGGGACCCAACAGCGGCTACCACACCGACAACCGCTGCCTGCTGCATGCCTTGGCCAGCGGGCAGGGGCGGTTCAAGGGGGTGGCGGTGGTCAGGGTGGACATCAACCTCGATGCGCTGGCGGCGTTGCAGGCGCAAGGCGTGGTGGGTATCGCCTTCAACCCCGCGCTGTACGGGGTAGCCAGCCTAAAGGGCGTTGACGGGCTGTTCGGCAAGCTCGCCGAGCTTGGCATGTTCGCCCAATTGCAGGTGTGTGCCGACCAGTTGCTGGACCTGCACGGCCTGCTGCAAGGCTCGCAGGCTCGTCTGTTGATTGACCATTGCGGCCGCCCGGATGTCGCTGCCGGTGTGCAGCAAGCCGGCTTCCAGGCGTTGCTGCGATTGGCCGACAGTGGCCGCGCCTGCGTGAAGCTGTCAGGTATGCAGAAGTTTGCCGCAGCGGATGCCTTGTTCGAACAAAGCAGTGCATACGTGCAGGCCCTGCTCGAAGCCTTTGGCGCCCAAGCCTGTGTGTGGGGTTCGGACTGGCCGTTCATTCGCCAGCCCGCGCGGGTGGACTACGGCCCGCTGCTGAAGCTGGCCGAGCGCCTGATGCCGGATGCCCGGCTGCGCCGCACGGTGATGTGGGAGACCCCTCGGCGATTGTTCGGGTTTGCCTAGCCGGTGGCCTGTGTGGCATTGGCCTGGCGACAGCCTTTACCACGGGCTTTGTGTTCGGCCTCGGCGGAGGGAGGGCGGCCTATTGAATGGGCAGGACCTGGCACACCTGACGGCGTTGGAGCTGGCGCCGGGTAGCCAGCTGCGCGCGAACTGCGGGCGACGTGTCAGCGTGGAAGTGTCGTCCGTTGGCGTGCCCGCACCTCAGCGCTTGCACGCTGCGGCACAAGCGACCCAGGCGTGGCTGGACGGCAGGTGGCAGTCGCCACCCACCATTCAGGCCTGCGGTCATTGCTGATCGGGTACCACGGCAATCACGTCGATCTCCATCAGCCACTCGGCCTGGGCCAACCCGGCCACCACCAGCCCGGTGGAAATCGGGAATACGCCCTTGAGCCACTTGCCCACCTCTTTGTACACCGGCTCGCGGAAGCGCGGGTCGGTGATGTAGGTGGTGGTCTTGACGATGTGCGACAGGTCCGAGCCGGCTTCTTCAAGCAGTTGCTTGACGTTCTTCATCGCCTGTTCGGTTTGTGCGCGCGGGTTACCCAGGCCTACCAGCTTGCCTTCGAAGTCGGTACCGACCTGGCCACGCACGTAGATGGTATTACCCGCCCGCACGGCCTGGCACAAGTCGTTGTCCAGGGTCTGGTTGGGGTAGGTTTCCTTGGTGTTGAACATGCGGATGCGAGTATGGGTAGGCATCAGTGGGCTCCGAGGGTGCTGACATTGCTGATCTTGGCGGTTTGCTGCTCATCCGCTGCGCGTTGCTCGCGGTCGCGGTAGGCGGTGTAGGTACGCTGCGTGGCGATGTGGCCGGCGACGTGCTTGGCGTCGTGCCACACCCCCCAGATGAACGATGAACCACGGCGCGACAACCACGGCAGGCCGAGGAAGTACACGCCCGGTTCGCGGGCTACACCGCGCTGGTGCTGGGGCTTGCCGTTGGCATCGAAGGTGTCTACCTGCAGCCAGCTGAAGTCCACGCCGTAACCGGTGGCCCAGATGATGCTGCTGACGCCGGCCTTGGCCAGGTCCAGTTGCTGCAGCGGGTTGCGCATGCACTCCGGGTCGGCCAGGCGCTGGCGGGCTTCGGGCTCTTCCGGCAGGTCCAGGCCGTTGCGTTCGATGTAGGCATCGGCCGCATCCAGCAGGGCCAGGTAGTTTTCGTCGCCGCGGTTGATGTTCTCGACCAGGTTGTCCTGGAAGCGCGCTACGCCGTTTTCGAACGACTGGGTCAGGCCGACCAGGGTCATGCCTTGGTGGGCGAGGGCGCGGAAGTCCACGGTGTGGCCACCACGGGCGCCGCTGACCGCGATGGTCACATGCTCGCGACCGGGCTTGGCAATTTCCGCGTCCCACTCGCCCAGCACGCCCAGCCACCAGCAGAAGTCGCGGTTGCGGTAGGCACGCGGCGGGCGGTCGTGGGCGCCAACCGACAGGTACACCTGGCGCCCGGCGCGCATCAGTTCTTCGGCGATCTGCACGCCGGAGGAACCGGCACCGACCACCAGTACCGCGCCTTCAGGCAACTGCTCTGGGTTGAAATAAGCCGCGGAATGAATCTGGTGCAGGTTGCTGTCTTTCGGCGCGATGGCCGGGATCACTGGCTTCTGGAACGGGCCGGTGGCGGCGACTACGCGGTTGGCGCGAATCACGCCTTCATTGGTTTCGATGGTGAAGCCGGGGCGGTCGCTGTTACGCACCACGCGCTTCACTTCAATGCCGGTGCGCACGGGCAGGTTGTACTTGCGTACGTACTGCTCGAAGTAGTCGGCCACTTGGTCCTTGCCGGCGAACGCATCGGCGTCAAGGTTGAATTCCAGCCCTGGGAAGCGGTCGTGCCAGACCGGGCCGTTGGCGACCAGCGAGTCCCAACGGCCGGTACGCCAGGCCTGTGCGATGCGGTTGCGCTCCAGTACCAGGTGCGGCACGCCAAGCTTGCTCAGGTGTTCGCTCATGGCCACGCCGGCCTGGCCGGCGCCGACGACGAGGGTGTCGATTTCGAGGTTGTTCAGTGTCATGTCCGAGCCCTTGTTCAGGCGGTTATTGTCAGGTCGGTTTGGAGGACCGCCGTTGCCTGGAGCCAGACTAGGGATGCCGTGGAAATGGCGAAAATAGTATTTAGCTGGTACTTGCCGATAAAACGGCGAAGGCCTTGAGTTCTCTGGCCTGTGGGGTGGGTTGGTCGGGTGGGTGCCGTGGTTTTCCGGGGTGGTGCAGAGGTCCAGCGCCTGAGCATAGTTTTTTCCTGCCTACCCCCTCGGAAAAAGGTCGTTTCGCCCACCCGAAGGTTCCACTCAGAATGCCGTGTATCGCACAGCACAACAGGAACCATGACATGACGTTCTCCATCATCGGTCGTTGCCAGGAAACCGGCCAGGTCGGTATTGCCATCAGCTCGTCGAGCATCGCCGTGGGTGCCCGTTGCCCCTGGGTGCGTGCCGGTGTGGGCGCGGTCTCTACCCAAAACATCACCCTGCCGGCGCTGGGCCCGCAGATTCTCGATGCCCTGGAGCATGGCCAGTTACCGCCTGCCGCTGCGCTGGACAGGGTGCTCAGTGCCAATGGCTGGAGTGAATACCGCCAGGTCACGGTGATCGACAGTCACGGCCAGGTGGCATTGTTCACCGGGCGGGAAGCACTGGGCACACACCATGCAGTGGCCGGCGAACAATGCGCGGCGGCTGGAAACCTGCTGTCCTCGACCCAGGTGATCGAAGCCATGGTACTGGCCTTCGAGCAGGCCGGCGGCCACCTGGCCGACCGCCTGTTGGCAGCCATGCACGCGGCGATGGCCGCGGGTGGTGAAGCCGGGCCTGTGCACTCGGCGGCGCTGAAGATTGCGGGCGAGCTGACCTGGCCGCTGGTGGACCTGCGCGTCGACTGGGCCGATAGCGACCCGATCGGCGCGCTCGATGGCTTGTGGCAAGCCTATCGCCCGCAGATGCAGGATTACGTTACCCGCGCCCTCAACCCGACTGCCGCGCCAAGCTATGGGGTGCCGGGCGATGAGTGAATTTGCCAGCCGCACGCTGCTGGCCCGGCTGATCGGCTTTGCCACGGTGAGCCGCGACTCCAACCTGGCGCTGATCGGTTTTATCCGTGATTACCTGGCCGAGTTGGGAGTGGAATGCGAGCTGTTCCATAACCCGGAGGGCACCAAGGCCAACATGTTCGCCACCATCGGCCCCAGAGATGTTGGCGGTGTGGTGCTGTCTGGCCATACCGATGTGGTGCCGGTGGATGGCCAGGTCTGGACGGTCGAGCCGTTTGCCCTGAGTGAGCGTGACGGCCGCCTGTATGGCCGCGGCACGGCCGACATGAAAGGCTTTATCGCCTCGGTGTTGGCTGCTGTGCCCGCTTTTCTCGCCCAGCCGTTGCGCATGCCGATACACCTGGCATTTTCCTATGACGAAGAAGTTGGTTGCCTGGGCGTGCGCTCGATGCTGGCTGCCCTCGAACAGCGCCCGTGTAAACCACGGCTGTGCCTGATCGGTGAACCCACCGAACTCAAACCGGTGCTGGGGCACAAGGGCAAGCTGGCTATGCGTTGCCAGGTACAGGGCGCAGCGTGCCATTCGGCGTACGCGCCGTATGGGGTGAACGCCATCGAATATGCGGCGAAACTGATTGGCAAGTTGGGTGACATCGGCGATGCCCTGGCACTACCGGCTCATCACGATGAGCGCTTCGATCCGCCGTTCTCCACGGTGCAGACCGGGGTGATCAAAGGGGGCAGGGCGCTGAACATCGTGCCGGCCGAGTGCGAGTTCGATTTCGAAATACGCGCGCTCCCTGGGTTCGAGGCGCAGGCGGTGGCCGACCAGTTACAAACGTATGCTGAAGCCGAGTTGCTGCCGCGTATGCGCAAGGTCAATACCGCCAGCGCTATTCGCCTGGAGCCGCTGAGCGCCTATCCGGGGCTGGCGACACCGGAGGACAGCGAGGCTGCGCGGTTGGTGGCGTTGCTCAGTGGTTCGGATGCGTTCGGTACCGTAGCGTTTGGTACCGAAGGTGGCTTGTTCGACCAGGCGGGCATCCCCACCGTGGTGTGCGGGCCTGGCAGCATGGACCAGGGCCACAAGCCGGATGAGTTTGTCAGTGTCGAGCAGTTGCGGGGTTGTGATGCCATGTTGCTGAGGCTGGTGGACTACCTCAAGCAGGCTTGATGGTTGCGACGGTGGATGGGCCGCAGCGCGGCCCCCGGTGACTCAGAAGGTCGCCTTGACCTGCAGGCCAACCACCAGTGCGTTGTCGATGTCTTTGCCCGAAAACGCCCCTGGCTCGATGATGTATTGCACATCCGGGCGCAGGTTCAGCCATGGCGTGGCCTGGTAGCCGTAGCTCAGTTCGATCAACTGCTCGGCGCTGTCGATATCCGGGAACTGCTGGCCCGCGTCGAAAGCGGCATCTTCCAGCACATCGCGGCTACGCGGGTTGGGCACGGCCCGGCCGTAACCCAGTGCCACGGTATCCTTCGGGCGGCCTTCGAACGGTTTGTACAGCACCACGCCGGCGCCATACCACTTGGTGAACGGCGAAGCGGCCTTGCTTGACGCCGAGTACTGGCCGAAGGCGTGCAGGCTTCGGCCTGGGGAGGCCTGGTCGTTCCACACCGCCTGGTCGACCAGCAGGTAATGGCCACCTCGGCCAGACACTTCATCGTCGCTGCCAATGCGTTTCACATCGGAGCTGTCGTAGTAGTAGCCCAGCTTGTACTCGCCTGGCAGTTCACCTTGCAGCTTGTAGATAAGCTCTACCGGTACCACGGTGCCGGTGGTGTGTTTGGGCCCCAGGTGCCAGGCGCGGCTTGAGTTGCCGTTGCTTTCGGGGTCAACGTTGAACGCCGCCACGCGCAGTTGCCAGGCGGGCGACAGGTCGTACTTCACCCGCACACCGAGGTGAGCGTTGGGGTAGTTGGCCCAGCCACTGCCGCCGGACATGTTCAGCGGGTGGCCGCAGAAGCCGGCGTTCATGAAATTGCACAGGATGCCGCTGTCCAGGCCGCCGAGGTCGTTGCCCATGGCCATGTAGCCGAGCTTGACGTTGAGCGCCGGGGTGAACAGCGTGCGCTCGTAGCTCAGCTCGGTCAGGCGAGTGTACAGGCCACCGAAGTTTTCCTGAATCGGCAGGCGGTTGCCTACCAGGTCTTCCGAGGCGCTGTTACCGCGGCGGTCGTTGATGGTCAGCTGAACCTTGCCGCCGTTGTCCAGGCCGTACAGTTTCGACAGGTCGAACTGCACGCCCAGCTTGACGTTCTGCGAATAGCGCGCCGAGCGGTGCAGGCCACCGTGGGCGTTGTAGGCGGTTTCACCGCTGTAGTCGCCGGTGATCTTGACGCCGTCCTCTTCGAGTTGATGACGCAGGCCGCCCCAGTCACCGGTCAGGGTGCTGCGGGTCATGAGGTCGTCGTTGGCAAGGGCAGTGGTGCTGGCCAGGGCCAGCAGCAGGGTGGGGGTGATGCGAATTGCGGATGGCATTACAGAATCTCGGATTGTCTTTGAGGGGCATTCGCGGGCAAGCCCGCTCCTACAGGGGCCTTGTAGGAGCGGGCTTGCCCGCGAAGCAGGCGACGCGGTCTTACGGCAGAGCGTAAGAAATCACGTAGTCGCCACGGTCAGTCGACTGGCGTGCACCGCCAGCAGTGATCACCACGTACTGCTTGCCGGTTTTCGGCGAGACGTAGGTCATCGGGCCGCCCTGGCTGCCTACTGGCAGGCGAGCCTTCCAGATTTCCTTGCCGTTGCTGCTGTCGTAAGCGCGCAGGTAGAAGTCCTGGGTACCGGCGATGAATACCAGGCCGCCTTGGGTCGACAGGGTGCCGCCAAGGGTTGGCAGGCCGATCTTGATCGGCAGGTGCATGCGGATGCCGAGCGGGCCGGTGTCTTCAACGGTGCCGACCGGTACCTGCCAGGCCACCTGGCGGGTCTTCATGTCGATGGCGGTCAGGGTGCCGAACGGCGGTGCCTGGCATGGAATGCCGGCGACCGACAGGAAGCGGTTCTTGTTCACGGCATACGGGGTGCCCTTGAGCGGTACCGCGCCCATGCCAGTGTTCAGTGCTTCGCCACCGGACGCTGCGCCACCTTTGTTCTGCGACGGGATCATCTGGATCCATAGGCCCAGGCGCATGTCGTTGACGAAGATGAAGCCATGTACCGGGTCGGTAGAAATGCTGCCCCAGTTCATGCCACCCAGCGAACCCGGGAAGCTTAGCGACAGGTCGGTGCCCGGCGCGGTGTACAGGCCGTCGTAGCGCATCTTCTTGAAGTCGATGCGGCACAGCAGTTGGTCATATGGGGTGGCACCCCACATGTCCGATTCGGTCAGGGTCTGCGCGCCAATCTGCGGCATGCCCACCGACTTGGGCTGGGTAGGGGAGTACGGCTCGTTCGGGATGTTGCTTGGCTTGACCGGTACTTCGTCGACCTGGGTCAGCGGCTTGCCGGTGGCGCGGTCGAGCACGTAGATCTGCCCGGCCTTGGTGCCGATCACCACCGCAGGTACCGACTGGCCGTCGTCCTTGGTGAAGTCGATCAGGCTCGGCTGCATGGGCAGGTCGAAGTCCCAGAGGTCGTTGTGCACGGTCTGGAACACCCACTTCTGGTTGCCGGTGGTGGCGTCCAGGGCCAGCACCGAAGCGCCGTACGTGTGGTCCAGTTTGCTGCGCTCTACGCCGTAGATGTCGGTGGACGACGAACCCATGGGCAGGAACACGGTGTTCATCGCCGGGTCGTAAGACATCGGCGCCCAGCTGTTCGGCGTGCTGCGCACATAGGTGCTGTCGGCTTGTGGTGCCTGGCGATCTTCCGGGTTGCCCGGGTCGAAGGCCCAGCGCATTTCACCGGTGATCACGTCAAAACCACGGATCACGCCACCTGGCATGTCGGTCTGGACGTTGTCGGCAACCCGGCCGCCGACCACTACGGTAGTGCCGGCCATCAGCGGTGCCGAGGACAACTGGTAGTAGGAGTCCGGCACATCACCCAGGCCGGCCTTGAGGTCTACCTGGCCATTGTTGCCGAAGCCCTGGCAGAACTCGCCGTTGTCGGCGTCGACGGCAATCAGGCGGCCGTCGATGGTGTTGGTCAGCAGGCGACGCTGGCAGTTGGCACCGGCTGGTACGCTAACGCCGGTGATCGGTGAGCTGTTCGGCTGGGTTGGCTGGGCGATGGCGGCAGTGGCGTCGAAGTAGGCCATGCCACGGCAACGCTGCCAGACCTTGGACTGGGCGTTGATTTCGTTCTTCCACAGCTCCTTGCCGGTGTCGGCATCGAGTGCGATCAGGTTGTTGTGCGGGGTGCAGATGAACACCTTGCTGCCGATCTGCAGCGGGGTGAGCTGGTCTTCGGCACCGTTGCCGTCACTGATGGCGACGTCGCCGGTGTGGTAGGTCCAGGCCACTTTCAGCTTGTTGACGTTATCCCGGTTGATCTGGTCAAGCGCGGCGAAGCGGCTGCCACCTTCGGTGTTGCCGTAGTGGGCCCAGTCTTTCTGTTCCTTGCCGGTTTCGACCGGGGTCATGCCCGGGCCTTTGCCGTTGGGGGCGACGCTTGGGTGGGCAACGAACATGTTGCCGACCGCGATCACCAGTACCACGGCCATTACCCCGGCGACGCCGTAGGCACCGCGCCCGGCGCTGGCGCCGTTGGCACGCGCCAGCAGCGGGTAGACCAGCGCCACGACCATGCCGATTGCGCCGAACATGAACAGGCGCGAGAACAGCGGCCAGAACACCAGGCCTGCATCGATCACCGCCCAGATGGCAGTGCCGACCAGGAACACGGCATACAGCCAGGCGCCAGCCTTCTTGCGCCGAGCAATGAGGACACCGGCGATGGCCATGGCCAGGCCGCCGATCAGGAAGTACCAGGAACCGCCCAGACCGGCGAGCTTGACGCCGCCAGCAGCCAGGAGGAGGCCGAGCAGGGCGATGATCACGCCCAAGCCGACCAGGATGAAGTGTGTGGCGCCAGAGGCGCGCGGTATTTCTTTCATGCCAGGGATCTCAGCAGGTGGAATGCGCGCAGTTTAAGCCCTTAGCTTGCTAATTAACAAGTTGGTACATAATTGAGCGAGGCTGATTGTCGCAGGGCTGAACTTACGAAGATGTGGCTAAAAGTATAGATAAGGTGCTGAAAAACGCATTGAACGGGGCGTTAATGCGCATGTTCGATTTGTATTCATGCTTTGGTCGTAAGCCCAACCTTCCACGGCTACGTGACAACAGCGTCATGTGCATGGCCCTTCATGCCGGCCATGGGGTGCTGCTGCTATAGAACACCGCGAGCCAGATGGTGGTCGTGCCGGGTGCGGTCCATTCCACGCGGTGGCGGTGGTGCGGGGGGATGTCCAGACAATCGCCCGGCGCCAGCAGGCGGGTGTGGTGCTCGTGCTCGAAACGCAGGGCGGCAGCCCCCCTGAGCAACATGATCCACTCACCTTCAGCCTGGTCGTACCAGAAACCGGGTGGGCTGGCTTGCCCGCTGGAGACGATACGCTCCACGCGCACGCCTGGGCGGCTGAGCAATTCGTCGACACGTTCGGCGCTGGCGGGATCGCAGGGCGGCAGGGCGGTCAGCAGGTTGTTCAGGGTCATGGCAAGCCTCCTTGGAATTGGGTTGATTTCACTATGGACGCAATTGCCGTGGGGCGCGCTGCTTGACCCGCCCGGCTGTTTGTAAGAACTTTCCGGTTTTTGGAAGACGGGCTGAACATGGACAAGCTGCTGGCGATGAAAATGTTCGTGGCCACTGTCGATGCCCAAGGCTTTTCTGCTGCCGCGCGCAGGCTAGGGCTGGCGACATCGTCGGTGACACGTCTGGTCGATGCCCTGGAAGCGTCGCTGGGCGCCACCTTGCTCAACCGCTCGACGCGCCAGGTCAGCCTGACCGAGGCCGGCGCCCGTTACTACCAGCGGGCACGGGGCATTTTTGAAGCACTGGACGAGGCTGATGCCAGCATCGCCGATCGCGGCGAGGAGCCTGTGGGTGTACTGCGCCTGAGCCTGCCAGTGGAGTTTGGTCGGCGGGTCATCGCCCCGCACCTGGGGGCATTCCTGGCGCAGCACCCGGCACTGGAACTGGACATCGACCTCAGCGACCGCCTGGACGACTTGCTTGACGGGCGCTATGACCTGTCGATTCGCCTGGGCGACCCCTCGCCCAATGACGAGCTGGTGTGCCGCCGGCTCGGCGGTTTTCAGCGTTGGCTGGTGGCCAGCCCGGCCTACCTGGCCGGGCGTGAGCCACTGCAGCATCCCCGGGAGTTGCTTGACCATGCCTGCCTGCGCTTTCGCTATGGGCAGAAAGCGCGCCCCTGGCGCCTGACCTGTGGCCAGGACAGCCTGGAGCTGGACGTAAACGGGCCACTGCGCAGCGCCAACGCCGACATGTTGCGTGAAACGGCACTGGCAGGCAGTGGTATCGCACTGCTGGCCGACTGGCTGGTACGCGAGGATGTGCTGGCGGGGCGCCTGCAGCGGGTTTTCCCCGACTGGCAGGCCAGCCCTGGCATGGCCAATAGCAGCATCAACGCCTTGTATATGCCCAACCACCGGGGCTCACGGCGGGTAAACGCATTCATCGACTTTTGCGAAAATTTGCTCATACGCGGCAACTAGTGTTGCGCTGTGCGCAAAGCCGCATTGCGCCACCGCCGGATTCTCGGCGATGGCGTGCATGGGTAAGGTGGCCAGCATCTCCCCATCCCTTGTCGAGGAACTTCGCATGAACCCCTCCCTTGCGACAGCGCAACCGGCAGCCGCCAGCCTGAGCCGGGCTCTGGTAGTGCTGCTGGCGTTCTGCTGCGGCGCGATCGTCGCCAACATCTACTACGCCCAGCCCATCGTCGGGCTGATCGCCCCGGACCTGGGGCTGTCCACCGAGCATGCCAGCCTGATCGTTTCTCTCACTCAGCTGGGCTATGCCTTGGGCCTCTTGTTGCTGGTACCGCTGGCCGACCTGCTGGAAAACCGCCGCCTGATGGTGGCCACCGCGGTCCTGGCCTGCGTCAGCCTGCTGCTGGCGGGCACCAGCAGCAGCGGCCAGGGCCAGCTGTTCCTGGGTTACGCACTGCTGATCGGCTTCAGTTCGGTGTCGGTGCAGATGCTCATCCCGCTGGCAGCGCATCTGGCGCCGGAGCAGCAGCGTGGTCGTGTGGTCGGTAACATCATGGGCGGCTTGTTGCTGGGCATCCTGCTGGCACGACCGCTGTCGAGCCTGGTGGCCGACCACTTCGGCTGGCGTACAGTGTTCATTGGCGCCGCCGGGATAATGCTGGCGATCGTCCTGTTGCTGGTGTTGACCTTGCCGCAGCGGCGTCCCGAGCACAAAGCCAGCTATGCCGGGTTGATGCTGTCGCTGCTCACACTGCTGCGTCGTTATCCGCTGTTGCGCCAGCGTTCGTTGTACCAGGCATTGATGTTCGCAGCGTTCAGCCTTTACTGGACGGCGGTGCCGATGGCGCTCGCCGGTGAGCATGGGCTGTCACAAAGCCAGATCGCTGTGTTCGCCCTTGTCGGCGCGGTGGGCGCCGTTGCTGCACCCTTGGCCGGCCGCCTGGCCGATGCCGGGCATGCCCGGGCCGGCTCGCTGCTGGCGCTGTTGCTGGCGCCGGCGGCCTTGTTGCTGGGGCTGACAGTACCGGGTTACAGCGTGATTGGCCTGGGCCTTACCGGCGTGTTGCTGGACTTTGCGGTGCAGATGAACATGGTCATCGGCCAGCGCGAAGTGTACGCACTGGACCCTGCCAGCCGCGGGCGGCTGAATGCGGTGTACATGACCAGCATCTTCCTCGGCGGGGCGCTGGGGTCGGCGGTGGCAAGTGCGCTGTTCAGCCAGTTTGGCTGGCATGGCGTGGCACTGGTGGGGGCGGGGTTGCCGGGTGTGGCGCTGGTTGTGTTTCTACTCAAAGCACGCCGGGGTTGAACCGGTACGCGATGGAGGGCACGGGCTTCGCCCGTGTTCGCGGGCCCGCTATCGGCCAAGCGGCAGCGCCAGGCCAATCAAGGCAAACAGGCTCCCGCAGCAACGATTGAAACCTTTGCCACCCTTGGCCAGCCATGGCCGAATGCGAAACGCCAGGCGCGCCAGCAGGTATTCGACCAGGCACTCGACGCTGGCAAAGGTCGCGGCCATCACCGCAAATTGCAGCACCAGCCCTCGCTGTGGGTCGATGAACTGCGGCAGGAAGGCGCCATAGAACAGCAGCACCTTGGGGTTGGCCATGGCCGAAAGCAGGCCCTGGCGAAACAGCCCGGCATTGCCGCGCCGCGCGCTTTGCTCGGTCAGTTCCAGCTGCAGGCCGGGGCTGCGCCACAGTTGAATGCCCAGCCAGATCAAATAAGCCCCACCCACCCACTTCAGGACGCCCAGCACCGACGCCGAGGTCTGGAGCAGTGCGCTGAGGCCGAACATGGCCAAGGCGATGAGGGCGCTGAAACCAAATACCCCACCCACGATGGTAAACAGCGTTCGCCGTGCGCCATAGAGCGCGCCATGGGTCAACGCCAACAGGCTGTTGGGCCCAGGGGTCAGCGACAGGCCGATGCTGGCCAGCAGGTAGATAAGCCAGGTGTCCAGTGCCATGTTGAACATTGCCTTGTTCGAGAGAGAGCGCCAGTCTATGGCGCAACGCTCAAGCTGGAAGAGTATTATCTGGTCATACAAGGGTCTTTTCTGGACGTGGTTTCATGCCGCCCGACATTCGCTTGCTGATCATGCCGTTACCGGATTTTGCCTTGCTGCCGTTTGGCGCCTTTCTCGACAAATTGCGCTTCAGCGCCGACGACGAGGACTACAGCCAGCAACGCTATTGCAGTTGGGCGGTGGCGGGGCTCAGCCTCGAGCCGGTACCGTCAAGCAGTGGCGCGGTGCTGCAGGTCGAGGCCATTGCGGATCAGCTCGAGCTGAGCCGTTTCGACTACCTGGTGGTGTTTGGCGGCCGCAGTGCCTTGGCCACCGTGGAGCTGGCGCCACGTTATCGGGCTTTGCTCAGGCAGGCCGCCAAGGCAGGTGTCAAGCTGGTGGGGGTCGACAATGGCGCCTTCCTGCTGGCGGCCTGCGGCCTGCTGCAGGGGCACAAGGTGGTGGTGCACTGGCGTCACGAAGCCGAGTTTCGGGCTGCTTTTCCGCAGTTGCAGCTGCTGCGCGAGCAGTTGTACTGCATCGATGGCAACCGCATCACGTGCGCCGGTGGCACTGCCGCCATCGACCTGGCCGTTGCCCTACTGTCACGTGCTTGCGGGCGAACACGTGCGCTCAAAGGGCTGGCTGACATGCTGGTGGACGAGACCCGCGACAGCCGTCATGCCTTGCGCTCGCTGGAGCTGGGAGCCGGTCAGGGACGCCAGGTGCAGCGGGCGCAAGCACTGATGCGTCATCACCTGGGCACGCCGTTGGCCGTGGAGCAACTGGCGGCGGAACTGGGCATTAGCCGGCGTCAACTGGACCGGCAGTTCCAGGCCAGCCACGGCATGAGCGCCAAGGCCTGGTGGCTGGAGATGCGCTTGCAGCAGGCGCGCTGGCGTTTACTCAACTCCAGCCACAGCCTGGCGCAGATTGCCGATGAGGTGGGCCTGGGGGATGCCAGCTACCTTGGCAAGTGCGTGCGGCGTCGGTTTGGTTGTACAGCTTTGCAGTTGCGTGCAGGCAATTGCCCCTTCACGTGACCTACTGCGGCGTCCCGAACACGCCTGTCCAGTAGATCCCGGCATCACTCTTGGGGTCTACCGCATACGCAGCGCCCAGTTCACGGAAGGCCGGATTCATCAGCGTGGCGCAGTGCCCCGGGCTGTCCAGCCAGCCGTTGACGACCTTTTGCGCGGTGTCACGCCCGGCAGTGATATTTTCGCCGATCTGCTGGTACAGGTACCCGGCCAGTTCCGCCCGGTCACCGGGTGTGCGGCCATCTTTGTCGATGTGGTCGAAGAAGTTCTGGTTGGCCATGGCCCGTGTGTGGTTGGCGGCGACCCCGGCCAGCACTGTACTCCAGCTGAGTGCCGGGGCGGCGGCAAACGGTTGGCCGCCGCATTGCCGTGGCACCTTGCGCGCGGCGTTGACCTCCTGCAGCACCTTCTGCCCCTCGGCCTGCCAGTCGCCCAGGCGGCCGGTGAGCAGCGGCCGTGCCAGTACGATGCGCCAGTCGCGGCCCTCCTGGCTGACGCCGATATCGACGAATTGCGGGTCGAGCACCACCTGGCAGAAGCTTTCCTCGATGGCATGCATGGCGGCGCGTGCATCGCGTGGCCCCGACAGGCTGATGGCCTGGACGCTGACCATCGGGTAAGCGGCGCGGGTCATGGCCTGCTGCAGGTCGCGGGTGCCCTCTGGCGACAGCGCAAGGCGTGTGTCGCTATTGAGCGGTGGCAGTTCCAGCGACGCCCCGCCACCGCAGGGCTGGGCCTTGCTGCGGTAGACATTGATCGAATCGATCAGCTGCGCCTCTTCGCCGGTGGCTGCCAGCGCCCCGGTCGAAACGACCAGGCTCAGCGACAAGACGACGGATGTCAGGACGCGCATGTGGATCTCCCTTTGACTGGCAGCGTCGTGGTATGCGCTGCTCATCCTACACAAGCCCGCGGCTTTTGGCCCGAGGTCGTGCAAGGCAATGAAAACGCCGGCAATCGTTACTGGCGGCAAAAGAGGGGGTAGACCCCTGGTCGATGGAAAAGTGCGGTCAGTTGCCAATCATTCGTATCAGGCCAGCGTTGTCAGCCGTTTACGCGTCAATGGGCCAACGCCTGGTCTGGCTTGTAGAACAGGAAGTGGGTCGTCTGCGCGGTCTTTCGATATGCCTTCGCCCAGTCGGGGCGCACAGTGCGATCGTGAAAGTACAACGCACCGCCGGTGGGGTCTTTCAACTGCTGGTTCAGTGCCTTGCGTGCGATCTCTTTGGCAACATCGTAGCGTTGCGGCTCCTCGACCTGGTCCGGGCGCCCGTCACACCACCATGAGAACTGGCAGGCCTTGGTCTCCACACCCTGTTTGACAACCCCGCAGATGGTATCGGGAAAGCCATCGTGGCCCAGGCGGTTGAGCACCACGCTGGCCACTGCGGTCATGTCTTTGGCGTCGGCGCCTTTGGCTTCCCAGTAGAGGGTACGAGCCAGGCAGGTGATGCTGTCATCCAGCGGCGCCTTGCCAGCCGGGTCCACTGCCTGTGCTTCGCCGGGGGTCAGTTTCTCTGCTTTTTTGGGGGGAGGCGCATCTACAACGACCTTTTCTTCAAGCACTTCGGCCTTGTCCTCGGCAACGGCCGCTTTGGCCGGGTCAGCGGCATACAGGGGGCCTGCGAGCAGGGCCGAGGTCAAGCCGATCAGCATGCAGTAAAGGTGCATGGGCGAACTACCAGACGGTGAGCAGAGTTTCAGTCTAGCCAAGCGTAAGCATTAACACCAAAGGCAAGGTGGCGGCGGCAGCCACGGTCTGCAGAGCGATGATGGTGGCCATCAGTGGCGCATTGCCGCCCATTTGCCGGGCCATGACATAAGACGATGAAGCGGTTGGCAGCGCCTGGAACAGCACCGCCACCACCGCTGCCTGGCCACTCAGGCCGAGCAGCCGGCAAAGGCCCCAGGTGGTCATTGGCATGACCAGGAACTTGAACGCCGATGCCGCCATCAGCGGGCGCACCTGCTGGCCGAGGCTGGCGCCGCCCAGTGCTGCACCGACACACAGCAGGCCCAGAGGCAAGGCGGCGTGGCCCAAGGCCTTGACCGTGGCGTCGATACCGGCTGGCAAGCCCAGCCCCGAGACCCGTAGCATCAGCCCCCCAGCGCAGCCGATGATCAGCGGGTTGGCGAAGATCGCCCGAAGCACTGTGGCAGGGGAACTGTGACGGGCGCTGAAGCGGGCAAACACCAGCACGCAGAGCAGGTTGACCAAGGGCACGATGGCCGCGTTGGCCACCGCTGCCAGGGCAATCCCGGCGCTGCCATAGATGCCCGCAGCCAGGGTGGCGCCGATGTAGTTGTTGAAGCGGATACCGCCCTGAAACACTGAAGTGAAGTCGGCTCCATCATGGTTCGCCGTGCCCTGATACAGCACCAGCAACACGGCACCTGCCAAGGTTGAGAGCATCAGGACGCCGGCCATGCCCAGCACCGGTATGCCATCTAGGTTGGCAGTGGCCAGGCCATGGAGGAACAGCGACGGCAGCAGGACGTAATAGCTCAGGCGCTCGGCGCCAGGCCAGAAGTTCTCGGCAAGAAAACCGCGAAGTCGCAGGAAGGTACCCAAGGCAATCAGCAGGATGATGGGTAGCAGGGTGGTCAGCAGCAAGTGCAGCATGGTCAGCATTCCGTGGTCGGGTACGGGCATAGACTACGGGTGCGGATCAATCTGGAAAAACGTTGTTTTCTTCAGTGACCGTTGAGGAAAAGTGCATGTTGGTGGGTGCTCGTCTCGCCCGTGAGCAGCCTGACTTCAGGCTTCCAGGGCGGTCTTCAACACCGCACTCAAATGCCGCCGCTGGCTTTTTTCATGCTCCAGCAACACCACCCGCCGGGTCAGCTGCGGCTCGCCAAACGGCAGGCAGGTGGCGGGTGGCAAGCGTTGCAGGTCGTCGTCCGCCATGGGGATGACCGCCACGCCCAGGCCCATCACCGCCATGCGCGCCAGGGCTTCCTGGCTGTCCAGCTCCATCAGTTCGCTCACTTGTACATGCTGGCGGCGTAGCTCCTGCTCGATCTGCCGGCCGGCCCAGGCACGCTTGTCGAAGCGCAGGAATGGCTGGCTGGCCAGCAACTGCGGCACGCTATACCCGGCCAGCTCAGGGCTGGCAATGGCCCAGAAACGGTCCTCGAACAGCGGTGTGAAGTCCAGGTTCTGCGGGTAAGGGCTGACCGGTTCGGTGGTGATCGCTGCATCGAGTTCACCGTCTTCCACGCGCCGCGCCAGCTCAGCCGACATGCCTGAGGCCACGCTGATGTGTAGCTGCGGGTGGTGAGCCTTGATCCACACCAGCGCCTTGGGCAAACGCCGCGCCAGCACCGTGTGGATCGCCCCCAGGCGCAAGCGGCCGCGCAGGCTCGGGCCGCTGGCCAGGGCATCGGCCAGTTCGTCATAGGCAGCCAGAAGGCTCTCGGCGCGGGCCACCGCCAACTGGCCGGCTTCGGTCAGCACCACCTGCCTGCGGCTACGGTCGAACAAGGCCACCTTCAGTTCGTCTTCGAGGGTTTTGATGTGCAGGCTGACCGCCGAGGGGGTGAGGCTGAGCAGGTCGGCGGCGCGGGCAAAGGTGCCGTGGCGGGCGATGGTCACCAAGGTGCGCAGGGCTTTCAGGGACATGCGGTTGAGGTCCGGTTCTCAGCTGACAGAGGCGTATTGTCAGGCCCGGCCCTCTCGCAGCACAAGGCTGCTCCCAGGCCTTGGCGATACGGTTCAGCGACTGCTGCGCCCATAGGCCTGGCTGATCCGGTCGATCACCATGGCCAGGGCGACAATTGCCAGCCCGGCCTCCATCCCTTGGCCAACATTCAAGGTCTGGATCCCCGCCAACACATCCTCACCCAACCCACGGGCGCCGATCATCGACGCCACCACCACCATCGACAGGGCCATCATGACCGACTGGTTGAGCCCGGCCATGATGCTTGGTAGCGCCAGGGGCAGGGCGATGCGCCGCAACCGCTGCCAGCGGCTGGCGCCAAGGCCGTGTGCGGCCTGCAACAACGAGGGGTCGATCTGGCTCAAGCCCAGTTCGGTCAACCGCACCAGCGGCGGCAGGGCGTAGATCAGCGTGGCGAACACGGCAGGCACCTTGCCCAGGCCAAACAGCATCAGCACCGGGATCAGGTAAACGAACGCAGGTAGCGTCTGCATCACATCGAGGACCGGCAACAGGAGCCGCCTGGCCAGTGGCCGGGCGGCCAGCAGGATGCCCAGCGGTACACCCACCAGTACGCACAAACCGGTACTGACCAGCACCAGGGCCAGGGTCTGCAGCAGCTTGTCCCAGAGCCCGAGCATACCGATCAGGGCCAGCAGCGCGACCAGCACGGCGCTGCGCAGCAGGCTGCGGCTGGCGTGCCAGGCCAGCAGACCCACCAGCAACAACAACAGCCACCAAGGCAACAGACGCAACAGGTTCTCCAGGCCGACCAGCAGTTGCAGCAACTGGTCAGAAAAACTGCGCAGGTGGTCGCCGTAGTTCAATACCAACCCGTCGACCAGGCGGTTGATGCTGTCGGCAAAGGAAAACTGCAGGGTCTGCGGGAAACCGCCGCTCACAGGCTGGCCTCGACCTTGGCGGCGATGTCCGCCGGCAGCCAGGCTTTCCACACCTCGCGGTTATCGCGCAGGAAGGTGAGGGCGGCTTCGCGCGCGGGCGTGCGTTTTTCGCTCATGACGGCCAGGGCCTTGTTCAGGCGATCGATGGGCAGGTCTACCTGTTCGAACACGCTGACCAGGTCTGGGTAGTTTTCGCGAAAGGCTTTGGATACGCCGATCGACAACTTTGCCGGCAGCGAGCGGCTGCCCTTCGGGTTGGGGTTGGCGGGGTCGGTGAGGGTGGCCCAGGCCTGGGCATCGAACGGTGGTTCTTCCAGCCGGATGAGCTTGTAGCGCCCCATCAGCGGGGTCGGGTTCCAGTAGTAGAACAGCACAGGTTTGCCACGGCGGATTGCCGAACCGATCTCGGCGTCCATCGCGGCACCGGAGCCACTGCGGAAGTTGCTGTAGAGGCCATCCAGGCCATAGGCCTTGAGCTTCTGGCTGTTGACGGTTTCGGACGTCCAGCCGCTCGGGCTGTTGAGAAAACGCCCTTTACCGGGTGATTCGGGGTCGGAAAATACCTGCGGGTAACGCTTGAGGTCCTCGACACTGTGCAGCTCAGGCGCCACGGGTTTCAGATTACGAGCGGCATCACCCTCGATCACATAGGCCGGTACCCACCAACCTTCCTCTGCATGCTTGACCGTATCGCCCAGTGCGAACACCTGGCCGGCCTGTTCGGCCTTGACCCAGGCAGGGCTGCGCCCGGCCCATTCCTCGGCGATCACTTGCAGGTCATTGCGCGCCAGGGCCACCTCCATGCTGACCGTGCTGCCAGGCAGGGTGTCCGTGCGGTAGCCGTAGCCGCGCTCCACGATCAGGCGCAGGATCTCGGTGGTGAGGGCGCCGCTTTCCCAGCCGATGGCACCAAAATGGATAGGTGCAGGCTGTTCTGCCGATGCGGCGCTGTCCGTGCTGGCCAGGCCCACCGTCAACAGCAGCCCGGCCAGTAGCGCTGGAATTCGCTTCATGTAAACCTCGTCGTTCGCCCCCCTTGGCGGTGGGGGCAAGTGTAGACGACGAGGTTTTGTCAGTTTCAGGGCCACAGGCGTGGCCCCGTTCGCTTCAGACGCGGAACTGGTCCATCAGCGCTTGCTGCTGGTTGGCCAGGCTGTTCAGCGACTGGCTGACCCGCGCCGACTCGTTGGCCTGGCCTGACAGGGATTCAGTGACGTCACGAATGGTCGCCACGTTGCTGTTGATTTCCTCGGCTACCGCGCTTTGCTCCTCGGCGGCAGAGGCAATCTGCAGGTTCATGTCGGTGATCACCGTCACTGCCTGGCCTATGCGCTGCAATGCCGTGACGGCTTGGCCTACCTGCTCCACGCCACCTTGGGCCTGGCGGTGGCTGTGGTCCATGGCGCCGACCACTTCGCGGGTGCCGTTCTGCAGTGCTTCGATGACCTGACGGGTTTCTTCCACCGACTCCTGAGTGCGCTGGGCCAGGTTGCGCACCTCATCGGCGACCACGGCAAAGCCACGGCCGGCCTCACCGGCGCGGGCAGCTTCGATGGCAGCGTTGAGCGCCAGCAGGTTGGTCTGCTCGGCGATCGAGCGGATCACTTCCAGTACCGAGCCGATCTTCTCGCTGTTCTGCGCCAGGCCTTCTATTTCGGCCATGGTGTCGCTCATGTTGGCGGCCAAGGCACCGATGCTGCTGGTGGTGCGGTCGATTACCGCCAAGCCCTCGCGGGTGGCCTGGTCGGCATCGCGTGCAGCCTGTGCAGCCTGGGCGGCGCTGCGGGCAACGTCCTGGGCGGTGGCGCTCATTTCATGCGAGGCGGTGGCCACCTGGTCGACCTGGCGGTACTGCTGTTCCATGCCGGCGCTGGTTTCAGTGGCAATCGCCGAGGATTGGTCGGCCGTGCCTCGGGCGGCCTGCACCGAGCTTTTGACCTCGGCGATGGTTGGCTGCAGCTTGTCGAGGAAGCGGTTGAACCAGCCGGCCAGTTCGCCCAGTTCGTCCTGCTTCTGGTAGGTCAGGCGACGGGTCAGGTCGCCTTCGCCGCTGGCAATGTCCTTGAGCATGGCGGCCACGCCAAGGATCGGCCGGGTAACGCCGCGAGCCATCAGCCAGACCAGCAGCAGGCCGGCAATGGCTGCCGCCAGGCCCAGGCTCAGTTCCAGCAGGGTGCCACTGGTGTTGAGGGCGTCAAGTTCCTGCTTCAGGGTTTCGGCCGGCCCGGTCAGGGCGTTTTCCGGCACATCCAGCAACACGCCCCAGGGCTGGGCGTCCGGGATTGGCCGGAATGCCGCCAGCACCTTCAAGCGCTGGCGGTCGTGGAGGATGGTCAGTTTGCCATCGGCCAGCTTGCGCACCAGCTCGGCGCCTTTGGCCGGGTCTACCTGGTCGAAGCGCTGGGCCAGCTTGCTGGCATCGGCGCTGTAGCCTGCCAGCAGGCCGACCGGGGTGAGAATGCCGACCGTGGTGCGGCCTTCGTAGAGGCTGCGGCTGGCCTCCTGGCTCAGCGCCTGCAGGCTGTTGAGGTTGATGTCGATGGACAGGGTGGCAATGATCTTGCCGTTGACCGCCAGCGGGAACACGATGCTGGTCATCAGTACCTGCTGGCCGTCGATGTCGTAGAAGTAGGGCTCCACCACACACACCTTGCCGGATGTGCGAGGGCACACCCACCAGGTGTTGGCCGGCTGGCCGCTGGGGCCGATCTCGGTGTTGGCCATGTCATGTTCGGGCAGGGCCATCGAGGTCAACTGGCCTGCGCGTGGCTGCGACCAGTACAGGGCAAAGCGCCCGGTTTCGTTGCTGCCCAGTTCTGCCTTGCCGGCAAACAGGCTGTCCTTGTCGTCCAGGGCATTGGGCTCGAACACCAGTGACAGGCCGAGCAGGTCGGGGTTGGCTTGCAGTGCGGCGCGCACCTGGCGGGTCATGTCCTCGCGCAGGTCGAAGGCATCGAGAAAGCGCTTTTCGGCCTGCTCGCGCAGGAACAGCACCTGGCGGGCGAAGCCGGCGCCGTACTGGTAGGCATCCATGAACTGGCGGCGGATGTTCAGTGCTTGCACTTCACCTTGTGACTCGATACGCGACTGCGCCGCCTCGGTCAGCATCTGCATGCTGCTGGCCTTGACCAGGTCCGAACTGTGATCCATGCGGTACAGCGACAGGCCGACGAGCAAGGTGACGATAGCGGCCAGACAGAGACCGGCGAGCAGGGTGATCTTCCACTGGATGGAGAGTTGTCGCAAAGGCATGGGGGCGGATCCCTTTTTTGGCAGTAAGGGTTATGGCTTCATCTGCGGTGGGGCCTGGAGGTGCCAAAGCGCTCCAGCCAGGCACCTCGCTGCCTCTCACGGTATCGGCTCAAGCCGTTTTTTCTTTATTCAAACATTCAATTTAAATTCGACCGTCAGTTAACGCGCCGTATCAAGGCGCTTTTGACATCTGCCGCCTACTGCTTCAGAGTTCGCGCTTTTTTCTGTCGTAATGAGGTAAGCCAACCATGAATGCAGTGATCGCCGCGGTCGGCATCATGCTGATACTCAGCCTGTCCCGCGTGCACGTGGTCATCGCCCTGATCATCGGCGCCCTGGTCGGTGGGCTGGTGGGCGGCCTGGGCATCGAAGGCACGCTCAAGGCCTTCAACGGTGGTCTCGGTGGTGGTGCCACGGTG
Organism: Pseudomonas sp. FYR_5; assembly: GCF_043106315.1. Classification (NCBI taxonomy): domain Bacteria; kingdom Pseudomonadati; phylum Pseudomonadota; class Gammaproteobacteria; order Pseudomonadales; family Pseudomonadaceae; genus Pseudomonas; species Pseudomonas sp. FYR_5. Next base: position 12,046 of record NZ_JBICMK010000097.1, on the reverse strand, counting down.
GCTTTGTCCTATGCACTGCTGGGTGCCTTTGCCGTGGCGATTGCCAAGTCTGGCCTGGCCCATGCGCTGGCCGACCGCGCCCTGGGCATGATCGACCGGCGGGGCGACGCCAATGGCGGCAAGCTCAAATGGCTGATGATCGGCCTGATGCTGGTGGTGGCCGTGTCGTCCCAGAACATCCTGCCCATCCACATTGCCTTCATCCCGCTGCTGGTGCCGCCTCTGTTGTACGTGCTCACGCGCCTGCGCATCGACCGCCGGCTGATCGCCTGTGTGATCACCTTTGGCCTGATCACCCCGTACATGTTCCTGCCGGCGGGCTTCGGCAATATCTTCCTCAACGAGATCCTGCTGGCCAACGTTGCCCGCGCTGGTGTCGATGTGAGCGGCGTCAACGTCACCCACGCCATGGCTATCCCGGCAGCCGGCATGCTCGTCGGCCTTCTGGTGGCCGTATTCATCAGCTATCGCAAGAAGCGTGAATACGACCTGGCGCGCATCCAACAGGTGGAACAGGTGAGCGTGCAGTACAACCCGCTGACCTTGCTGGTGGCCGGGCTGGCGATCGCTGCAGCCTTCATCGTCCAGCTGTTGCTGGACTCGATGATCATCGGCGCCATGGTCGGTTTCCTGATCTTCTCGCTGTCGGGCATCGTCAAGTGGAAAGATACCGACGACCTGTTTACCGAAGGCATGAAGATGATGGCCATGATCGGCTTCATCATGATTACCGCGTCCGGCTTTGCCGAGGTCATGAAGGCCACCGGTGAGGTGATGAGCCTGGTGGAAACCTCGGCGCAGTGGATCAACCACAGCAAGGGCATCGGTGCCTTGCTGATGCTGCTGGTAGGTCTTCTGGTGACGATGGGGATCGGCTCGTCGTTCTCCACCGTGCCGATCCTGGCCGCGATCTTCGTGCCGCTGTGCGTGCAACTGGGCTTCGACCCGTTGGCCACGGTGTGCATCATCGGTACCGCCGGTGCGTTGGGCGATGCCGGGTCGCCGGCCTCTGACTCGACTCTGGGCCCGACCTCGGGCCTGAACGTGGATGGCCAGCATCACCACATCTGGGACACCGTGGTGCCGACCTTCATCCATTACAACTTGCCGTTGATGGCGTTCGGCTGGTTGGCAGCGATGACCTTGTAAGGCGGGGAGGGCGTCAGCCCTTGTCGGGCGGCGGCGAGATGCGATTGAGCACGGTGCTGCCGTCCTTGCTGCGGGTCAGGTAGACCGGTAGGACTTTGGGCAGGTTGTTGACCAGACGCCCCACTTCACGGGTGTTGTAGATGCCGCTGATGCGGATGCGGCCGGTGCTGGCATCGGCCAGTAGCAGCGGGGCGTCGAGGTAGCGGTTGATCACCGGCAGCGCCTGTTCCAGGCTCAGGTTGTCGAGCACCAGCTTGCCGCTGCGCCATGCCAGGCTGTTGCCATAGTCGTCGCTTTGCTCCAGCTGCGGCTCGAAGTCGCCCTTGTGGTAGCTGGCCTGCATGCCAGGGCCAAGGCGGTAGCCACCGGCACTGCCCTCACTGGACACCAGCACTGAACCTTCCACCAGGGTGACCTTCACCTGGTCTTGGTACTTCCACACGTTGAACTGGGTGCCGGTGACCCGGGTCTGGCCACTGCCGGCACGCACGATGAACGGGTGGCTGCTGTCGTGGTGCACCTTGAAGAACGCTTCGCCGCGCTTGAGTGTGACCCGGCGCTGGTCCTTGTAGTTGAGGAAGGTGAGCTCGGTGTGCAGGTTGAGCTGTACCGTGCTGCCGTCGCTGAGCTCCACGGTCTGCATGCCGTCACCGGTTTCAACGTGCTGGTAGTGGTTGGGCAACCAGCCCTGTTCCCACCCCATCCACCCGGCCAGCGGCAGCACTGCCAGGGCGATGGCCGCAGCAGATGCCAGCGGCCGCCAGTTGCGAGGGCGGGCGGCGTGTCTGGCGGGTGGGTTGAAGTCGATGACGGTGGCGCTGCGCGGCAGCAGGTCGGCGGTTTGCCAGATTTCCAGCATCGCCTGGTACTCTTCGGCATGCCGCGGGTCGGCCGCCAACCAGTCAGCGAATACGTCACGCTCGGCCTGCGTGCAATCTTCGGCGTGCAGGCGCATGCACCAATGCGCTGCGGCGTCGGTGATGGCATCGTCTGGGTTGGGATTGAGGCGGTCGTGGTTCATTGCGGCTCCGGGTTTTGCGCATTCTACCCTTGCGGGAGGGCTCCCGAGAACCAATGTAATGGCGAATGACTATCAGTTGTGCCGGTTTTTCGTCGGATTAGCCATGGTTTTTCAGCGTTTGAGAACCCTTCGCGGGCGCATGGCGTTGTCTGCAATCGTTTCTGCAGGGGTAGCCTGATGCTGCGAAGAGACCCTTCGCAATCCTGTACCGGACTCTTCGCAGCACACGGCACCCCTTGCAACAAGCGCGTCAGCGACACACCGGTCAGAACTGTGCGGCCTCTAGTCCATAAAGGCTGCCACTGCCGGCCCGTATACTCGCCTCCAGCCCCAACCCCCGCGGCAAGACCCGCTGGAAGTAGAACGCCGCACACGCAAGCTTCGCGCCATGAAACGCATCATCCTCATCACGTTTGGCCAGCGCCACCGCCGCCATCCGTGCCCACATGTACGCATATGCGGTCAGCCCGAACAGCTGCAAGTACTCAACCGCCACCGCGCTGACCAGATTGGCATCCTCGCCAGCCTGCTCCCGCAGCCAGCTGCTGGTGGCCTCCAGCCGCGCCAGGCTCGCCTGCAGGGCCTCGCGGTACAAGGGCGCATCCACACTGAAGGCTCGCACTTCGCTGGCAAAGCTGGCCAACGCCTGACCACCGTCGGCCAGCACCTTGCGCCCCAGCAGATCAAGGGCCTGGATGCCGTTGGTGCCTTCATAGATCTGCGCAATGCGCACGTCTCGCACGCGTTGTTCCTGGCCCCATTCGCGGATGTAGCCATGACCGCCATACACCTGCTGCCCAAGCACGCAGCTTTCCAGGCCGTTATCAGTGAAGAATGCCTTGGCCACCGGCGTCAGCAGTGCCACCAGGCGCTGGGCATGCTCGCGCTCGCCGGCGTCCTCGGCATAGCGTGCCACGTCCAGTTGCTGGCCAACGTACACGGCGAACGCCCGACCCGCTTCGGTGAGGGTGCGCATGGTCAGCAGCATGCGCCGGACATCGCCATGGTGGATGATCGGGTCGGCCGCCTTGTCGTGTGCCCGCGGGCCAGTCGCTGCGCGGCTCTGCAGGCGCTCGTTGGCGTAGCGGGCGGCGCTCTGGTAGGAGGCTTCGGCACAACCGATGCCCTGTATGCCGATGGACAGGCGCTCGTAGTTCATCATGGTGAACATCGCTGCCAGGCCCTTGTTCGGCTCGCCCACCAGGTAACCGATGGCACCATCAAAGTTCATGACACAGGTCGCCGAGGCCTTGATGCCCATCTTGTGTTCGATCGAGCCACAATGGACAGCGTTGCGCGCGCCCAGACTGCCATCGGCCTCGACCAGGAATTTCGGTACCAGGTACAGCGATATACCTTTGGCACCGGCGGGCGCATCCGGCAGTTTGGCCAGCACCAGGTGGACGATGTTCTCGGTCAGGTCCTGTTCGCCGCCGGTAATGAAGATCTTGCTGCCACTGATGCGCACGCTGCCATCGGCCTGGGGCTCGGCGCGGGTGCGGATCAGCCCCAGGTCAGTGCCGGCATGGGGTTCGGTCAGGCACATGGTGCCGGCCCAGCGGCCTTCGTACAGTGGTGGCAGGTAGGTGGCCTTGAGCGTTTCACTGGCGTGGGCATCGATCGCCAGGCAACTGCCGGCGCTCAATGCCGAATACAGGCTGAAGCTGCAGTCAGCGGCGTAGAGCATCTCTTCGAACAGCACGCCGAGCATCTTTGGCATGCCCATGCCGCCGTGTTCCGGGTTGCCGCCCAAGCCGACCCAGCCACCTTCGCGGTAGGTGTTCCAGGCCTCGCGGAAGCCATCAGGGGTGGTGACCTGGCCTGCGTCGAAGCACACACCTTGCTCGTCACCGTTGCGGCTGAGCGGGGCAATCAGCTGGCCGGTGACTTTGGATGCTTCCTCGAGAATGGCGTCGGCAGTATCGGCATCGATGCGTTCGGCCAGGGCGGGCAGGCGGGCCCACAGGCCCGAAGCGTTGAACACGTCATGCAGGACGAAGCGCATGTCGCGCAGGGGGGCGGAATAAGTGGTCATCGGCAGCTCTTGCAATAGTGGGGGAGGGTTGGGCGTGCGCTGAACCTTCAGGCGCAGCCGTGTGCTGCGCCTGAAGGGGAGCGGCTATGGCATCAGAGGGCTTTGGCCCGGTCGCGCAGCACGTACTTCTGGATCTTGCCGGTCGAGGTCTTGGGCAGCTCGCCGAACACCACGGTCTTCGGCACCTTGAACCCGGCCAGGTGCTCGCGGCACCAACTGGTGATGTCGGCTTCACGGGTGTCCTCCCGGCCCGGCTTCAGGGCGACGAAGGCGCACGGGGTTTCCCCCCATTTTTCATCCGGGCGTGCCACCACGGCGGCTTCCAGCACTGCCGGGTGCTTGTACAGGGCGTCCTCGACCTCGATGGTGGAGATGTTCTCGCCACCGGAAATGATGATGTCCTTGAGCCGGTCCTTGATCTCGATATAGCCGTCGGCATGCCACACGGCCAGGTCGCCGGTGTGGAACCAGCCGCCACGGAAGGCTTCGGCGGTGGCTTCAGGGTTTTTCAGGTAGCCCTTCATCACCGTGTTGCCGCGCATGAAGATCTCTCCCAGGGTATCGCCGTCGCGGGGCACCGGCTGAAGGGTTTGCGGGTCGGCCACCATCAGGCCGTCGAGGGTCGGGTAGCGCACGCCTTGGCGAGACTTGATCCGGGCACGCTCTTCCAGCGAAAGCGCATCCCATTCGTCATGCCAGGCACACACGGTCACCGGGCCGTAGACCTCGGTCAGGCCATAGGTGTGGGTGACCTTGATGCCCATTTGCTCCACGGCGCCGATGACCTTGGCCGGTGGTGCGGCGCCGGCGACCATGGCCTGCACCGGGTGCTCGATGGCTGCCTTGGCCGCCTCGGGCATGTTGACCAGCGCGTTGAGCACGATCGGTGCACCGCACAGGTGGCTGACTTTGTGCTCGCGGATCAGGGTCAGGATTTTCTGCGGGTCGACCCGGCGCAGGAACACATGGGTGCCGGCCAGGGCGGTGATGGTCCAGGGGTAGCACCAGCCGTTGCAGTGGAACATCGGCAACGTCCACAGGTACACCGGGCGGTGGCCCATGGCCCAGGTCATCTGGTTGCCCAGTGCGTTCAGGTAGGCGCCACGGTGGTGGTAGACCACGCCCTTGGGGTTGCCGGTGGTGCCAGAGGTGTAGTTCAGCGAAATGGCCTGCCACTCGTCATCGGGCCATTCCCAGGCAAATTCCGGGTCGCCTTCGTTGAGCAGTGCCTCATAGTCCAGCTCGCTGACCGCGCGGCCTTCGCCGTACTCCGGGTCATCTACATCAACCACCAGCGGCGGGTGTTCAAGCAGTGCCAGTGCACCTTCGATGACTGCATGGAACTCGCGGTCGGTGATCAGCACCTTGGCCTCGCCATGCTGCAGCATGAAGGCGATGGCCTCGGCATCCAGGCGCACGTTCAGGGTATTGAGCACGGCACCAGTCATGGGTACGCCGAAGTGCGCCTCGAGCATGGTCGGGGTGTTGGGCAGCATCACTGCCACGGTGTCGCCGCGGCCAATGCCACGGCCGGCCAGGGCGCTGGCCAGGCGCCGACAGCGTTGGTAGGTTTCTTGCCAGTTGCGGCGGATGGCGCCGTGGATGACGGCCGGGTAGTTGCCGTAAACGGCAGCGGTGCGTTCGATGAAGCTCAGCGGGGTGAGGGCGACATGGTTGACGGCAGCGGGCATCAGGCCCTGGGCATAGATCGACATGCGGTAATCCTGTAAGGGAGGCAGACGCAGCCTGTGCACCTGACCCCCGATGGCTGATTGTTAGCTCTGTTCAGGGTGCAGTGGGGGCGGACGGTGGGCCGCCCCCTCTGTCGCAGTTTTACGCGAGTCGCTATGGTATTAGGAATATCGACTATAGCAATATAGTAAAACTACTATAAAAAACAGGCCGCCTACTGTGGATGACACTGCTTACCCCTTGCTCACCAACGACCCACAACCCAGTCTGTTGCTGGCCAGTGATGCAAGCCCGCTGGCACTCAACCCGGCACTGCAGGCCTGGGTCGCCGAAGGGCCTGAGCTGGCTCGCTGGCTGCCGGCCAATTGCGCTGCACTGGTACGTGCCTGTTTGCGCCAGCATCGGGCGATCAGCGATGTCGAGGTGCAGGTCGGCGAACGCATCGTGTTGTGGACGTTCATGCCGGACAACCAGGGCCAGCAGGTGCTGGGCCGCTGTCGCGATGCCAGTGAAGAGCGCCATGGCGCACGCGAAGCCAGCCGCGCCCGGCGCCTGTATTGGCTGATCATCGAAAACACCACCGACCTGATTTCCCGGCACAGCCCCGATGGCCGCTTTCTCGATGCCTCACCGGCAGCCTACCGCCTGCTCGGCCTGTGGCCCGAGCAACTGCGTGGCATGCCTGTACATACCCTGCTGCATCCGCGCGAGCGGCGTCAGGTGCTGCGTCAGGCCGCTGCCGCGCTGGACCAGGACGGCTACCACACGATGACTTGCCGGGTGCGCCAGGCGACAGGTGGCTACCGTTGGTTCGAAATCGCCAGCCGGGCGATCCGTGAGACTTACACCGGCGCGGTGGTGGAGGTGGTCAGCGTGTCCCGCGACATCACCTTGCGCATCGAAGCGCAGGAAAGCCTGGCGCACAGTGCCCGCCTCGCTACCCTGGGCGAGCTGGCCTCGGGTATCGCCCACGAGATCAACCAGCCACTGGCCGCCGTGGTCAACTATGCCAACGCCAGTCAGCGTTATCTGCAGGGCCTGGACCGTGACCCCTTGGCTCGCGAGCGAGTAGGCCAGGGTCTGCAGCGTATCAGCGAGCAGGCCACCCATGCCGCCGAAGTGATCCGCCGCCTGCGTGCCTTCCTGCGCAAGGGGCCGCGCCGCCTGGAGGCGCTGGATGTGGCCGAGCTGGCTGGCGAAGCCATGCGTCTGTGTGCCTGGGAAGCCGCGCGGGACCAGGTGCAGGTGGAACTTCGCATGAGCGCTCAACTGCCCTTGGTGTATGCCGACCGGGTGCTGCTGGAGCAGGTGCTGCTCAACCTGCTGCGCAATGCCATCGATGCCAATCGCGAGCAGCAGGGGGAGCGGCCGTCACGTATCCTGCTCTGCGCGGCGCGCGATGGCGATGGGGTACTGGTTGAGGTAGCCGACCAGGGCCCGGGCGTGGCGCCGGAGCGGCTGGATGAAATCTTTACGCCGTTTACCACCAGCAAGGCCGACGGCCTGGGCTTGGGCTTGAGCATGAGTCGCAGCCTGATCGAAGGCTTTGGTGGCAGCCTGTGGGCGCGGGCGGGTGACAACGGCGGTCTGGTACTGTGCTGCCGGCTGGCGGTCAGCAGGGAATAAGGGGAGGCGGTGTTGCAAGCAAAAGTGTATGTGGTCGATGACGACCAGGGGATGCGCGACTCTACGGTCTGGCTGCTGCAGTCGGTGGGCCTGCAAGCCTTGCCGTTCGCCAGCGGGCAGGCGTTTCTCGACGCCTGCATCGATGATGGGCCCGCTTGCGTCTTGCTGGATGTGCGCATGCCGGGTTTGGGCGGGTTGGCTGTGCAGCAGGCGATGCGTGAGCGTGGCCTGATGGTGCCGGTGATCTTCGTCAGCGGTCATGCCGATGTCCCGATCGTGGTGCGGGCGTTCAAGGCCGGCGCCTGCGACTTCATCGAAAAACCCTACAACGACCAGTTGCTGCTCGACAGCGTTCAGGCTGCGCTGGAGCACGCCGGGCTGGCGCGACAGGGCGATCAGGCGCTGGCCTTGGTGCAGGCGCGTATCGATGGCCTGACGCCGCGTGAGCGAGACGTCTTCGTACCCTTGGCCCAAGGGTTGAACAACCGCGAAATTGCCGAGCAGTTGGGCATCAGCGTCAAGACCGTGGACCTGTACCGGGGGCGGGTGATGAAGCGGTTGCAGGCGGGCAGCCTCGCAGAACTGGTGGGAATGGCGATTGCTTGCGGGGCGGTGGAGGCGCTGGGCCTGCGAGCGCGTTAGCCGCCTTTACGCACACCCTTGCAGGCGCGGCCTTGTGTGTAGCAAAGGGCCGCAATACGCGCCTGCTGAGACCGGTGAGACAGGCAGAAGTCATGAAATATTTCATAGCTTGCTAATGAAAGCTTTGACATTCACTGCCTAGGCAGTAATATTTCCACACACTTAACTGAGCAGTCAACGATGGCCCATTTTTCCCCCGAAAACTTCCAGACCTGCGCCATCGGCATGTTGCTTGGCCGCGCAGCGATCCTCAAAGACCGCATTCTTGACTGGCACCTGGAGTCAGAGGGCGTCACCGCCGCGCAGTTCAAAGTGCTGATCATCGTCACCCAGTACCAGGTGGATACCCCGGCCGAGCTGTGCCGGTACCTGGGCCTGGACAGCGGTTCGATGACCCGCATGCTCGACCGCCTCGAGCAGAAGGAGCTGATCGTGCGCAACCGCTGCGCCGACGACCGTCGCCAAGTGCGCCTGGCACTCACTGCCGACGGCCAGCGCCTGGCCAACCGCCTGCCGGAAATCGGCGCCGCCGCCATGAACGAGTTGTGCGGCGTGCTGGCACCAGAGGAGCTCAAGACCCTGGAAGGCCTGCTGGCCAAGGTGCTGCTCGGTGCTGGCGACCCTCTGACGATCCGCCGCTTCGGCGACCGTTGAACCCTGTAACGAATTATCCAAGGTATTGTCATGGCCACACCTACAGATACCCCGACTCCCTCCGTCGCGCCTGAGCCGTCACGCAAGCGCAAGGCCTGGCTGCTTGGCCTGCTGTTGCTGCTGATCCTTGCCGGGGCAGGCACCTGGGCCTGGTACAGCATTGTCGGGCGTTGGCACGAAAGCACCGACGATGCCTATGTCAACGGCAACGTGGTGGAGATCACCCCGCTAGTCGCTGGCACCGTTACCAGCATCGGGGCCGATGACGGCGACCTGGTCCACGCCGGCCAGGTATTGCTGCAATTCGACCCGGCCGACAGCGAAGTCGCCTTGCAGTCCGCCGAAGCCAAGCTGGCACGCACCGTGCGGCAGGTGCGCGGGCTGTACAGCAACGTCGACTCGCTAAAGGCTCAACTGGAAACGCGCCAGGCCGAACTGCGCAAGGCGCAGCAAGACTTCAACCGGCGCAAGGTGCTGGCTGACAGCGGTGCGATTGCCGCAGAAGAACTGTCCCATGCCCGCGACGACCTGACCGTTGCCCAGGCCGCCGTCAACAGCGCGCGCCAACAGCTCAGCACCAGCAGTGCGCTGGTCGACGACACCGTGGTGTCCTCGCACCCCGACGTCATGGCTGCTGCTGCCGACCTGCGCCAGGCCTACCTCGACCATGCCCGCACCACGTTGGTCGCGCCGGTCACCGGCTACGTCGCCAAGCGTACCGTCCAGTTGGGCCAGCGCCTGCAGCCGGGCACCGCGACCATGGCGGTCATCCCGCTGGATCAGGTGTGGATCGATGCCAACTTCAAGGAAACCCAGCTGCGTGAGATGCGCATCGGCCAGCCGGTGGAAATCACCGCTGATTTGTATGGCAGCGAGGTCAAGTACAGCGGCACGGTCGACAGCCTTGGCGCGGGCACCGGCAGCGCCTTTGCCTTGCTGCCGGCGCAGAACGCCACCGGTAACTGGATCAAGATTGTTCAGCGAGTACCCGTGCGCATCCACCTCAGCCCCGACCAGCTCAAGGACCACCCCCTCCGTATCGGCCTGTCCACCGTGGTCGAAGTCGACCTGCATGACCAGAGCGGTCCGGCCCTGGCCCAGCAGCCACCGCAGAAGGCCAGCTACACCACCCAGGTGTATGACCACCAGCTGGTCGAAGCCGACAACCTGATCGCCCGGCTGATTCACGAAAACAGCGCAACCGGCAAGACGGCGCAGCGATGAGCAACAACGCCGCTGCCCAGTTCACGCCGCCGAGTCTGCTGCTGACCACCATCGGTCTGTCGTTGGCGACGTTCATGCAGGTGCTGGACACCACCATCGCCAACGTGGCCCTGCCGACCATCTCCGGCAACCTGGGGGTAAGCTACGAGCAAGGCACCTGGGTCATCACCTCGTTCGCGGTGAGCAACGCTATCGCCTTGCCGCTGACCGGCTGGCTGAGCCGGCGCTTTGGTGAAGTGAAGCTGTTCATCTGGGCCACGCTGCTGTTCGTGCTGGCGTCGTTCCTGTGCGGTATTGCCCAGTCGATGCCCGAGCTGGTCGGGTTTCGCGTCTTGCAGGGCGTGGTCGCCGGGCCGCTTTACCCGATGACCCAGACCCTGCTGATTGCTGTCTATCCCCCTGCAAAACGGGGGATGGCACTGGCGCTGCTGGCGATGGTCACGGTGGTGGCGCCGATTGCCGGGCCGATACTGGGGGGCTGGATTACCGATAGCTACAGCTGGCCGTGGATCTTCTTCATCAACGTGCCCATCGGCCTGTTCGCTGCTGCCGTGGTGCGCCAGCAGATGCGCACGCGCCCGGTGGTCACCAGCCGCCAACCGATGGATTACATTGGCCTGTTGACCCTTATTATCGGCGTCGGTGCCTTGCAGGTAGTGCTGGACAAGGGTAACGATCTGGACTGGTTCGAGTCGTCGTTCATCATTGTCGGCAGCCTGATTTCGGTGGTGTTTCTGGCGGTGTTCGTGATCTGGGAGCTGACCGACCGGCACCCGGTGGTCAACCTTCGGCTGTTCGTGCACCGCAACTTCCGCATTGGCACTATCGTGCTGGTTGGGGGGTATGCCGGGTTCTTCGGTATCAACCTGATCCTGCCGCAGTGGTTGCAGACGCAGATGGGCTATACCGCGACCTGGGCAGGCCTGGCGGTGGCGCCGATCGGCTTGCTGCCGGTGATCATGTCGCCGTTCGTGGGCAAATATGCGCACCGGTTCGACCTGCGGGTGCTGGCTGGGTTGGCGTTCCTGGCGATCGGCACCAGTTGCTACATGCGTGCCGGTTTCACCAGCGAGGTGGACTTCCAGCACGTGGCCTTGGTGCAGTTGTTCATGGGGATTGGCGTGGCGTTGTTCTTCATGCCGACCTTGAGCATCCTGCTGTCAGACCTGCCGCCGCACCAGATTGCCGACGGTTCGGGGCTGGCGACTTTCCTGCGGACCTTGGGCGGGAGTTTTGCGGCTTCGTTGACTACCTGGATCTGGATTCGTCGGGCGGACCAGCACCATGCCTACCTGAGCGAGCACATCAGCCAGTTCGATCCGGCGACGCGGCATACCCTTGAGCAGTTGGGCGGCGCCAGTCCGCAGAGTTACGCGCAGTTGGAGCAGATACTCAATGGGCAGGCTTACATGATGTCGACGGTGGATTATTTCACCTTGATGAGCTGGGTATTTGCCGGGTTGATTCTGCTGGTGTGGTTTGCCAAGCCGCCCTTTACCGCCAAGGCGGGGCCGGCATCGGCGGGGCATTGAGCCAAACAAGGCAAGATCCCGATGCTCTCGCTCTCGCTCTCGCTCTCGCTCTCGCTCTCGCTTCGGCTTTTGATTTTGCTTCTAAGCGCGCGATAGCCCAGGCGCCGCGGATTGCGACTTCAGGAGGCCGAGCGCAGGGCTTGCGAAGGGAGGTGACGGGCATGGATGCCCGTCAAGCGCTGGGCCCCAGGATGGGGCCTGCAGCGCGGTCCTCCCGGGAGCAAGCCCGGAGCGAGGGGACCCCGGAGCGTAGCGCAGGGGCCGGATGATGGGAGCACAGCGTTTTTTGGTTACTTTTTGTCGCGTTTGACAAAAAGTGACCCGCCGTAAGGGCGGAAAGGTGACTATGCGCCACCTGCGCGAATGAATACCTACTCGATGTGGATGCCCACATCCAAGAAGCAAGAAGCAAGAAGCAAGAAGCGAACTCGTCTGTTTTGACTCAGCGAACAGTCCATTCGCGATGGCGAC